>JBKQHN010000227.1:0-54194 GCA_052148755.1 Beijerinckiaceae bacterium | reverse complement strand
GGTGGGCGTCGATACCTTCACGCTCACCAGGCAGTGGCGATTCACTTCCTTGATCCAATCGAGATGCTTCTTGTGGTCTTCCACGCTGTAGACGCTGTGAAAGGGGAACGGGCTGAACAAGGCGTTGCCGGCCACGGCCTCGCGCATGCGCGCCACGGCGGGCGTGTTCTTGTCGCCCAGCAGGTGCCCACCCAGTCCGGGTTTGGCACCCTGTGCGTACTTGAACTCGACGATCCGCACCCGCTGAATGGTGTCCTCGCGCACGCCGAACAGGCCGGTGGCCACCTGCGTGATCACATGGTCGTCGTAGGGCTTGAGACGGTCGTGATAGCCGCCCTCGCCGGTGCAGGTGAACGTGTTCCACGCGGCGGCCGCGCGGGCTTTGCCCAGAATCGTGTGGATACTGACCGATCCAAAACTCATCCCTCCGCCAGACTCGGGGAGGTCGATTTGGATCTGCGGCCGGCCATCGTAGCGGTGGTTCAAGTCCAGTCCCGTGTCGATGTCGGTGCCCGCTGGGACGCCGGGGCCCGAATCGTTTGGTCGTCCACATGGAAGAGATGCGGCAATCGGCCAAGATCATGAAGCAGTGCGTGGAGAAGCTTCTGTCAAAGGCTGAGCAGGGGCCGGTGATCGCGCAAAATCACAAGGTCGCGCCGCCGTCGCGCGCCGCGATGAAGGGCTCGATGGAAGCCCTGATCCAGCATTTCAAGCTTTTTACCGAAGGCTTCCACGTGCCGGCGGGCGAAGTCTATTGTGGGGTCGAAGCCCCGCAGGGCGAGTTTGGCGTCTATCTCGTCGCCGACGGCACCAATAAGCCCTATCGCTGCAAGATCCGGGCGCCGGGTTTCGCCCATCTCCAGGCGATGGATTTCCTCTGCCGCGGCCATATGCTCGCCGACGTGACCGCCATCCTCGGCACGATCGACATCGTGTTTGGCGACGTCGATCGATGAAACATGCCGCAATCCAACCCTCCCCCGGCGGGAGAATTATGCCGAAAGTCGAGCTCTGATGTCTGTTCGCCGTATCGCTGAAAATCAACCTGCCTCCTTCGCCTTCACGCCGGAAAACGAGGCGTGGTGTCACAAGGAAATGAGCAAATATCCGCCGGGCCGGCAGGCCTCGGCCGTGGTGCCGCTGCTGTGGAGGGCGCAGAAGCAGAATGATTATTGGCTGCCGAAACCGGCGATCGAGACGGTCGCGCAGATGCTCGGCATGCCCTTCATCCGGGTGTTCGAAGTCGCGACCTTCTACACGATGTTCAATCTCGCCCCGGTCGGTAAATTCTACGTCCAGATGTGCGGCACGACGCCTTGCGAGCTGGCCGGCTCCAACGCCATCAAATCCGTGCTCGCGCGCCGCATCGGTGGGCCCGGACATGTGACGGAAGATGGGCTCTTCTCCTGGATCGAGGTCGAATGTCTCGGCGCCTGCGGCAATGCGCCCATGGTGCAGATCAATGATGATTATTACGAGGATCTGACGGCGGAGAATTTCGAGAAGCTTCTCGACGATCTGGCCGCCGGCCGGCCGGTGAAAACGGGCTCGCAAACAGGCCGCGTTTCTTCGGAGCCCGTCGGAGGGCTCACATCGCTGACATCGCTTTACGGTCGAGACGGCGTCAGCGGTCCCGCCTCGCAGAAAGCATGAGGACGAAAGATGCTCGAGGACAAGGACCGCATCTTTACCAATCTTTACGGCTTCGGTGATCGCGGCTTGAAGGGCGCGCGGGCGCGCGGCAGCTGGGACAACACCAAGGCGCTGGTTGATAAGGGCCGCGACTGGATCATCAACGAGATGAAGGCCTCGGGCCTGCGCGGGCGCGGCGGCGCCGGTTTCCCGACCGGTCTCAAGTGGTCCTTCATGCCCAAGACACCGGATCCGGCGCGGCCCTCCTATCTCGTCGTCAATGCGGATGAGTCGGAACCCGGCACATGCAAGGACCGCGAGATCATGCGCAATGATCCGCACATCCTGATCGAAGGCTGCTTCATCTCGTCTTTCGCGATGGGTGCGCATGCCTGCTATATTTACGTCCGCGGCGAATTTATTCTGGAGCGCCATAGGCTGCAGACGGCGATCGACGAGGCCTATGAGGCCAAGCTCGTCGGGAAGGACAATGTGCATGGCTGGCCCTTCGACATTTATGTCCATCACGGCGCCGGCGCTTATATTTGCGGCGAAGAGACGGCGCTCCTCGAATCGCTCGAAGGCAAGAAGGGCATGCCGCGGCTGAAGCCGCCGTTTCCCGCCAATACGGGTCTTTACGGCTCCCCGACGACGGTCAACAACGTCGAATCGATCGCCGCGGCGCCGGCCATTCTCCGCCGCGGGGCCGCTTGGTTTGCGGGTTTCGGCGCCGCGAACAATTCCGGCACGAAGCTTTTCAGCATCTCGGGCCATGTCAACAAGCCCTGCAATGTCGAAGAGGCCATGTCGATTCCGTTTCGCGAGCTGATCGACAAGCATTGCGGCGGCATTCGCGGCGGTTGGGACAATCTTTTGGCGGTGATTCCGGGCGGATCTTCGGTTCCTTGCGTGCCGGCGCATGAAATCATCGATGCGCCGATGGATTTCGACACTTTGCGCAACCTCAAGTCCGGCCTTGGCACGGCCGCCGTCATCGTCATGGACAAATCGACCGACATCGTCCGGGCGATCGCGCGGATCAGCTATTTCTATAAGCACGAGAGCTGCGGCCAATGCACGCCTTGCCGAGAAGGCACCGGCTGGATGTGGCGGGTCATGAACAGAATGGCGGAAGGCCGCGCCCAGAAACGCGAAATCGACCTGTTGCTAGAAGTCACGACCCAGGTCGAGGGCCATACGATTTGCGCACTTGGTGATGCCGCGGCTTGGCCGATCCAGGGCCTCATCCGGCATTTCCGCGGCGAAATCGAGAAACGCATCGATCAATATGCGGCCAACCCGCATAGCGAGCCGATCCCGGTCGCGGCGGAGTAGGGGGAAGCGATGGTCGACGCGCCCGACAATCTCATCTTCGAATATTTGCGGCGTCTCGACGCGAAGCTGGATCGCATCATCGATGATCTCAACGACTTGAAAGTGAGAGTTACAAACCTCGAAGAAGGGCTGGCCGGAGTGAACCGCCGGCTCGACCGCATAGAGATTCGTCTCGATCGAGTTGAGCGCCGTCTCGAGCTCGCCGACCTACCGCATTAAGGACGAGAGTATGTACGATCCGATCCGTCATTTCTGCGGCGAAATCGAGAAACGCATCGATCAATATGCGGCCAACCCGCATAGCGAGCCGATCCCGGTCGCGGCGGAGTAGGAGCGCGCCGCAGAATAGAGGAAAAGCGATGAGCGAGATCGAATTTGTCCGCACTGTCGCGATCTACGTCGCCGATCAGGAGCGTTCGATTCGATTCTTCACCGAAGACCTGGGGTTCGAGATCAAGTCAGATGTCACTATGGGGCCAGCTGGACGCTGGGTTCAGATAGCACCGCATGGAGCGCAAACCCAACTGGTTATTATGCCCCGTGCGATGATGCCGAACTGGGCCGAACAAAAGGCGTCGATCGTCTTCAAATGCGCCGATACCGATCGAGCGACCG
This sequence comes from Beijerinckiaceae bacterium, assembly GCA_052148755.1. Lineage (GTDB taxonomy): Bacteria > Pseudomonadota > Alphaproteobacteria > Rhizobiales > Beijerinckiaceae > Methylovirgula. Next base: position 50,612 of record JBKQHN010000227.1, on the reverse strand, counting down.
CGGAGTTGAAGGCAAAAGGCGTGAAATTCGTGATGGAGCCGACGAAAATGTTCTGGGGCACATTCGCGAGTTTCGAGGATATCGACGGCAATCAATTCTTTCTCGCGGATACGCCGCAGCCATGAGGGAGCAAGCGCTAGCGAAACCTGCGGCAAATGTGGCCCGATTCCCGCGGAATCGCGGCATTGCTATGGACATTTCGCGCCAATCGTGTCGATTGGCGCGAGAGATTTGGAAGCTGAATTCGGGCGCGCCGCTGAGGGCGTACGTGCGCCCGAGAGAGCTGTGACGATTGTCGAGGGGTGCGGTCGCGCGGATGATCGCATCGAAACCTGTCTGGACGAGATCGGGCGCGAGGCCGATCTCGGGGGGCTACCGTATTGAGAAGCGCATGACCAAACTCATCGTTGACGGCACCGAGATCGATGTTCCGCCAGAATATACGTTGCTGCAGGCCTGCGAAGAGGCGGGTGCGGAAATTCCGCGCTTTTGCTATCATGATCGTCTGTCGATCGCCGGCAATTGCCGCATGTGCCTCGTCGAGGTGAAGGGCGGTCCGCCGAAGCCGACGGCCTCTTGCGCCATGGCGGTGCGTGATCTGCGGCCGGGTCCGAATGGCGAGCCGCCCGTCCTTTTGACCGATTCCCCCATGGTCAAGAAGGCGCGGCACGGGGTGATGGAATTCCTGCTCATCAATCACCCGCTCGATTGTCCGATCTGCGATCAGGGCGGCGAATGCGATCTGCAGGATCAGGCCATGGCCTATGGGATCGACACGTCGCGCTATGCCGAAAGCAAGCGGGCCGTCGAAGACAAATATATCGGCCCCTTGGTGCGGACTTCGATGAACCGCTGCATCCATTGCACGCGTTGCGTCCGTTTTACGGCCGAAGTTGCCGGCACAGCCGACATGGGCGCGATCGGCCGCGGCGAGGATATGGAGATCACGACTTATCTCGAAACCGCGATGAGTTCGGAACTGCAGGGCAATGTGACCGATCTCTGTCCGGTCGGGGCGCTGTTGCCGAAGCCCTATTCCTTCAAGGCGCGGCCTTGGGAACTCGTCAAGACCGACTCGATCGACGTCATGGATGCGCTCGGGTCGTCGATCCGTATCGACACGCGCGGCCGCGAGGTCATGCGCATCATACCGCGCATCAACGACGCGGTGAATGAAGAATGGATCTCAGACAAGACACGGCAAATCGTCGACGGATTGAAGAGCAAGAGGCTCGATCGGCCTTATATTCGTGTGGACGGCACGTTGCGTCAGTCGACTTGGCCGGAAGCCTTTGCTGCCATCGCTGCGAAATTGGCGGCAACGCCCGCGCAAAAGGTCGGTGCGATCGCCGGCGATCTCGTCAGCGTCGAGGACATGTTCGCGCTCGAGCTGCTGATGCAGGCGCTCGGCACATCCAACATCGATTGCCGGCAAGATGGTGCGAAGCTCGACCCGCGTAACGGCCGCGCCAGCTATCTCTTCAACGCGACGGTCGCCGGAATCGAACGGGCCGATGCCGCTCTGATCATCGGTTCCAATCCGCGCATCGAGGCCGCCGTGCTCAATGCGCGCATCCTCAAACGCTGGCGTGCCGGCTCTTTCCCGGTCGGCCTGATCGGTGAACGCGTCGATCTCACCTATCCCGCCCAACATCTCGGCGCCGGGCCGGAGACGCTCGCCGATGTCGCCGCGGGCCGTGGTTTCGGCGAGGTTCTCGCCAAGGCCGAACGGCCGCTCATCATCGTCGGGCAGGGCGCGCTGGCGCGTGCAGACGGATCAGCGGTGCTCGCGCTCGCGGCAAAGCTGGCGGTGAAAGGCGCGTGGAACGGCCTCAGCGTCCTGCATACGGCGGCCGCACGCGTGGGCGGACTCGATCTCGGCTTTGTTCCAGGCGAAGGCGGCCTCGACGCGGCGGCAATGGCCGAAGCGCGACGCCTCGATGTTCTCTTCAATCTCGGCGCCGACGAGATCGAGATCGCGCCGGGGAGCTTTGTCATCTATCAAGGCACGCATGGCGACCGCGGTGCCGAACGCGCCGACGTCATCTTGCCCGGCGCGACCTATACCGAAAAATCCGGCACTTATGTGAATACCGAAGGCCGGGTGCAGATGGCCGACCGCGCCAATTTCCCGCCGGGGGATGCGCGCGAGGATTGGGCGATCCTGCGGGCTTTGTCGGAGGTCGTCGGCAAGCGGCTGCCCTTCGATTCGCTCGATCAATTGAGGGCGAAGCTCTATGCGGCGCATCCGCACTTCGCCGACATCGATAAGATCGCGTCGACCGATTCTGCAGCGCTGTCGGCGCTGCCCGCGGGCACGCTCGGCAAGTCGCCCTTCCATTCTGCCGTCCGCGATTTCTATCTCACCAATCCGATCGCGCGCGCCTCGGCCGTGATGGCCGAATGTTCGGCGTTGGCCAAGGGCCGCATGCAACAGGCAGCGGAGTAGCACATATGACATCGTCGTCCGGCGCCTGGCTTCTGACGCTTCTCATCGTGATCCTGAAGAGCCTCGCACTGCTCGTTCCCCTGCTGATCTTCGTGGCTCTCATCATCGTAGCCGATCGCAAGATCTGGGCGGCGGTGCAATTGCGGCGCGGTCCCAATGTCGTCGGACCCTGGGGTGTGTTGCAGAGCTTCGCCGACATGCTGAAGTTTGTGCTCAAGGAACCGATCATTCCTGCCGGTGCGAACAAAGGCGTCTTTGTGCTGGCGCCGTTCATTACCGGCTTGCTGGCACTCGGTGCCTGGGCGGTGGTTCCAGTTGCGGACGGATGGGCGATCGCCGACATCAATGTCGGCATTCTTTATATTTTCGCGATCTCCTCGCTCGGCGTCTACGGCATTGTCATGGCCGGCTGGGCGTCGAATTCGAAATATCCGTTCCTCGCGGCTTTGCGCTCGGCGGCGCAAATGATCTCCTATGAGGTCTCCATCGGCTTCGTCATCATTACCGTGCTGCTCTGTGCCGGTTCGCTCAATCTCACCGACATCGTGAAGGCGCAGGACACGCGTTTTGGCCTCTTTGGCTGGTATTGGCTGCCGCTGTTTCCGATGTTTGTCATCTTCTTCATTTCGGCCTTGGCCGAGACGAACAGGCCGCCGTTCGACCTCGTCGAAGCCGAATCCGAGCTCGTTGCAGGCTTCATGGTCGAATATGGGTCGACGCTCTACATGGTGTTGATGCTCGGCGAATATGTGGCGATCCTGACCATGTGCGCCATGACGACGATCCTGTTTCTCGGTGGCTGGCTATCGCCCATCCCGGTGCCGCCTTTCACTTGGATCCCCGGGGTCTTCTGGTTCGTCCTGAAATTGTCGCTCGTCTTCTTCATGTTCGCCATGGTGAAGGCATTCGTGCCGCGCTACCGCTACGATCAGCTGATGCGGCTCGGCTGGAAGGTCTTCCTGCCGATATCTTTGTTCATGGTCGTCCTGGTCGCCGCGGTTCTCCAGCTTACGGGCTGGGGTTCTACGATGGCGCAGTGAGGGGCTAAAGCATGCATCAGAACTTCGAGGTGATCCGATGAAACTCGATGCCGCTGCGAAGGCGCTTTTCCTGCAGGAATTCGTCGGCGCCTTCTTCTTGTCGATGCGCTATCTAATTAAGCCGAAGGCGACGCTGAACTATCCGCACGAAAAGAATCCGCAATCGCCGCGCTTTCGCGGCGAACATGCCCTACGCCGCTATCCGAACGGAGAGGAGCGTTGCATCGCGTGCAAGCTCTGTGAAGCGATCTGTCCGGCGCAAGCCATCACGATCGAAGCGGGGCCGCGCCGCAATGACGGTACCCGCCGCACGACCCGCTATGACATCGACATGGTGAAATGCATTTATTGCGGTTTCTGCCAGGAAGCCTGCCCCGTCGATGCGATCGTCGAAGGACCCAATGCCGAATTCGCGGTGGAGACGCGCGAAGAACTCTATTACGACAAGAACCGGCTGCTCGAAAATGGAGCCAGATGGGAGCGCGAGATCGCGCGCAACATCGCGCTCGATGCACCCTATCGCTAGAGCCCGGATCTGAAGCAAGCATCACAAAGTTGGCCAGGAAGTGAATGTCGCCATGAATGTCGCCGAGTTCTTCTTCTACTTGTTTTCCGCGGTCATGGTCGCCTCGGCTTTCATGGTGATTGCGGCACGCAATCCCGTGCATTCCGTTCTCTTTCTTATCCTCACGTTCGTCAATGCGGCGGGGCTTTTCGTTTTGCTCGGGGCCGAGTTCCTGGCCATGATCCTCGTCGTCGTCTACGTCGGCGCCGTGGCGGTCCTCTTCCTCTTCGTCGTGATGATGCTCGACGTCGATTTCGCCGAACTGAAGCAGGGGTTCCTGCAATATCTGCCGATCGGCGCAGTGACCGGCGCAATCGTCTTCTTAGAGCTCCTGTTTGTCGTCGGCGCCTGGCAGATCGGGCCGATCGCTCTTGCGGATGCGACGACGCCGGCGCCGGTCGGCATGTCGAACACTGCAGCTCTCGGCCGCGTCCTCTACACCCAATATGTCTACCTGTTCGAGGCGGCAGGCCTCATCCTGTTGACGGCGATGATCGGGGCGATCGTCTTGACCTTGCACCACAAGGTCGGCGCCAAGCGGCAGGACATTGCGACACAAAACGCCCGCACGTCCAAGAACACCATTGAAATCAAAAAAGTGCCCTCGCGGGCCGGACTTTAGAGGGGCAAGCAGCATGACGATCGGGCTCGGCCACTATCTTGTCGTCGCCGCCATTTTGTTCACTTTGGGCGTCGCCGGCATCATTTTGAACCGCAAGAACATCATCATCATCTTGATGTCGGTCGAGTTGATCTTGCTCTCGGTCAATCTCAATCTCATAGCCTTCTCGGCCTTTCTCGGCGATCTGACCGGCCAGATCTTCGCACTTTTCATCCTGACCGTGGCGGCTGCCGAGGCGGCGATCGGGCTTGCTATCCTCGTTACCTATTATCGCAATCGCGGTACCATCGCGGTCGAAGACATCAACTTGATGAAGGGCTGAGCGGGGCATGTATACGGCGATCGTTTTCCTTCCCTTGCTCGGTTTTCTCATCGCCGGCCTGTTTGGCCGGCTGATTGGCGATCGTGCGTCCGAGATTGTCACGACGGGCCTTCTGTTCGTCGTCATGGTGCTTGCTTGGATCGTTTTCGGCGAGGTCGCAGCGGGCACGGCTCCTGCCAATGTGCAGGTTCTCGGGACGTGGTTCACTTCCGGAGAACCGGGACATGTTTTGAAGGTGGATTGGGCGCTAAAGATCGACACGTTGACGGCAGTCATGCTGGTCGTCGTGACGACGGTTTCGGCACTCGTCCATCTCTATTCGATCGGCTATATGCAGGATGATCCGGGGCGGCCACGCTTCTTCGCCTATCTCTCGTTCTTCACCTTCGCTATGCTGATGCTGGTGACGGCCGACAATCTCGTGCAGATGTTCTTCGGCTGGGAAGGGGTCGGTCTCGCGTCTTATCTTCTCATCGGCTTCTGGTATGAAAAGCCTTCCGCCAATGCGGCGGCGATCAAGGCCTTCGTCGTCAACCGCGTTGGCGATTTCGGTTTCGCGCTCGGGATTTTCCTTGTCTTCGTGCTGACGAATTCGGTCGGCTTCGATCAGATCTTCGCGGCCGCGCCCGGTCTCGCCAACAAGACGTTTCATGAAGTTCTTGGCCATAATGTTTTCGGCCAAAATTGGGATGCGATGACGGTCACCTGCCTCCTGCTGTTCATGGGCGCAATGGGCAAGTCCGCGCAGTTCCTGCTGCACACGTGGTTGCCCGATGCGATGGAAGGCCCGACGCCGGTTTCCGCGCTGATTCACGCGGCGACCATGGTGACGGCCGGCGTCTTCATGGTGGCGCGTCTGTCGCCCTTGTTCGAACAGGCGCCTGTGGCTCTTTCCTTCGTGACAATCATCGGCGCGACGACCGCCATTTTTGCGGCGACGGTGGGGCTCGTGCAGAACGACATCAAACGCGTCGTCGCTTATTCGACCTGCTCGCAGCTCGGCTACATGTTCGTCGGCCTTGGCGTCGGCGGCTATTCGCTCGGCATATTTCACCTGTTCACGCATGCTTTCTTCAAGGCGCTGCTGTTCCTCGGCGCAGGCTCGGTCATCCACGCGATGCATCATGAGCAGGACATGCGCAACATGGGCGGGCTGTGGAAGCGCATTCCGATCACTTTCGCCGTGATGGCGATCGGCACGCTCTCGCTCACCGGCTTTCCGTTCACGGCCGGGTTTTTCTCGAAGGATGCGATCATCGAGGCCGCCTATGCGGCATCGGCGGCGCAACCGGCGGCGCTCTACGGTTTCGTGATGACGGTCATCGCCGCGGCTTTGACCTCGTTCTATTCGTGGCGCCTTATCTTCATGACCTTCTTCGGCAAGCCGCGCTGGCAGGCAGCCGAGGCGCATGTCGAAACAGCGGCCGCTTCGCTACATGGCGCGGGAACTGACCTCGAGCCGACCCATGGCGAGGATCATGGCGACCACGGCGCGCATGCCGGCGAGGCTCACGCGCATCATCTCGATCCGCATGAATCGCCGAACACGATGATGATCCCGCTCTATGTTCTGGCGCTTGGCTCGCTCTTCGCGGGTCTGGCCTTTGCCCCCACTTTCATCGGTGAAGGCGCGCCGGAGTTCTGGCGTGGAGCGCTCTTTTACGGTTCGGAAAACCACATCCTGCATGAAATGCACGAGGTTCCCGGGCTCGTGAGCCTTTTACCCACGGTCATGATGGTCGGAGGCGCCCTCTTCGCAATCTACTTCTATCTCATCGCGCCGACCACACCGGCCGCTTGGGCGAGGACGAACCCCATCCTCTATAAGTTCCTGCTCAACAAATGGTACTTCGACGAAATCTATGATTTCATTTTCGTGCGTCCGGCCTTTTGGCTCGGGCGCCTGTTCTGGCATGGCGGCGATCAGAACATCATCGATCGTCTCGGCCCCGACGGGATTGCTGCGCGCGTCGTCGACATGACGAACAGAGTCGTCAGATTGCAGAGCGGTTACGTCTATCATTATGCCTTTGCCATGCTTGTCGGCGTTGCTGCGCTGATCACCTGGTATCTCTTCTGGAGCTTTCGCTGATGCTCGGTTTTGGCATTCTTTCAGGCCTGCTGTTTCTGCCGCTCGTCGGCGCCGCCTTCATTTTCGCGCTGCGGGGCAATGACGAAGCGACCGTGAACAATGCGCGCTGGGCCGCGCTCGCTGCGACCCTGATCGCTTTTCTTCTGTCGCTTTATGCCTATGCGAAATTCGATCCGGCGATTGCCGGTTTCCAGCTCGTCGAGGAAAAATCCTGGTTCGGCGCCGGTCTCGTCTACAAGCTCGGCGTCGACGGCATGTCCTTGCCCTTCGTCGTCCTGACGACCTTTCTGATGCCGATCTGCATCGTCGCGTCTTGGCGCTCGATCAAGGTTCGCGTCAAGGAATATATGATCGCCTTCCTGGTGCTCGAGACGCTGATGATCGGCGTGTTCACCGCGCTCGACCTCGTCCTCTTTTACCTGTTTTTCGAGGGCGGCCTCATCCCGATGTTCCTCATCATCGGCGTCTGGGGGGGCGCGCGGCGCGTTTATGCGAGCTTCAAGTTCTTTCTTTACACGCTTGTCGGTTCGCTGCTCCTGCTGCTTGCCGTCATGACCATGTATGGCGTCGCGGGCACGACCGATATTACGGTCCTGCTGAAGACGGCGTTTCCGTCTTCCATGCAGAAATGGCTGTGGCTCGGCTTCTTTGCTTCACTCGCAGTGAAAATGCCGATGTGGCCGGTCCACACCTGGTTGCCGGATGCGCATGTGGAAGCGCCGACGGCGGGTTCGGTGATCCTCGCCGCAGTTCTCCTCAAGATGGGCGGCTATGGTTTCTTGCGTTTTTCGCTGCCGATGTTCCCGGAAGCGTCCGCCTATTTCACACCGCTCGTCTTTGCCCTCTCCATTGTCGCGATCATCTACACATCGCTCGTCGCTCTCGTGCAGGAGGACATGAAGAAGCTCATCGCTTATTCGTCCGTCGCGCATATGGGCTTCGTGACGATGGGCCTGTTCTCGATGACGGTGCAGGGCGTGCAAGGTGCGATCTTCCAGATGGTCTCGCACGGCCTCGTCTCGGGGGCGCTGTTTCTTTGCGTCGGTGTCGTCTATGATCGACTGCATACGCGCGAGATATCGGCCTATGGTGGTCTGGTGGCGCGCATGCCGCGTTACGCCGTCGTCTTCATGATCTTCACTTTGGCGAATGTCGGTCTTCCCGGCACTTCGGGCTTCGTCGGTGAATTTCTGACTTTGCTCGGGACCTTCCGGGTCAATAGCTGGGTGGCGGCTTTTGCGACGACAGGGGTCATCTTGTCGGCTTGCTACGCGCTTTACCTCTATCGACGGGTCATTTTCGGGGTTTTGGAAAAAGCCAACCTCAAAGGGATTCTCGATCTGTCGGGGCGGGAGATCGCCATCTTCACGCCGCTCGTGCTGCTCACGATTTATTTTGGGGTTCATCCGGGCCCCATTCTCGATGGCTGCGCCGCCTCGGTCGCGGAAATGGTCCACGGCTACGACAAAGCGCTTGCCGCGGTTCACGCTTTGGCGCTCGCCCAGCCCTGAAAGCTTTGAGACATGAACTCGTTTTCCTTCACCCTTGCTCACAGCTTGCCGGAACTCATCCTGGCGGTCGGTGCGGTCGCCCTCGTTCTCATCGGCGCACTGCGCGGACGTGAGTCCGACGGGCCGATGACCGAATTGGCCGTCGGCGTTCTCGGCCTCTCGATCCTGGCCATTTTGCTCGGCACGAAATCGACGGCGATCCTGTACGACAATGCCTTTATCGATGATGCGTTCGGCCGCTTCATGAAAGTTCTCGTGCTTCTCGGTTCGCTCGTGACTTTGCTCATGGCGCGGGATTTCATGAAGCGCGCGAAGATCGACAAATTCGAGTTTCCGATCCTTATCCTTTTGTCGACACTCGGCATGTTGATGCTGATTTCGGCCAACGGCCTCATTGCGCTCTATCTCGGCCTCGAGCTCATGTCGCTGGCGCTTTACGTCATTGCCGCCTTCGATCGCAACAATGCCAGGGCTTCCGAGGCAGGGCTCAAATATTTCGTACTCGGCGCTTTGTCTTCCGGCATGCTGCTTTACGGTGCGTCGCTGATTTACGGTTTTGCCGGAACCGTATCTTTCGCCGGCATCGCCGCGGCGCTCAAGGGGCCAGTCTCGCTCGGCGTCGTGTTTGGCCTCGTCTTTCTTACATCCGGTCTCGCCTTCAAAATGTCGACGGTTCCCTTCCACATGTGGACACCCGATGTTTATGAAGGCGCGCCGACGCCGGTGACGGCATTTTTTGCTTCGGCAACGAAACTCGCGGCCGTTGCGATCACGGTGCGCGTCATGATCACTGCGTTTTCCGGTATCGTCACGCAGTGGCAGCAGATCATCTGGTTCATTGCGATTCTGTCGATGGTGATCGGCGCTTTTGGCGCGATCGGGCAACGCAACATCAAGCGCCTGATGGCCTATTCCTCGATCGGCCATATGGGCTTTGCGCTCGTCGGCCTTGCGGCCGGGCGCAGCGAGGCCGGCGTCGAAGGCATCCTCGCCTACATGGCGATCTATCTTGTCATGACGCTCGGGACTTTTGCGGCGATCCTCATGATGCGGGTCGAGGGACGGCCGGTCGAGGCGATAGCCGATCTCGCAGGCCTCGCCAAGACTGACGGTTTCATGGCCTTTTTCTTGGCGATGATGATGTTTTCGCTCGCCGGCATTCCACCGCTCGCGGGATTTTTCGCGAAGTGGTACGTGTTCTATGCTGCGATCCAAGCGCAGCTCTATCCGCTCGCGGTGATCGGCGTCCTTGCGAGTGCAGTCGCCGCCTTTTACTATCTGCGCATCGTCAAGATCATGTATTTCGATGAACCCGCCGCGGCCTTCGACCGGGCGAGCCCCACTTTGCGGACGGTGCTCGCCGTGACCGGCCTTCTCGTCATCTTCCTGTTTGCCTATCCAGGACCTTTTGTCGAAGCAGCCACGGCTGCGGCAAAGTCGTTGCTTTGACTTCATCGCCTGTGCAAAATAGCGAAATTCTGCATCTTTCCGAAACAGCGCTGGGGCAGGGTTACCGCCTCGCCGTGCATGCCGAAATCGGCTCCACCAATGACGAGGCTTTGGCTTGTGCCAGAGCCGGCGATCCCGGCAGGCTCTGGATTCTGGCCGAAGCCCAGACGAAGGGCCGCGGCCGCCAGGGGCGGCAATGGGCTTCGCCGCCCGGGAATTTCTATGCGAGCCTTTTGCTGATCGATGTGGCGCCTCCGGCGCAGGCGCCGGAACTCGGGTTTGTTGTCGGGGTTGCATTGGCACGCAGTTTGCGCTCTTTCACAGCAAATGACGTGCGGCTGCGGATCAAATGGCCAAACGACATCGTATTCGACGGCGCCAAGCTCGCCGGAATCCTGCTCGAAAGCGTAAGGCTCAGAGATGGACGTTTGGCCTGCGTCGTCGGGATTGGCGTGAATTGCGTCTCCTACCCGCGGGACATTCCCTATAGGGCGACGGCGCTCAGTGAGATCGCAGCTATGCCCGTCGTTCCGCAGGACGTTCTTTGCGCACTCTCCGGGGAGTTTGTCCGCTGGCTGGAGGTTTGGTCGGCAGGCGCGGGGTTCGAAAAAATTCGCAGCGAATGGCTGTCGCTTGCGGCGGGTCTTGGAGCCCCGGTTAAAATTGCGATGCCGACGCGGATGCTCGAGGGCGTGTTTCGCACGATCGACGAGACCGGACGGCTCATCCTCGAGACTCCTGAGGCGCTCGTCGCAATCGAGGCCGGTGATGTCTTCTTCGTCGATCGGCCGAAAGGTACGCTCGCAGGATTCAGCGATTGACTCTCAATTTGGGATTTTTCGGCAGGATGGTGGTTGATGCCCGGCACTCAAGATGAACTGGTCTTCGTACCGCTTGGGGGCCTCGGCGAGATCGGCATGAATCTCGCCCTTTATGGGTATGGTCCAAAAAGGCGCCGCAAATGGCTGATGGTGGATTGCGGCATCGGCTTCGCGGGACCTGAAGAAGCCGGTATTGAGATCCTCGTCCCCGATACGCGTTTCATCGAACAGGTGAAGCAAGATCTCGTCGGCCTCGTCATCACCCATGCGCATGAAGATCATATCGGCGCCGTGGCCGATCTATGGCCGCGCCTCGGCTGTGCGGTCTATGCGACGCCTTTCGCCGCGGGCCTGTTCGAAATGCGCAGGCTCGGTGAAGCCGATGCGTCCAAGATTCAAATCAAGACAATTGCGCAGGGCGCCACGATCGCGCTCGAACCTTTTGGCGTGGAATTCGTGGCGGTTGCGCATTCCATTCCGGAGAGCTGCGCGCTGGCGATCCGCACACCTCGCGGCACGATCCTGCACTCGGGCGATTGGAAGATAGATCCCGAGCCGGGTCTCGGCGCGCCGACCGATATGCAGCGTCTGATCGAAATCGGCAACGAGGGCGTCCTCGCCCTAGTCTGCGATTCGACCAATATTCTGCGCGAAGGGGTGAGCCCGTCGGAAGGCGAGGTTGCACGCAGCCTGCGCACGATCATTCGCAATGCCAAGGGGCGCGTCGTCGTCACGACGTTCGCCTCCAATGTTGCGCGTATTCGTGCTGTTGCGCAGGCGGCCGCGGCGGCGCAACGCAAAGTCGTGCTCGTCGGTCGCGCTATGGAGCGCGTCGTCGCCGTCGCCCGTGATTGTGGTTATCTCGACGACATCCCGGATTTTCTTTCGGTCGAATCCTATCCGTCGCTCGCAGCCGACAATGTGGTCGTTCTGGCAACCGGCAGCCAGGGCGAAAGACGCGCCGCCATCGCGCGCATGTCCGACAACGATCACCCGTTCGTCAGATTGAACCCCGGCGACAGCGTTATTTTTTCCTCGAGGACCATTCCCGGCAACGAGCGGGAAGTCGGCCGCATCATCAATAATCTGATCAAGCAAGGCGTCGAGATCATCAGCGATCGCACAGCGCTCGTTCATGCCTCGGGTCATCCCCGCCGCGGCGAAGTGGCAAAATTCTACGAATGGATCAGGCCGAAGATCGCCATTCCGGCGCATGGCGAGGAAATCCACCTCTCCGAACATACGCGCTTTGCGGCAAGCTGCGGCGTGGCCCATGTCGTGAAGGCGCATAATGGCGATGTCGTGCGGCTTGCGCCGGGAGAGCCGGAGATCATCGATGAGGCGCCCTGGGGCCGGCTCTGCAAGGATGGCAATACGCTGTTGCCGATGGGCGACGAGAGTTTGCGGACGCGGCAAAAATTGGCATTTTCCGGCGTCGTCACGATCGCGCTCGCGGTTGACGGGAAAGGCGATATGGTCGGCGTTCCCGATGTCGTGCTTGCCGGTGTGCCGGCGAAAACGGGTGCCGGTGCCGTCCTGGATGAAGTCGTCGACGACGCCTTGTTTCAGACATTCGACAATTTGCCGCGACCCAAGCGGCGCGACGCCGGTGTCGTTTCGGGCGCGATCGAAAAGGCGGTGCGCAGCGCAGTGGCCGAGGCCTGGGGCAAGCGACCCCTCGTGCACGTGCTTGTCGTAGAAGTTTGAAACGGTTTTTTTTGAACGATTTTGCAGAGGGAAGGATAGGCCATGATCGGGCGTTTGAATCATGTCGCGATCGCCGTCAAGGATCTTAAGACCGCGGGCCAGCAATATCGCGAGATGCTCGGCGCCAAAGTGAGCGAGCCTTTGGCGCTTCCCGAACATGGGGTGACGACGGTGTTCGTCGAGCTGCCGAACACCAAGATCGAATTGCTTCAGCCGCTGGGTGAGGCTTCGCCGATCGCCGGGTTTCTCAACAAATACCCCGATGGCGGCATGCATCACGTCTGCTACGAGGTCGACGACATCATCGCCGCCCGCGATCGCTTGAAGAAGCATGGCGCGCGAATCCTTGGCGACGGCGAACCGAAGATCGGTGCGCATGGCAAGCCCGTGCTCTTCCTTCATCCGAAAGATTTCGGCGGCACGTTGATCGAGCTCGAACAAGTGTGAACCGTCACGCGCCAATGATGGCAGTGAGCCGAATGCAAACCGGCCAATCCGGCTACGCGGAACTGCCGTGCGGTTTCGTTCCGGTCATGTTCAACGGATCGAGGACGCGCGCGAGAAGCAAGGGGTCGAGGCCGGCCTGCGCGGCAACTTGCAAGACCGTCTGGCCCGAGGTGAGTGCCGTCTTGGCAATCTCGACGGCACGTTCATAGCCGATCAAGGGGATGAGCGCCGTTGCGAGCGCGACGCTCGCCTCCGCGCCGGCGCGGCATCTTGCTTCATTGGCCGTGATGCTGTCGATGCAGCGGGTTGCCAGATGGTTCATCGCGCGGGCGATGAGGCGCATCGACGTCAGAATATTGTAGATGATGACCGGTTCGAAGGCATTGAGCTGCAATTGGCCGGCTTCGGCGGCAAGCGTCACCGTCAGATCATTGCCGATGACTTGAAAGCAGACCTGATTGACCGCTTCGGGAATCACAGGGTTGACTTTGCCCGGCATGATCGAGGAGCCGGGCTGCATCGGCGGCAACCGAATCTCGCCCAGGCCGGCCCGTGGGCCGCTCGACAAGAGCCGCAAATCATTGGCGATCTTCGACAGTTTGACGGCGATGCGTTTGAGGACGCCGGAAAACAGCACATAGGCGCCGGTATCCCAGCTGGCTTCGAGAAGATTTTCCGATTGCACGAGATCGACACCGCTGATCCGGCTCAATTCCGCGACCGCGTGTGCGGCATAAAGCGGATCGGCATTGAGCCGCGTGCCGACGGCGGTGCCACCGAGATTGATCTCACGGAACAAGCTCGCTGCTTCTTCGATCCGCGCCTGGTCTTCGCGTAAAGTCGTTGCAAAGGCGCTGAATTCCTGCCCGAGACTGATCGGCACGGCGTCTTGCAATTGGGTGCGGCCGATCTTCACGATGCCGGCGAATTCTTCCGCCTTGGCGGTGAAAGCGGCAATCAGCCGGCCGAGGCCTTCGGATACTTCATAGCGGCTCAAGATGATCGCGAGCCGGATCCCGGTCGGATAGACGTCATTGGTCGATTGCGACATGTTGACGTCATCATTGGGGTGAAGAAACGCATATTGGCCGCGCGCGTGACCGAGATATTCGAGCGCCCTGTTGGCGATGACCTCGTTCATATTCATATTGCTCGAGGTCCCGGCGCCGCCCTGAAACACATCGACGACGAAGGCATGATCGAGTTCGCCGGCAATGACATCGTCACAGGCCTTGGCGATCGCGGTGGATTTGGTGTCCGGCAAAAGGCCGCACAGATTGTTGGCGCGTGCGGCGGCCTTCTTCACCATCGCGAGCGCGCGGACGAGAATCGGAAAATGGCTGATCGGAAGCTCGGCGAGGTGAAAATTCTCCACCGCGCGCAAGGTCTGAATGCCGTAATAGGCGTCAGCCGGCACGTCGCGCTCGCCCAGGAGATCATGTTCGCGGCGAAGCTTAACCGTTTCAGGTTCGATAGCCATCCGGTCCTCCCTCAGCTTGGTGTGAACTCCCCTTGATATAGGAGGTCGAGGTCGAGTTTGCCGGATTTGCCGCGCGCGCTCGTCAGGCAATATCCAGGGCCATGCCCGATGAAAGCGCAGTTGCGATCATATAGACCATTGAATTCATAGACGGAATTCATAATTGGCGCGACAGAGATTGCACCTGCGACCGCTCCCGTGTGGGGGACGACGGCTCGCGTAACCGCCGCCGTCCGCCTGCAGGCCCGCTCCCCTCTCGCGTCTTCGCGCTTCCGGCAGTGCTCAGGACTTAACGTCCGCCACTGCGACGCCGTCTCAGGGCGACGAAGGTCAAATGAAGATCCGTCACAAGTTTGATGGACCAATGACAGCCGCTCGGGGAGTATTGGTGACCCAACGGCGGCGACGCGCGCCAAAGGCGAAGCGATGCTCGCGGCGTGGAGCACGATATGACAGAGACAGTGCAGCGCTGGCTTTGAGGTATTAGACCAGCGGGCCTGAAACTTTTTGCCTCTTCCGTTCGTAATGAATTTCAGGCGCGTTCCGGGTGCCGATGGGAGAGATCATGAAGACGCTGCGCTGTGCCGTTCTTTTCGCCGCGGTGATGGCATATCCGTGCTTTGCCCGAGAGCCTCTGCACTGGAATGGCTGGAGCAATGATCTATTCGCCCAGGCAAGAGCTGAAAATCGTTTCGTCATCCTCGATCTGGAGGCAGTGTGGTGCCACTGGTGCCATGTCATGGACGAGATGACCTATTCCAACCCCGAGGTCCAATCTCTTCTTGCGGCCAAATACCTTCCGGTCCGCGTCGACCAGGACGGTGATCCCGCTTTGTCTGCGCGCTATGGAGATTGGGGCTGGCCAGCGACGATCGTCTTCGCGCCTGACGGCACGGAAATCGCCAAGATCCGTGGCTACATCGAACCCGAGCGCATGGTATCGCTGCTGCGGGCCGTCATCGACGATCCGACGCCCGGCCCTTCCGTCAACGAGGAGCCCGGCGTGGCGCCTGCTTTGTCATCGTCGTTGCCGAAGGCGGAACGCGAGACTCTCTCGAAAATTTTCGATGAAAGCTACGACGCGGTTCATGGGAGTTGGGGCGGGTTCGCCAAATACATCGATTCCGACAGTATGGACTACACCATGGCGCTCGCCGAAGCAGGCGACAAGACCGCCGATATGCGTGCGCGCCAAACATTCGATGCTGCGCTGGTGCTGATCGACCCCGTCTGGGGAGGCGCCTACCAATATTCGGTCGACGGAGATTGGAAGTCGCCGCATTTCGAAAAGATCATGTCGTTTCAGGCGCAATACATCAGGCAGTACGCGCAGGCCTATGCCCGGTGGCACGACCCGAAATACCTCGCCGCCGCGCGCGCCATAGAGACCTATCTGACGACATTTCTCCTCAGCCCGGACGGGGTCTTCTACGTCAGCCAGGACGCCGATCTCAGCAAGGACATCGACGGACACGAATATTACGCTCTTGGCGACGCCGCGCGGCGCAAGCTCGGCATGCCGCGCATCGACACTCATATCTACGCCCGCGAAAACGGCTGGGCGATCAGCGCCCTCGTCGATTATTCCAATGCGACGAACGACGCGAAGGCTCTCGCCATCGCCGAGCGCGCCGCCGCATGGGTGAAGACCAACCGGTCGTTGCCGGGTGGCGGCTTCCGTCATGCGGACAGCGATCGCGGCGGCCCGTTTCTCGGCGACACCCTCGCCATGGGGAGCGCTTTCGTCGACCTCTATGCTGCAACAGGCGATCGTCATTGGCTGCAAGATGCGGTACGAACTGCTGATTTCATTGCGGCAAACTTCAAGGACGAGTCCGGTGGCTTCGTCAACGCGAAGAGCGAGGCGAGCATTGGCGTCTTCACCAAGCCGAGCAAACAGGTTGACGACCAGGTGCAGGTCGCGCGCTTTATGAACATTGTCTTCCGATACGATGGAAAGGCCGCCTACGACGATCTCGCAAAGCACGCGATGCGCTATCTCGCCAGCGCGGCGGCCGAACTCGAGCGCCCCTTGCCCGGCGTCCTCCTTGCCGATAGGGAAGTTTCGACAGAGCCGACGCATATGGCGATCGTCGGGCATAAAGACGACGCAGCAGCACGAGAGCTCTATGTTGCCGCCCGCTCATTTCCGGCGCTCTACAAGCGGCTCGAGTGGTGGGATACGCGGGAAGGCCCGCTGCCCAACCCGGATGTCGACTATCCGGAACTCGACAAAGCCGCCGCTTTCGCCTGCGCCAATCATATCTGTTCGTTGCCCACCTTCACCGCGGCCGAGCTCAGTGCGACGGTGGCGGCAATGGCGCGTATCAAGCCGATCAAGGACACGGTGCGATAGGAGCGCAGGCCGCATCCGCTCGCGAAACATTGATCGCTCCCGAGGACCGCTCGAACACCCTGTATCTGTCATTTGCCACCGCAGGCTCTTAGATTCACCACCGCAGTGACGGGCGGGAGCCGAGCCGCATCTTGGGTGACAGAAGCCCGTTCCTCAGCATGCTGTATGGCTGGGCCACATCCGAGCCTGCTCACGAGCGTGACGGTGCAAGCATACGCCGGAGACCGGCGACGGGAGACGGACCGATGCGTGGTCCAAGCGATAAAGAACCGAGAGATGAGAATAACACGCGTGACACCTGTGCCCCTTACAACCCGCGCGAGTTCACGCGCCGGGAGGTGCTGCGCGGAGCGCTCTGTGTGGTGGCGGTCGCCTCTGCGCTCGATGCCTCTGCGGCTGGCCGGAACGGAGCTTTATCGGATTTCCTCGACGGTTTAGGCATGCCCTACGACGCCTTCGATCGTTTGCCAGCCACCGATCTCCAAGCGCAAGGCGGGGTCATCCACGTCGGCTTCGCGCCCGGAGAGTTGGTTTTACCGAAGACGCGCATCCTCGCGCGGATCAGTGAAGCCGCATCGGCGGTATCAACCTATTATGGCCACTTCCCCGTCGCCTCCGTCCGCTTCCTCGTGGTGCCGGTCGACGGAGAAAGCGTCCGCGGCGGAACCACGTGGGGCTATCGCGGCGCGGCCATCCGCATTCTGCTTGGTCGCGACACCGGGGAGGAGGCCCTGCATCGGGATTGGGTCATGACGCACGAGATGGTGCATCTTGCGCTGCCGGACATGAGCCGGCGATATAATTGGCTGTCCGAAGGGCTCGCCGTCTATATCGAGCCGATCGCGCGGGTTCAGGCTGGCGAACTTGCAGCGAAATCCATCTGGGCGGATATGAAGCGTGACATGCCGAAAGGGCTGCCGAAGCCAGGCGATCAGGGTCTCGACTTTGACCCAACGTGGGGCCGAATCTATTGGGGCGGTGCTCTGTTCTGTCTGCTGAGTGATATTGGCATCAGACGAATGACGGAGAACCGGCTTGGCCTGCAGGACGCAATGCGCGGTGTGCTCGCGGCCGGCGGCAATCATGAGGTCGACTGGCCGATCGAGCGCATTCTAGCGACCGCGGACAAAGCGACGGGGTTCACTGTCATGACGGACCTCTATAACGACATGCGCGCCAAACCCGTGCGTCCGGACATGGCTCGTCTCTGGCGCGAATTGGGGGTCGACGGGGAGGCGGACGATATCAGCTTGGACGATACCGCACCTCTCGCTTCCGTCCGGATGGCGCTGACACTGCGGCGATCGTCGTAGGTCAGCGTGCGATGGGGGCTAGAATGTTTGGCCGCCTATCGAACTGCGTCGACGGCTCGGGCGAAGTCGAAACGCCGTATCACGACAAAATCAATCGCTTATATGGTGGGCGCGACAGGGATTGAACCTGTGACCCCTCCCGTGTGAAGGGAGTGCTCTCCCGCTGAGCTACGCGCCCTGAGACCATCGGCCACTTGGGTTTACGAAAGCGTGTGCTGCCAAGTCAAGGCGGAAGATTTGCCGCGAGACCACGCAAGAAAGCTCACAGGGCCATTTGCAGGCCCGCGACCGCATCCCATAATTGGTCGAAATGCGAAATGACCCGATTGGGTAAAAAGGTCGCGATCGGCTGGTCGGTGTAGCCGAAATCGACGGCGACGACCGGGATCTTGGCATTTCGTGCGGTGTCGATGTCGGTCTTCGAATCGCCGACCATGATCGTGCGTTGCGCCGTGCCGCCCGCGCGCTCGAGTGTCATGAGCAGGGCACGGCCGTCCGGCTTGCTGACTGAAAATGTGTTTTTCCCGCAGATCGCCTGAAATCGATGGGCAACGCCGAGCGTCCGCAAGAGAAGGATCGACGCATGTTCGATCTTGTTGGTGCAGACGGCGAAATGCCAACCTTCCGCTTCGAAACGGTCGAGCGCTGCCGTGACACCCGGAAACAGCGTCGAGGCATCGGCGATATGGGCCTCGTAATGGGCGAGGAAGGCGTCGAACATTTCGTCGATCTCAGCTGCCGGAAATTCTGCGCCGGAATAAGCGAGGCCGCGTTCGATCATGGTCCGCGCCCCGGCGCCGACGAGGCCGCGCGCCATTTCATAGGGCAGGGGCTGGAAGCCGGCACGGGCGAGAATTGTGTTGAGCGTGGCGACGAGATCGGGCGCCGTTTCGACGAGGGTTCCGTCGAGATCGAAGACGAGGAGGGGGCGAGATGGGGACATGCGGCTCGCTTGGGGATTGGCGTTTTCATATGACAACGGAAATTCGAGTTTACTTCCGTGCGCCGTGCAGTCTCGCGCAGGTGCCAGATTGTTTTGCAGTGCAGCGTCCTGCATTGCAAGGGAAAGCCGCCTTCCGACGAGTTTGGCATATCGCGCTCAAAGCCGCGCTCGCGTATAAATGAGATGCCGATTCGCCGCGCCGCGCGCAGCAGCGGATTGCCGCCGCATAAGGATACGGCGGGATTCGCCAGATCACAGGCTCAGGAGCTTGGTCATGAGTTTTTTGCCACCGGCCCATGCTGCTTCGCTGCGGGCCGGCTATGGTCTCGAGCTTGGCCGTTGCGGCAGGCTCGTTGCGGCGTTTATGGGGCTCGCAATTGCCTCGGCGGGGAGCGTCGCGGCGCATGCCGCCGCGAGCTACGAATTCCTGGCCGCTCCGGAGACCGATCTCAACCGCGTCTACCGGCTCGATCGGGCAACCGGCGAGATCGGCGCCTGCCAATATGGCTTGAACGAAGGCACGGTCGGGGTCACCTTGTGTTACCCGCCGGGCGAGGGGGCGGGTCCGCAGGGATCGAGCGAATATTCGCTCGTCGCCTCGCGGCACGAGCGCGAGGGTGGTGTATTCCGGGTCGATTTGCGGACCGGCACGATGTCGATCTGCTATGTCCTCAACGAAGCGGTCGTGTGCACGCCGCCGGCGAAGTAAGCGTGCTTATCACCGTTCCTCGGCGGGCTTGACGGGAATTTATCCAGGGCCTAACCGCATGCGAGCCGGCCAAGCTGCGCCCGCGTCATAGTCTGTAAAGCCCGCATTATGGCCCCTAGTCCAGAAGAAGCAAAACGTCTTGCTGCCGCGCGCGCCCTGGACCTGGTGCAGCCGGGCATGCGGCTCGGCCTTGGGACCGGCACGACGGCCGCCCATTTCGTCGATTTGCTTGGCGCCCGTGTGGCAAAGGGGCTCGACGTGATTGGCGTCCCGACCTCCGAGCGCACCCGGCTTCAAGCGGAAGCGCTCAGCATTCCGCTGGCGACGATCGAGCAGATTCCGGAACTCGACTTGACGGTGGATGGCGCCGACGAATTCGACCCGCAGCTGCGGCTCATCAAAGGTGGCGGCGGTGCGCATCTGCGCGAGAAGATCGTCGCAACGGCTTCGAAGCGCATGGTCGTCATCACCGATGCGTCGAAAGCGGTCTCGGTGCTCGGCAAATTTCCCTTGCCGGTGGAAGTGAATATTTTCGGCCTCGCAGCAACGCGCCGGATGATCGCACGGCAAGCGGCTCTGTGCGGCTGCTTCGGCGAGATCCGCCTGCGAACCAATCCTGCGGGTGCACCTTTCGTGAGCGATAATGGACATTACATCGTCGATTGTCTGTTCGGCGCCATTGCGGACCCCGAAGCGCTCTGCGTGCGGCTTTGGGAAGTGCCGGGCGTCGTCGAACACGGGCTCTTCATCGGCATTGCGAGCGGCGTCATCTGTGCCGGCGCAGAGGGCATAGAGATTTTCGGAGTGCTCGATTGAGCCAATTCTGTCGCGCAATAAAGAACGCGACGGTTGCGCTCTCATCCTTCTCCTCTTGTCTGTTACCAGGGAGCGACGCTTTGCTGCGTGTGTACCGCTTAATCATAGGCTTGGCCATCGCGGGCTGTGCTGTCCTCTCGGCAGGCGGCGCGAGCGACATTTGCTTTGCAGAGCCCGCCGCGGCGGCAAGCACGCCGGAGCCTGCGGCCTCGCATTTGGCAGCCGCGCGCGAACTCGTCGTCGCGAGCGGCATGTCGCGCTCATTTGCGGCCCTGGTGCCGCAGACCATGGAGCGCCTCACCATTACGTTCACCCAAACACGTCCCGAACTCGCCCAAGACCTCAGTTCCGTGCTTGCCGAGCTCAGGCCCGAATTCGACAAGCGGGCGGATCAGATGATCGACACGGCCGCTCATATTTTCGCTAGACTGATGAGCGAAACGGACATCAAGGCGGCCGACACATTTTTCGAGAGCGCAGCCGGCAAGAAATATGTCGAAACCCAACCGGCCTTTTTCAATGAAGTCGTCAACGCGATGCAGGACTGGCAGCAGACGCTTGCGCAAGACCTGGTCACGCGTGTGCGTGAAGACATGAAGAAGAAGGGCCACGAGATGTGAGAATTCCGGGCTAGGTCAAGTCCGATCGGCATCGGCTTTGCTGCATCGGGAAATTCAGGGGCAGAGGACGAGAGGCGAGCATGGCCGAATTCGACGTCGATCTCTTCGTCATCGGAGCGGGATCCGGTGGCGTTCGTGCTGCGCGCATAGCTGCTGGTTATGGCGCCAAGGTCCTGGTTGCGGAAGAGTTCCGGATCGGCGGCACCTGTGTCATACGCGGCTGCGTGCCAAAAAAGCTGATGGTCTATGCAAGCCGGTTCGAAGATGACTTCCAGGATGCGATCGGTTTTGGCTGGGACGTCCCGCAAATCTCTTTCGATTGGCGCAAGCTCGTCGCGGCAAAAGAAAGAGAGATTTCGCGCTTGTCGGGAGTCTATCGCGCCAATCTGGAAAAAGCCGGGGTCACGATCATCGAGAGTCGCGCTGAAATCGAGGATGCACATAGGATCAGGCTGCACGATGGTGGAAAGCTGATCAGCGCGCGCAACATTTTGGTCGCGACGGGTGGCGCGCCGTCGCAACTCCCCGGCGTCGCCGGCCTCGAACATGCGATCACATCGAACGACGTCTTCGATCTCAAGAAATTTCCCGATCGTCTGATCATTGTCGGCGGCGGCTACATTGCTGTCGAATTTGCCTCGCTCTTCGCGCGCCTCGACAGTGCAGTGACGCTCGTCATGCGCGCCAGCAATATTTTGCGCGGTTTCGACGAGGACCTGCGGCTGCATCTCCGCGAAGCCTTGGCTGCGGCCGGTGTGACATTCGAATGCGGCACATTGCCGGTCGCCATCGATAAGGGGGCCAAGAGCTTGTCGGTCACGCTCGCCAATAAACATGTGCTCGACGCGGACCAAATCATGATCGCCACCGGCCGCCACCCGCAGACGCATGGGCTCGGCCTCGAGAAGGCCGGCGTTGCCCTGGATGCGAAGGGGGCGGTCAAGGTCGATGCGTTTTCGCAGACCAATGTCGAGTCGATCTATGCGGTCGGCGACGTCACGAACAGACTGGCATTGACGCCGGTTGCAGTTCGCGAAGGCCAGGCTTTTGCCGATACGGTGTTCGGCAAGCAACCGACTGCGGTCGATCACGCCAATGTTCCCTCGGCGGTGTTCACGACGCCGGAGATCGGGACCGTTGGTCTGACGGAGGCTAAGGCCCGCGCGGATTTTGCCTGCGTCGATATTTACGCGACAAGCTTTAAGCCGCTGAAGGCGGCCGTATCGGGCCGGGCCGAAAAGACCTTCATGAAAATCATCGTCGACGGTGAAACCGATAAAGTGCTCGGCGTCCATATTCTCGGCCACGACGCCGGCGAAATGGCGCAGCTCCTAGGGATCGCCGTGAAAATGGGGGCCAAGAAGGCGGATTTCGACGCGACTATGGCGGTTCATCCGACATCGGCCGAAGAACTCGTCACCTTGCGGACGCGCACAGCGCGCTATCTGCGCGAGGCAAGTCCCGGCGGCGGGGGGGCGCAATAAACATCGAACTTTTTTCGGAAGTGGTCTCTGCGGGATCTTTAGGACTCGCGGAGGACACTGGGCGTGCCATCTCCTCCGGAGATAAAATCGGCTCACGCCAATATCAAGCAATGCTCTACGGGATCGACGCGAGGATGGACTCAAAACCGCAATCGAAGTTCGGCCGCATTATTCGCGTCACCAGCGGCAATTTCCTCGAAATGTTCGATTTCTTCCTCTACGGATTTTACGCCACCGCGATCGCCCAAGCTTTCTTTCCTCTCGACGATAAATTCGCTTCGCTGATGGCCGTCTTCGTCACCTTCGGCGCGGGCTTTCTGATGCGGCCGCTGGGGGCCGTCGTGCTCGGCGGATACATCGATCGAGTAGGGCGCCGCAAGGGGTTGATTGTCACGCTCGCCCTCATGGCCTGCGGAACGGTTCTGATTGCCTGTGTGCCCGGCTATGCGATGATCGGGCCTCTCGCTCCAATCCTCGTTCTGATCGGCCGCCTGCTGCAAGGCTTTTCAGCCGGCGCAGAACTTGGCGGCGTATCAGTCTATCTCGCCGAAATCGCCAAGCCGGGTCGCAAGGGTTTTTATGCTGCCTGGCAATCGGCGAGCCAACAGGTGGCGATCATGACCGCGGCAGGCATCGGCTATGCTCTTCATGCCGGGCTCAGCCCGGGGACGATCGACGCCTGGGGCTGGCGGATCCCGTTCTTTCTCGGCTGCCTCATCGTGCCCTTTGTGTTTTTGATCCGCCGCACGCTGACTGAAACCGAGGATTATCTGGCGCGCAACGAGCATCCGGACACAGCTGCGATCTTTCGCTCGATCCGCGGCAATCTCGCAACCGTCGTCGCCGGCATGTTGCTCGTCGCGATGACGACGGTGTCCTTCTATCTCATCGCCGTCTATACGCCGACTTACGGCCAGACCGTGTTGCAGCTTTCGGCTTTGGACAGTCTTGCCGTCACGTTTTGCATCGGCCTCTCGAATTTCTTTTGGCTGCCCGTCATGGGCGCCGTCTCCGACCGGCTTGGCCGCGAGCCGCTTCTGATCTTCTTCACTTCATTGACTCTTTTGACCGCCTATCCAGCGTTGGCTTGGCTCGCCGTCGGTCCGAGTTTTCAGAAAATGCTCGTCGTCGAGCTCTGGCTGTCTTTTCTCTATGCCGGCTACAATGGCGCAATGATCGTGGCGCTGACCGAGATCATGCCGGCCAATGTCCGCACCGTCGGCTTCTCGCTTGCCTATAGTCTTGCGACCGCGATTTTTGGCGGTTTCACACAGGCCATCGCCAATGCGTTGATCAAATTCACCGGCAACGATGCATCGCCCGCATTTTGGATGAGTTTTGCGGCACTCTGCAGTTTGGCTGCTACCCTGTTCCTTTATCAATGGAGCAGCCGGACGGCGACGGCGTGCTTGCCCGCAGGCCCGGTGCAGACCATGCCCGAGGTCACAGATCCGGGTTGAGCCGGCGACGGGGCGGTGGCGACGGCACGGCCAAAAGCGGGAGATGCGGCACATGGATTATTCTTCGGCCCTTGCGGCCTATGCGGTTTTCGACTTCACGCATGGCGGCTTGACGCGGCAGGTCTTTCGCCGCGGCCAGGGACCGGCCGTCATCATCATGCACGAAATGCCCGGCTTGCATCCGCTCACGCTGCGTTTCGCCGACAGGGTTGCGGCGGCCGGCATGACAGTCTTTCTGCCGAGCCTGCTCGGCCAACCGGGTCGGCCGATTTCGACGCCTTACGCGCTGAAAGAAATGTTGGACCTGATTTGCGTCCGCCGCGAATTCGCGCTTTGGGCAACCGATCGGTCGAGCCCGATCGTCGCTTGGCTGCGCGCCTTGGCGGCAAAGGCTCATGCCGAATGCGGCGGGCCAGGGGTGGGGGCCGTCGGCATGTGTCTGACCGGCGGCTTTGCGTTGGCGATGATGACCGAGCCCGCCATCATCGCGCCGGTTCTGTCACAGCCCTCGCTGCCGCTGCCGTTCGGCTCGGCGAAACGGAGCGCCGCCATCGGCCTCTCCCCCGACGAGATCGCTTGTGCCAAGCGGCGGTTCGAAGCGGAGGATCTTTCGATGATCGGGCTGCGGTTTTGCGGCGACAAAACGGTTCCCGACGCGCGTTTCGCCACGTATAAGCGGGAATTCGGGGATCGTTTCGAGGCAATCGAGATCGACCCGATGGATGCGGCTCCGTCCAATCGGCCGCCGCATTCGGTGTTGACCGTGCATTTCGACGATCGGGCCGGCACGCCGACAAAACGCGCAGAAGAGCGGGTCATCGCCTTTCTGCGCCAACGAACGGCGGTCCGGGCATGATCGGCCCTATGGGAAAAGCCGCCTGAAATCAGCGGTGGAGCGCGTCTGGATTTCAGGCTACACAGAGCGGAAAGTCTGGGCCGCCGATCGAGCGGCCCGCGGAGTTTTAGGATGCCAAGCGAACGCTGGTCGCCCGCTTCTTGGCGGGCCAAGCCGATTGAACAAGCCCCGGTCTTTCCGGACGCGGCCGCTCTTGCCGATGTCGAGCGCCAGCTGGCGCAATTTCCGCCGCTGGTCTTTGCCGGCGAGGCGCGCAAGCTCAAGGCCATGCTTGCAAAGGTCGCGAAGGGCGAAGCCTTTCTCCTCCAAGGCGGCGATTGCGCCGAGAGCTTCGCCGAGCACGGCGCCGACAATATTCGCGATTTCTTTCGTGTCTTCCTGCAAATGGCTGTGGTGATGACGTTTGCGGCGGCCTCGCCCGTCGTCAAGGTCGGCCGTGTCGCCGGGCAATTCGCCAAGCCGCGCTCCGCGCCGACGGAAAAGATCGGCAATACCGAATTGCCGAGCTATCGGGGCGATATCATCAACGATATAGCTTTCGATGCGGCGGCGCGCCTGCCCGATCCGCAACGCCAGCTCATGGCTTATCGGCAATCGGCGGCGACCTTGAACCTCATCCGGGCCTTCGCCTGGGGCGGCTATGCCAATCTCGAGAACGCGCATCGCTGGATGCTCGGCTTCGTCAAGGATAGTCCGCAATCGGCGCGCTATCAGGAACTCGCCGACAGGCTCACCGAAACCCTCGGCTTCATGCGGGCGATCGGGCTTGATCCCGAGGCGCACCAGGAACTGCGGCAGACGGATTTCTACACGTCGCACGAGGCCTTGCTGCTCGGCTTTGAGCAGGCCATGACCCGGATCGATTCGACAACGGGCGACTATTACGCGACCTCCGGGCACATGCTCTGGATCGGCGACCGCACCCGCCAGCAAGATCACGCCCATGTCGAATATGCGCGCGGCATCAAGAACCCGGTCGGGCTCAAATGCGGCCCGACGCTCGCGCCCGACGAACTCTTGCGCCTGATCGATATTTTAAACCCGACGAACGAGCCGGGCCGCCTGACCTTGATCTGCCGCTTCGGCGCCGACAAGGTCGGCGATCATTTGCCGTCGCTCATTCGCGCCGTGCAGAGGGAAGGGCGGCAGGTCGTGTGGTCATGCGATCCCATGCATGGCAATACGATCAAGGCGAACAGCGGCTTCAAGACGCGCCCCTTCGATCGGATCATCAGCGAGATCCGCAGCTTTTTTGCAGTTCATCAAGCGGAAGGAACTTATGCCGGTGGCGTGCATCTCGAGATGACCGGTCAAAATGTCACCGAATGCACAGGCGGTGCACGGGCGATCTCGGACGCCGACCTGCACGACCGCTACCACACCTATTGCGATCCGCGGCTCAACGCGGAGCAGGCGATCGAAGTCGCGTTCCTTATCGCCGAACTTTTGAAGGCCGAGCGGCTGCAACGGGCGCGGCAGGCGGCCGACGCTGCGGAGTAGGCGGATTATGGGATTGTGCAGGATTAAGGTGACGATCACGCAATCACGGTGACATGCCCGTCTTTACCTATTTACTGCCGCCATAACATTGCTTTCGCCACCTGTTGCCCCGATCGAAATCACGTGGCGTCGACACTGCAATCGCCAAAACGGAAAAGATAGGCGTGTCAGCGTAATACGGGTACGTAATTCCGACCTTCAAAACTGCTTCGGATGAGGCGCGCCGGGAGCCTTTGGAACGTACCGCGCCACAGTAATTGCCCCTTCTCGTTTCCGCGCCTGGGCGATGTCGAAGCTGTTCTGCATGCGCATGAGCGTGTCCATGGAGACGCCAAACGCTTTTTCAATCCGGATGGCCATGTCGGGCGACAGGGATGCCCGTTCATTGAGGAGAGCCGAAAGGGCGGCCCTGGTGATGCCGAGAGCCAGTGCGGCGTCCGTCACCGACAGCCCCAGCGGCTCGATGATCTCGGTCTTCACGAACCCACCGGGATGGGCCGGGCTCTTCATGCGAACGCCCTGTGCTCGGGTCATGGCTTCACCCACCTAGTGGTAATCTTCATAATCGAGATCGAAAATTTCGATTGCGGTCTGATCGATCCGGAACGTGAGCCGCCAGTTCTTCGTCAAGAACAGGCTCCAGGTCCCCTTGCGATCGCCGGTGAGCTGATGCGCTTTCCAGCTCGGCACGCTGCGCAGCTCCAGCTCTCCCTCCATGTCCTGAAGGAACGAAACGATCTTGCGAAGCTTAGGGATTACAGCTGCTGGCAATCCCGAAGCGTCGTCATCCTCAATGAAGCGACGCAGCCCCTTGTGAATTACGTTCCGAATTTTCACGCAAAATCATATCAAGGCGGCCTGCATACTGTCAAGCGACGCTATACGAACGGGCGCGGCTCCCTGCCGCCTTTGGGGCGGACCCGTAATCACAGTGGTAATTAAAGCGACACTTTATGGTCGATGCCGCAACGCGGCGACTATCCGACAGTTCGTGCCGGGCAAACGCAACAGCGCCTGTTGCCGCCCGTCAAACGCTCGGGCGTTCTTCCTCGCTGACGGTCATGGCATTGCCGCGCCAGACGAAATCGTCGAGCAGCCAGGCATCGACATAGATTGCCGGCAGCATGAGATCGCGCAGCGCGAAGAAGAAGGGCGCGCGCCAGGTGAAATACCAGCCGTTTCTAACGGCCATAAATGTTTCGGCGCTATAGAGGGCGGCCGCGACGGCGAGGGTGACGAGCGGAACATTCCAGTCGAGCAGAAGCGCGGCATAGGCTCCGCAGATGAGCGGTAAGGCGCCGCCAGCAAGGATTTCGGGTGCGAATGCGGCCGGAAACGTCTTGCGCCGCATGCGGGCCCAGCGCACCTGCCGCAGCCACACGTCGCGGACCGAGCGTTTGCCCAGCGGCTGCTCGAATGGCGTGTCGACGAGATTGACCTTGAAACCAGCGCCGCGCACGAGCTTGGTCGAGGCAGCGTCCTCGGCGATTTCGGCGCCCAGCGCCCGGATGCCGCCGCCCGATTCGAGAATATCTTTGCGCCACAGCATGTTCTTGCCTTGCGCAAAGCCCGAACCGAGACCCTCGCCGCAATATTGCCAGCGAGCCTGGAACGTGTTGAGGAAGGCGCATTCGAGTTCGGCGCCGAGGTTTTCGGGCCGCGATCCTTGCGGCATGGAACAGACAAGGCCGGTTTTCTTGCCCCAGCGCGCAAACAGACGCTGCAGATAGTCCTGCGGCATCAGGACGTTTGAATCGGCGAGAACGATCCATTCGGATCTGGCGGCGTCCCAGCCGCGTACGCAATTGTTGAGCTTCGGATTGGCGCTGACTTGCTCGTCACCGATGATGAGCCGGGCCGGAACGCGAGGATTGGCCGAGATCAGGCGTTGGATCAAGGCGACGACCGGGTCGCTCGCTCGCGCCACACAGAAAATCACCTCGTAGCTGGGGTAATCGAGGTGAAAGCTCGACCCGAGCGTTTCCTCACAGAAATTATCGAGCCCGCAGCACGGTCGCACGATACTCACCGCGGGGCCGGCTTGCGGCGCCGGCATTGCGGCACGCCGCGGCTTCGCCCGGGCCATAGCGACGCCGATGCTGATGAAATTGAGCACGATCAAAATAAGGCAGAAAAGGCCTGCCCCGTAACCGATGTTCATCTTTCAAGCCCCCAGCTCGTTTCGTTCCTCGCCGCGACGAAGACCCCTTGCTTGCGAAATCGGTTCACTTAGTCTTCTGCAATCCTGCCACGAAATTTTTCAATCATGCACGGTCGATAAAGCGGCATTCTCAGCATATCTAGCCAATATAGGTCAACGTCGCTGCTAATGACATGATCCAAGTCATTTTGACGCTTATTCTATCCGACCGGGACGCGCGCTCCTTCTTGCAACCTTTAGACCGTCGGCCTTTGTCGCCCAAGTGCTGCCCTTGCGCTGATCGCCTTCAGGCCACACCGCGCGCGAGATCCGCGCTTCGGGAAATGTGCTTTGACTCCAAGAGCTTTAATAATCTTGGATTTGCCAGCAGCATAGCCCAAAGATCACAAGCCGGCTACGTAATCAATTAGGCTCCGAAACGCGCGACCGGAGCCAGTATTCACTAGAAAAGTCCAGCAACTTTTCCGCACAGCGCTCCAGAGGATATAGTCTGAGACATTTATATATCGGATGTCTCATAAATTACACACTCAAACTTTTCCGGTGCGCCCCTATTCTTATCGGCTGCCTGGGTCTTTTCGATCGGAATAGGCACGAAGCCGGAAGAAGCAACTGTCAAAATGCTTGCACAGTTTTTGGTCAGATTCTTCGAAAAGGCGCCCGACTCCCGGACTGATTCCGCAGTATTTCGCAAGCGCTGCCGCCCGTTCCTTCAAATCAGGCTCATGTGACAGTTTGATGAGGCTGTCGCAGGCCCAGCTGCGAATGCGTTGAGCCCGCGTGGCCTGATCGGATCGACACGACCTGCCGATAAGAGTACCCCCGAGACGATGAATTGGAGTGTATCCTTGCGAATACGTTGGGCGTCCGCTGCGGCAGGGACCGAAACTGATGGTTCAAATCACTCAAATTGAAAGGTAGAACTCCGGGTTAGCCGCCTTGACCAACTTCATCCTCTCATGTTCGAGCATAGGGCGTCGTTTAGACGCGCGTCGCAGGCGACGGGCCAAAGGGCGTACCGAAGGGACGCGCGTCGCAAGTGACGGGTTATGGCGGGCATCCAGTCAGAGCCGCGTCCGCAGCGATGTGACTGTTTTCCGCACGACAAGGACTGGATCCCCGCTTTCGCGGGGATGACAGGGAGCGGCAATGACGGAAAGCGGGACTACACGACCGCGAACAGACAGCCCATTCAATTTAAGTGTTTTGGTTGAGTAGGGGCTGCCCGAACCACAGGGAAAATGATGACAGGTCCAATCGTCCGTTTCGCGCCTTCGCCAACCGGCCGCATTCACATCGGCAATGCACGACCGGCCTTGATGAATTTTCTGTTCGCCAGAAAATATCACGGGCAATTCATTTTGCGATTCGACGACACCGACCTTGAACGGTCGAAAGAGGAATACGCGCAGGCGATCGATGTCGATCTTGCCTGGCTCGGCATTCGCCCCGACGTGGTTGTGCGTCAGTCGCAGCGGTTTGCTCTCTATGATGCCGCAGCTGCGGCGTTGCGCTCGGCAGAGCGGCTGTATCCTTGCTATGAAACCGCGGAAGAACTCGACAGAAAGCGCAAGCGCCAGCAGGCGCGCGGGCTGCCGCCTCTCTATGACCGCGCGGCCCTCAACCTTTCGGCGGCGGATGTTGCACAGCTCAAGGCCGCCGGGCGCCGGCCGCATTGGCGCTTCAAGCTCGATCACACAATCATACGCTGGGACGATCTGATCAGGGGCGAAAGCCACATAGATTGCGCGTCTCTGTCGGATCCGATCCTTGTCCGCGAGGATGGGTCTTATCTCTATACTTTGCCGTCTGTCGTCGACGATATAGATCTCAAGGTCAGTCATATTATCCGTGGCGAAGATCACGTGACCAATACCGCCGTCCAGATCCAGGTGTTCATGGCCTTGGCCGGCGCGGTGCCGGTCTTCGCGCATCACAATCTGCTGACAACGGCAAGCGGTGAAGGCCTGTCGAAACGCACTGGTGCCTTGTCCATTGCCGACTTGCGTGAGGCCGGCATCGAGCCATTGGCGCTGGCTGCATGCGCCGTGCTGACGGGAACCTCGGATTCGGTTCATCCGGTGCAATCGCTCGACGAACTCGTCGCGATCTTCGATTTGTCGCATGTCTCGCGCAATCAGGCCCGTTTCGATCAAGCCGAACTCGCGGCACTTTCGGCGCGCACGCTGCACCAGGCGCCTTTCGAATCCATGCGCGATAGGCTCGCCGCACACGACATCACGGGTTTCAAGGCGCAACCGTTCTGGCTTGCAGTGAGGGCCAATCTTTCGACCTTCGCGGAGGTTCTCGAATGGTGGCGCGTGGTCGAGGGCGAAATCGAGCCGCGCATCGAGGAGCCCGAGTTTCTTGCCGTCGCGCAGAGCCTCTTGCCGGAGGAGCCGTGGGACATGAACACTTGGAACGCCTGGGTCGAAGCGGTCAAATTGCGCACGCATCGCAAGGGCAGGGCGCTGTTTCATCCCTTGCGCCTTGCGCTGACGGGCCGCGATCAGGGGCCGGAACTCGCCGCTCTCCTGCCGCTGATCGGGCGAATCAAATCGGCGGACCGACTATCCGGACGCGTCGCTTGACGCCGTCCGGACCGGTCACTTCGACCGTCTGGCCCTGGCCCTCGGGATAGGCCGTACCGTTCCTGATCTCACCCGTGGCAATGCCGGCGGAATCCTTGCTCGCGGTCGGGACTTGCGCAGCAGACGCCGCATCGCGGCTCTCGATATCGTCTTGAGACTTGTCGGGATTGGGCTTGACATCGCCAGGCTTCGGCTGTGTCGTTTGCAAGACCTTTGCGTGCTGCGCCGGTTCGGGCTTGGGGCGCGACATTTCGGCGGCTCTTTCCGGCGTCACGATAATGTCGCCTTTCCGCTCGTGTCCGAGTATGCGCTCGGCTCCCGCCAAGGCCTCCGCCCAGGATTGGCCAGCCGGCCGGCACGTACAGGCCGGATCGAAAGTCTTTTGATACTTCAGCGCCGCGGGCAGGTCGGCATAGGGACTTCCGTCGAGCGATACGGCGGTCTGGATCACTTGTCCGGGGACGCGGGTGTAGACACTCGCGTCGGCATTCGGGCAAAGGGCTTTGCAGAGCTCGGTCAGATTCTCGCCGGCGCCGTGCCGCGCCACACTGAGCGGGAAGAAACCGCCGTCGCAACTGCGCACGCAGAGGGCTTCCGACCCGCCCTTCGGCGTTTGATCATCGGTGGTGGGAAGGGCCTGATCAGGCGCGACCTCCGATGGCACCGTCTGGCTTGGTCCGCCAAACAGGGACTCCAAAAAACCCTTCTGCTGCGGCTCGCCGCGGCAATAGGCGTTGTAGCGCAAGACGAGATCCTGGCGCTGCGCATTGTTGCCGGCCTGCCTCGCGTTGCCGTCCAATTGGGCGAGATTGGCCTGCATTTGCTGAATCCGGGCATTCAGTGCCGGACATTGCGGTGGCGGCGCACTGCCAAAAAACAGGAATTGTTGCCTGCTGCAGCCGATCGATTGCGCATAGGCCTGAGTGCGACCGATTTCCTCGCGTTGCTTTTGCGCAGCAGCGGCATAGGGGTTGGATTGCGTCTGGGCCTGATCCAGCGCCGCAATTTGGGCCTGAAGCCGGCCGCAATCAAGCCCTTGCGCCATGGCATGGGTGTCTGGCCCGATGAGGGCGGCCGCCAGCACGAAAGCGGCCGCGATCTGGCGCCAAAACGCCCCGCTGAAGAAATCCAAGCTCGAGAGACAGATCACGTGATCAACTCGTTTGTGCGCTATGGGTTGGTGGAAAAAGTTGGGCAAAGATTTGGCAGATCGCGCGTGGCTGCAGCTCGGCTGCACTTGCGCCTGGGGCAGGTCTTGTAGCCCGAACCGAAACCTCTCAAACAATATGCCCCACAAAAATTACCAGACATTTCCGACCGAAACGGCTGCCTCGGCTTTTCATTCAAGCCTAGATTCACGGGAGTTTCTGTATATGTCCGTGTGCTTCCTCACCAAGGCAAATAGCTTTTGCAGGGAAATTTGGTCGGAAATACGCCTTTGCGCGCGCATTTGTATCGGGGTCCGCTCAAGTCAACGACCGAACACCCGCGCCCTGGAAAAAGCCGCGCCGCAATGACGCCGATCGCGCTATAGGTGTCAAGCCGGGCGGCGGTGGCCAAACCGGCAATTGGGCCACGTGCGACCTCCCTTCGCCGGCTACCGGCATGCCGCGTCGTTCAAACTGATTCGGAGATTTGCATTCATGTTCCAGTCGAATTTACGGTTGCTCCCTCGGGGCTGCGCAAAGTGCCTGCCGATCTTCGTTGCGCTGCTGGCTTTCGCACCTGTCTCTGCGGCACAGGCCGGCTCGGACGAACCAGATTTGATCTTTCGCAAGACGACCGTGCTCAAGTTTCTCACGCCGAACGACAAGCTCGCGACTTATGCGATCGACGATCCGGTCGTCGACGGCGTCGCGTGCTATTTCACCGTGCCGGAAAAGGGCGGCATTTCCGGCGCGCTCGGCTTTGCCGAGCAAGTCTCCGATATATCCTTGGCGTGCCGCCAATATGGCGCGATCAAGATCAAGGAGAAATTCGAACAAGGCGACGTCGTATTCCGCGAACGGCGCTCTTTGTTCTTCAAGAGAATGCAGATCGTGCGCGGCTGCGACGCCAAGCGCAACGTGCTTGTCTACATGGTCTATAGCGACAAGCTCATCGAAGGTTCGCCGAAGAATTCGACGTCGACCGTACCGATTCAGGCTTGGGGCGCGGACGCCGTCGCGCCGAAATGCGCAGATTGGGTGAAGGGGTGAAACGTCGACGTCGGGCAGCGCCCGACCGGCGCATGCCTTGAGTAGCATTTCTCCCCGTAATTCTATGCGGCCCAGCTAAATCGGTTGTGCAGCCGTCAGCTTAATCCATTGACAAAAGCCGCGATCGCAGTGCACAACATAGGGGTCAGACGACCCCTGCGGGAGAGTCCGTACGGCTTTGCGGCCGTGCGGCGCCGAAGGCGCAACCGCCCCGGAAACGCTCAGGCCAATGGACCGCTCGGGGGATGACACTCTGGAAAGCAGGCGCGCGCATTTGGGAAGCGCGACTCACCGACGGGCGTAACTTCGCCGAACCGCTTTGCGCCGGTTCGGGTGAGGGAAATCTCTCAGGTCACCGGACAGAGGGGGCGAGTCGTTCAGGCTTTAAGCCTTTTCGAGCGTTTCGCCGTCTCGTTTCTTCGTCGCGTGACCTATGTCCGTTCAAGTTGCACAATTTCCCGCCGAACTGGCGCATACGCCGCTGCACCCGCTGCATCTGTCGCGCGGGGCGCGCATGGTGGCCTTTGCCGGTTACGACATGCCGGTGCACTATCCAACCGGCATCATCGCCGAACATCTGCATACCAGGCAGGCGGCGGGCCTTTTCGACGTCGCTCACATGGGACAGGCGGAGCTTGCTGGCGCCAATGCGGCGCGCCGTCTCGAATCGCTGGTGCCGGGCGACCTTGCCGGGCTCGATGTCGGGCGCATGCGCTATACGCAATTGCTCGATTGCGACGGCAATATCCTCGACGATCTGATGGTGACGAAACTTCCCGCCGACGGCGGTGCGGAACGGCTTTTGCTTGTCGTCAATGCGGCAACCAAGAGTTTCGATTTCGCGCATATCAGGGCCGCTTTGCCGGACCTTGCTCTGACAGTTTTCACGGAACGGGCTTTGCTCGCCTTGCAAGGGCCACGGGCTGCGGCCGTCTTGGCGCGCAAGATGCCAAGCGTCGCGACGATGCATTTCCTGTCCTGGCAATCGGTGGAATGGCAGGGCGAAACGCTGTTCGTTACGCGTTCGGGTTATACGGGCGAGGACGGGTTTGAAATATCTCTGCCCGCGGCAGGCGCGCTCGAGTTCGCCGAAGCGCTTCTCGCCGATGCCGAGGTTTGGCCGATCGGGCTCGGCGCGCGCGATTCGCTGCGGCTCGAGGCGGGCCTGTGCCTTTATGGACATGATATCGATCGGACGACCAATCCCATCGAAGCGGGGCTCGCCTGGTCGATTTCCAAACGCCGCCGCGCGGAGGGCGGCTTTCCCGGTGCGGCCAGAATCCAGCAGCTCTTTGCCGAAGGCTCACCCCGCCGCCGCGTCGGCATCCTTCTTGACGGCAAGGCGCCGGCGCGCGAAGGCGCCGATATTTTGACGCCGCAGGGCGATTGGATCGGCCGCCTCACATCGGGCGGCTATGCCCCGAGCCTCGGCCGTCCGATCGGCATGGGCTATGTCGCAGCGGCGCAGGCCGCAATCGGAACCAGAGTGCAGGTCGTCGTGCGCGGCAAGGCCTTGAGCGCCGAAGTTGCAGCCATGCCTTTTGTGCCCAACCATTATTACCGGGGGAACTGATGTCAGAGGTCCGTTACACCAAGGAGCATGAATATATCCGCGTCGAAGGCGATCGCGGCACCGTCGGCATCAGCGATTACGCGCAGAGCCAATTGGGCGATGTCGTCTTCGTCGAACTGCCGGAGATCGGCAAGGTGTTGGCCAAAGGGGCAGAGGCGGCCGTCGTCGAAAGCGTCAAGGCGGCAAGCGAAATCTATGCGCCCGTTGCGGGCGAAGTTGTCGAGGTCAATGGCGAATTGCAGGATGCGCCGGGCCGCGTCAACGAAGATCCTTACGGCTCGGGCTGGTTCCTCAAGATCAAATTGGCGAACCCGGCCGAACTCGCGAGCCTAATGGACGAGGCGGCTTACGAAGAATTCTTGAAGACGCTCGAGTGACGCCAGCGGGCGGGTGGGGAACGAACAAAAAGCAATTCCGGATTGTCGCTCGCACACTTGTTTTTGTTTCGGGCCAGTCATCGACGAGGATTTTTAATGCGTTACTTGCCTTTAACCGATGAGGACCGCGGCGAAATGCTGGCGCGAATCGGCATCGATCACATAGATCGGCTTTTCGACGAGATCCCCGCCGACAAGCGGCTTGACAAGCTGCTCGATCTGCCGCGCGGCAAATCCGAGATGGAGGTCGAGCGCATTCTGTCGCGCATGGCCGGCAAGAACGTGTCGGCGGGCTCGGTTCCCTTCTTCGTTGGAGCCGGCGCCTACAAACACCATGTCCCGGCAAGCGTCGATCATCTCATCCAGCGCTCCGAATTTCTGACGAGCTACACGCCTTATCAGCCGGAAATTTCGCAAGGCACTCTGCAATATATCTTCGAATTTCAGACCCAGGTTGCGGCTTTGACTGCGATGGATGTTGCCAATGCGTCCATGTATGACGGCTCGACCGCGACGGCCGAAGCTGTTTTGATGGCGCATCGCTTAACCAAGCGGCGCAAGGCGGTGCTGTCTGGCGGGCTTCACCCGCATTATGCGCAAGTCGTGCATACCGAAGCCTCCGTCTCCGGGCTCGAACTCGTGCAAATGCCGCCCGATCTGCTCGCTCAGGAGAATCTCGCAGAGCTCCTGGACGAGGACGTCTCCTGCGTCGTCGTGCAGACGCCAGACGTCTTTGGCAATCTGCGCGACCTGGCACCGCTCGCTGCGGCCTGCCATGCGAGGGGAGCCTTGCTCGTCGCCGTTTTCACCGAAGCTGTTTGCCTGGGCCTCATCGAGCCGCCAGGCGCCATGGGCGCTGATATCGTCGTCGGCGAGGGCCAGTCGATTGGCAATGCTTTGAGCTTCGGCGGTCCTTACGTCGGCCTCTTCGCGACTCGCTTGAAATATGTGCGGCAAATGCCGGGACGGCTCTGCGGCGAAACGCTCGATGTGGATGATCGCCGCGGCTTCGTCCTCACGTTGTCGACGCGCGAACAACATATCCGGCGGGACAAGGCAACCTCGAATATCTGCACCAATTCCGGTCTGT
This sequence comes from Beijerinckiaceae bacterium, assembly GCA_052148755.1. Lineage (GTDB taxonomy): Bacteria > Pseudomonadota > Alphaproteobacteria > Rhizobiales > Beijerinckiaceae > Methylovirgula. The sequence goes on along the minus strand of JBKQHN010000227.1, from coordinate 14,060 downwards.
GCTGCCTCGCCTTCACGATCCATCTCGCATTGCTCGGCGCTGCAGGCCTGCGCCGCCTCGCCCTGATCAATCATGCTCATGCGGTGAAGCTTGCCGAAAGACTTGCGGACGTGAAAGGCGTCGAGGTCGTGACTTCGAGCTTCTTCAATGAATTCACAATGCGGGTCGATGGCGATGCGGCACACGTGATTGATCGCATGGCGGAACGCGGCGTGCTCGGCGGCGTGCCTTTCTCGCGGCTTCTGCCTGGGCGAGGCCACGACGATCTCGTCCTCGTCGCCAATACCGAGGTCAATACCGATGATGACCGAACAGCCTTTATCGAAGCCTTGCGGGGAGCCGTTTGAATGTTGAACTGGCAGGGACGTCCGACCGGCCCGGGCATGCTCAGCACCGGTGCAGCAGATACTTTCACCTGCAATCGCGGCCTTCAGATGGAAGAAGCGCTGATCTTCGAGATCGGCCGGCCGGAAGTGACCGGCGTCGATCTCGATGAGCCCGCAGCTTTTGCTGCGCGGCTTGGCGGGCTGGCGCGCCGCGCGCCCCTGACTTTGCCCGGACTCTCGGAGCCCGAGGCGGTCCGCCACTATGTGCGGCTTTCGCAAAAAAACTACTCGATCGATGCAGGACTTTATCCGTTGGGGTCCTGCACAATGAAGCATAATCCACGGCTCAACGAGAAGATGGCCCGCTTGTCGGGCTTTGCCGATATCCATCCGCTGCAGCCGCAACAAACCGTTCAAGGCGCGCTCGAACTCATGCGCAAATTGGCGGAGGCTTTGCTCGTCGCGACTGGTATGGAAGGAATTGCTCTGTCGCCCAAAGCTGGGGCGCATGGCGAGGCCTGCGGCATGATGGTGATCAAGGCCGCGATTGCGGCGCGCGGCGAACTGGCGACGCGGCGCGTGGTTCTCGTCCCCGACTCGGCGCATGGCACCAATCCGGCGACGGCGACCCGCGTCGGCTTCGAAGTCCGATCGATTGCCGCGCGTGGCGACGGTACTGTCGACGCGGGCGCCGTCCAGGCGGCTCTTGGTCCCGAAGTGGCGGCGATCATGCTCACCAATCCGAACACCTGCGGCCTGTTCGAAGGAGACATTGCCGCAATCGCCGAAGCTGTGCATGCGGCTGGAGCTTATTTCTATTGCGACGGCGCCAATTTCAACGCGATCATGGGCAAGGTCCGGCCCGGCGATCTCGGCATAGACGCCATGCATATCAATCTGCACAAGACGTTTTCTACACCGCACGGCGGCGGTGGCCCGGGCGCCGGCCCGGTCGTTCTATCCGCGCGGCTTGTGCCTTATGCGCCTTTGCCGTGGCTTGCCGGCGAGGCGGCGCACCTTGCTCTTATCGAACAGCCGGCGGAGACGGATACGGCACTCGGCCGGATTGCGGCTTTTCACGGACAGATGGGCATGTTCGTCCGCGCTTATGCCTACATCCTGTCGCACGGATCAGATGGCCTGCGGCAAGCAGCCGAGGATGCTGTGCTTGCTGCAAATTACATCCGCGTTTCGCTGTCGGATCTCTTGTCGCAACCGTTCGGCGAGAAGACCTGCATGCATGAAGTCTTGTTCGACGATGCTTGGCTGAAGGATACGGGAGTGTCGACGCTCGATTTCGCCAAAGCGATGATCGACGAGGGATACCATCCGATGACGATCTATTTTCCACTCGTCGTGCATGGCGCGATGCTGATCGAACCGACGGAATCCGAATCGAAAGCTTCGCTCGATCTCTTCATCGCGACTTTGCGCGATCTCGCTGTTTCGGCTTTGTCCGGCAACAGGGAGAGGTTTTTGAATGCGCCGCATCTGGCACCGCGTCGGCGTCTTGATGAGACGCGGGCCGCGCGCAACCCCGTCCTTACCTGGTCGAAGCCCAAGCCCGTCGCTGAAGCCGCCGAGTGAGCGCGGGGCGGGGGTGGCCTCGTATTCGTTCTCGATAGAGGCAGACTGGCTCTGTTCGCGATGCGTTTTGGCGTACTGATCCAGGCAGCGTAAATAAAGATGGTATTTGCCGTGTCATATATTTGAGCAATTGTTTCGACTTCGTGGCAAGGTGCGGCCGGACGTCGTGCCATCTTTGGTCCGCGGTACTTAAATTCGGCGTCATTATTGCTTTGGCTCTCCTGTCCGCGATAGCGCGGTGCTTGATGTTCATCACGCATTCATGGGGCCGAGGTGAGGCTGAGCTCATGCGAGGAGCTGCGCTGATTTTCCTGTCGTGTTGCTTTGCTTACGGTGCGGCGGTCCAAGCCGCTGAGCCGGCAGCCGAGCGTGTTTGCTTTTCGGCGGCGCAGACCCGCGAAAAGATCGGCGCCAACAAACTTGCCGAACCCTTCCGGCTGATGAAGATTGCGGCTGGCCATTTCCAGGCCGAAGCGATCGGCGTCAAGCTTTGCCGCTCGGGCGAAGAGTTCATCTACGAAATAAATCTTCTACGCCGTGACGGTCATGTTATTCATGTCTTCGTGAATGCTGCCAATGGGCAAGTCGTCGGTCCGAAAAACAACAAGTAGAGAGCTAGTGGTCCGACCCTTGCGCTTGGTCCCCAAGGGCCAAGGACAAGTTGGCCACCAGATTTAAGAGCTAGTGTTGCGATTCAGCTGACCGACGGCAAGCATCTGCCAGCAACGCAACACTTGGAAGTCGCTGCGTCGCAGGGAGGATTGAATTGCGGCTTTTGGTCGTCGAGGACGATAAGGATCTCAATCGCCAGATCAGCACTGCCTTGACCCAGGCGGGCTATGTTGTCGATCGCGCATTCGACGGCGAGGAGGGCTTGTTTCTCGGCGACACCGAACCTTATGATGCAGTGGTCCTCGACATTGGTTTGCCGAAAAAAGACGGAATTTCCGTGCTCGACGAATGGCGGAAAACCGGCCGGACAATGCCCGTCCTCATCCTCACCGCACGCGACCGCTGGAGCGAGAAGGTGCAGGGCTTCGATGCCGGCGCAGATGATTATGTCGTCAAGCCGTTCCACATCGAAGAAGTCCTGGCGCGCATGCGCGCGCTGCTGCGCCGCGCCGCCGGGCATGCCTCAAGCGAATTGACCTGCGGCCCCGTCTGTCTCGATACCCGCGCCGGGCGCATTCTCGTTGACGGCAATCCGGTGAAACTCACATCGCATGAATTCCGCTTGCTGTCCTATTTGATGCATCATTCTGGACGGGTGGTGTCGCGGAGCGAACTCGTGGAACATCTCTACGATCAGGACTTCGACCGCGATTCCAATACGATCGAGGTTTTCATTGGCCGTTTGCGCAAGAAACTCGGTGTCGACATCATCCAGACCTTGCGCGGACTCGGCTATGTCGTTGCGGCGCCCGAGCGGGATGCGGCCGAGGCCAGCCGGGCAAAGCCTGGTCCGGCCGCGGGTTAGGTTTGCTCTGCCTGACGCACCGGTGTGGCGATGAGACTTCCGAAAACCAAGACCTGGTCCATTGCCGCGCGGCTTTTCGTCTCCGCCGCGGTCTTGAGCACGGCAATTTTGCTTGTTGCCGGGCTCGTGCTTTCGGCGTTTTACCGTTCGACGGCCGAAACCGGTTTTGACGAGAGCCTTGGAGTCTATTTGCGCGCCCTCGTCGCGGATATTGCTGCGTCCGGCTCCAGTTCCAGCGACGAAACCCGGTCGGATTTCGGCCAGCTGGGAGAGCCTCTCTTCGAATTGGCGCTGTCTGGCTGGTATTGGCAGATCACGCGCCTTGACAGCAACACGCCGGATATCCGCAGCTCCCGCTCGCTTTTTGCTGCGCGACTTCCCAAGCTCGCAGACGAAGGCATTTCGGCCGGGGTCGGCGGCGCGCGCAAAGGCTATGCAAAGGGCCCGGACGATCGGCGCTTGCGTTTGGTCGAACGAGTGATCGATGTCGGCGACCAGGGCATCTACCTCGTGCAGGTGGCTGCAACGCCCGAGACGATCGACTCGGAAATAGCGAGTTTCGAACTCGACCTAGTCTTGACATTCACTTTGCTTGCTGCCGCCCTGGTGGGCTCCGCCGGTCTGCAGATGCGCTATGGCTTGAAGCCCTTATGGCGGCTACGGGACGGTGTGGCCGCGATCAGGCGCGGCGAGAACGAAAAGATTGAAGGCGATTTTCCCCATGACATTGCTCCCCTTGCGGCCGAACTCAATCTTCTCGTCGCGGCCAACCGCGAGGTCGTCGAACGGGCGCGCACCCAGGTGGGCAATCTCGCGCATGCTTTGAAAACACCACTCAGCGTCATCCTCAACGAAGCCGTGATCGAAGCGACGCCGCTCGCCGAAAAAGTGACGGAACAGGCGATGATCATGCGCGATCAGGTGACCTATCACCTCGATCGCGCGCGTATTGCGGTCAGGTCCAAAGCGCTCGGCAACGTCACGGAAGTCGCCTCTGTTGTCGCAGCGCTCCTGCGCACTTTTGAGAAGATCTATCACGATCGCGGTCTCGTCTTCACCACCAATGTTGAAGAGAACGTCAAATTCCTGGGGGAGCGTCAGGATCTCGAGGAAATGATAGGCAATCTCGTCGATAATGCGGGAAAATGGGCGCGCACTTCAGTCTCGATTTCGGTTGTTGCTTTGCCTGGCCAGGGCCAAGCTGGTCGGAATTCGCTGCGCGTGACGATCGATGACGACGGCAGCGGATTGGCACCCGATTTGCGCGAAGCGGCGCTGCGCCGCGGCCGCCGGCTGGACGAGACGAAGCCGGGCTCGGGTCTCGGGTTGTCGATCGTCGCCGACCTCGCGACGCTTTACGGCGGCGCGCTTCGGCTCGACTCGAGTCCCTCCGGTGGTCTCAGCGCCGTGCTCGATCTGCCGGCGGCCTGAGATCCATTGAATCTTGAATTCGCTCGCCACATGATCAAAGATTTCGCCTGCGCTCTTGTTTCAAAATTAAGTGACGCTCCAAAAAGCGCCGCAAGTCTCGTCCGAATCCAGGATGGCCGCGACGAGACGGCGTATCGCCAGCATCGCCGCTTGACATTAGAAGTTTGCACTGGCCCGCAGCTCCGCCACTTGAAGAGCGGGTCTCAATAAACCGCCGGAGGGTTGTCTATGGCCATGACGTTGGATCAAGTCGCTGCTGTTCTCGGTCCGATCGATAAGGAGGTTGCGGCCGAAATCGTTGCAACGGGCGCGTCGCCCGAAGATTTGGAAGTGGCCTGGGCTTGGCTCCAGAACGACGAGGCACTCGTCAATGAAGGACGCCATCTGCCCACTGGCAAGGTCGCCGAGCTGATCGAAATCCTGTCCGCCACTTCAGAGGACGAACAGTGACATAGTGCCAGCCGGCCGTTCGGTCGGCGCCTATGCCAAATGCAACTCATCCGACCGAAATAGGCTCCGTGCGGCCCCCGTGTCTTTTGGCTGGCGAAATACACTATTTTGCGGGCGCGCATCACATCGCCCAAAGGGCGATGAAGCGCGTTGGACTTATGTGCCAGGGCGCGAATCGATTCGACTTGTGAGGCTAGGCCGGGCTAAATTCGATCGCCCTGCGGTCGGCACAACACGCGGCCGTGTCACTCGAATGGAGGTTGTTGCATGAGGCTTCATCTCGCGTCCCTGCTCGTCGCACTGCTCGTCGCCGCACCCGCCGTTGCCGAGGACCTGGACTTTTCGAAGATCAAGTGCAGTGAGTTTGTTGCGGCCCCCAAGGACCAGATCGGCACGATCCTGACGTGGCTGGAGGGCTACTACACCAAAGAAAATGCTCCGCCGATCATGTACGCCGATAAGATAGTGAAGGACGCCAAGGCCCTAGGTGATTACTGCAGAGCTCACGGCGACGACGACGTGATCAAAGCCGCCGAGACAGTCATGCCGGTCAAATAGCGTTTCACCGGCCAGCGGTTCACGCCGGCAATGTGTCATTGGCGACAAATCGATCATGATAAAAACATCCATGGAATCAATAATTTGTTCCGTGCATTTTCGCTCCGTGCCGGATCTTGCGAACGGGGGGGACCTGTCGAGTAATGTCGCGAGACGTGCAAAACGAGACTCCCACAGGCTCGTGCGAAATTCGCCGCCTTGCTCGACGGTCTCTGCTAAGACATCACGCATGACCAGGTGATTGATTTCCCTCAAGGCGGCGACGGCGAGCCGCCGATAGTGCTGGGCAACGGCTTTTGTCAACGCCGGGGAAACGCTCGGAATCCTAATGTACACTCAATTCAAGCATGTTGAAGCCGGATCGGCGGATGAGCGGGTGCTGCCCTTGATGGGCAATGAAGCCATTGCCCGCGGCGCCTGGGAGGCAGGCGTGCGCGTCGCCACAGCCTATCCCGGTACGCCTTCCACCGAGATCCTCGAGACGCTTGCGCACTATCCGGCAACCGAGGTCTGCGCGGAATGGGCGACCAACGAAAAAGTCGCCCTTGACGTGGCGATCGGTGCCGCGCTGTCGGGCGTCCGCGCACTTGCCGCCATGAAACACGTCGGCCTCAACGTCGCGGCCGATTCGCTGATGTCGCAGTCCTATATCGGCGCTCACGCCGGCCTCGTCCTTATCGTATGCGACGATCCAGGCATCCACTCTTCGCAGAATGAGCAGGACACACGCCTGTTCGCGCGCTTTGCCAACGTGCCGATCCTCGAGCCGTCCGACGCCCAGGAGGCGCTCGATTTCACCAAGCTGGCGTTCGAAATCTCCGAGACCTTCGATACGCCCGTCATCGTGCGTTCGACCACACGTCTGTCGCATACCCGCAGTGCCGTGCGGATCGGCGCGCGCAGCGAGCCGGCGCCGAAGGGTTTCGTCAATGCGCCAAACAAGACCGTGACCATCCCAGCCAATGCCCGCCGGTTGCATCCGAAAGTCATCGAACGCGAGATGAAGGTCGGGCGCTATTTCGAGGACTCGCCGCTGACCCACTGGGAGAAGGGCGAGACGCGTTTCGGCATCGTCACCGCTTCGACGGCCTACCTCTATGTGAAGGAAGTTGCGCCGAAGGCTTCGATCCTGAAACTTGGCGCATCGTATCCGCTGCCTGAAGCCGCCATCCGGGCGTTCGCCAAAACCGTCGACCGGCTGCTGGTGGTGGAGGAGCTCGAGCCGGTTTTGGAAAAGGAGATCCGGGCGATGGGCCTTGCGGCGGAAGGCAAAGCGTTTTTCCCGCGCGTTGGCGAACTGTCGCCCGAACTGGTGCGCGCCGGTCTTGCCGCCGCCGGGCTGATGGAGGCCGCGCGCCCGACCATCTCGCTCGACATCGAACCGATGGCGCGGCCGCCGGTGCTGTGCCCAGGCTGTCCGCACACCGCCACCTACCTCACTCTGCGTGGCATCGATGCGCGCGTCGCCGGTGACATCGGCTGCTATACGCTGGCGGCGGTCGAGCCGCTGCGTTCGATCGACACTACGGTCTGCATGGGCGCGAGCATCGCCAATGCCATCGGCATGAATAAGTCGGGCGCCGAGACGAAGCCGATTGTCGCCACGATCGGCGATTCGACCTTCCTGCATTCGGGCATCACACCGCTGATCGACGCCGTCTACAACAACGCCAACATCACAGTCGTCATCCTCGACAATTCCATCACCGCGATGACCGGCGGCCAGGACCACCCCGGCACCGGCCGCACCCTGCGCGGCGAGCCGACCCACAAGGTCGACTACGAGATGATTTGCCGGGCCGTCGGCGTCGAATGGGTGCGCACAATCGATCCTTACGAACTCGGCCACATGTATCAGACACTGCGCGAAGCGATCATCCACAAGGGCGTTTCGGTCGTCATCTCGTCACGTCCCTGCGTGCTCGATCCGGTCAAGATCAAAGGCGTGCCGCTCGCGGTCAAGGCCGCTGGTTGCGTCGCCTGCCAATCATGCATGAACCTCGGCTGCCCGTCGATCACCTGGAGCGAGGCGATGCACGACGGCCGCCACAAGGTAACCATCGACGCATCGACCTGCATCGGCTGCACCTTGTGCGCACAGGTTTGCCCTTCGGACTGCATTCAGCCGGTGATCCAATGACCGCGACGAATGCCGTAACCCTGGACCAGACCGCGACTGCGGCCGAAGAGAAGACCGCGCCAGTCGCGCGCAATATCATGATCGTCGGCGTCGGCGGTCAGGGCGTCCTCATGATCTCGAAAGTGCTTGCGCTGCTTGGCCAGCAACAGGGCCTTCAGGTCAAGCAGAGCGAAGTGCACGGCATGGCCAAGCGCGGCGGCATCGTGTTCAGCCATGTGCGCTTTGGTAAGGAGGTATGGTCGCCGACGATCACCAAGGGCGATGCCGATGCGCTGATCGCGCTCGAATGGGCCGAGGGCCTGCGCTGGCTCGATCATCTCAAGCCCGACACCGGCGTATTCATCGCCGATACGCGGCGCATCGTTCCGCCCTTCGCCTGCCGCAGCCGCAAGATCGGTGCGACGACAAATTACGCGCGGGAAACCCCGGCCGAGATCGTCGGCCGGGTTGCGGACGGCTACGCGCTCGACGCGACGTCGATCGCCGAGGATCTCGGCGATGCGCGCGCCGCCAACACCGTGCTGCTGGGCGCCTTGTCGGTATCGCTCGACTACCCGCTCGAGGACTGGCTGTCGGTGATCGACCAGATCGTGCCGAAGAAGACGCGCGGGATCAATGCCAAGGCGTTCGAAGCCGGGCGCGTTTGGGCGGCGGCCGCGCGCGCCGATTCCGGTCTGCGTTTTGACGGCTCCATCGCCAGATATTCTGCGCCGGGGCAGCAGAAGGACACCGCGATCACACTCGAAATCAATGCGGCCTGGTGCAAGGGCTGCGACATCTGCGTCAAACTATGTCCCGAGCGCTGTCTTGGTCTCAACGAGGAGCAGGTCGCAGTGCTGAAGAACCCCGAGGCGTGCACCGGTTGCCACATCTGCGAATGGCTATGTCCGGATTTCGCCATTTCCGTCAGCACGTCCGTGCGTGAGCCGTTGAGCGCCTGAATGTCCCAGTCCCTTGTCTCCTTGCACGGCAACCAAGCCTGCGCGCTCGCGGCAGTTGCCGCGGGGTGCCGCTTCTTCGCAGGCTATCCCATCACGCCGTCGTCCGAAATAGCCGAACACATGTCGCGCGAGCTGCCGCGCGTCGATGGCGTTTTCATCCAGATGGAGGACGAGATCGGTTCACTCGCAGCCGTCATCGGCGCCTCGCTGGGCGGCGCGAAATCGATGACCGCCACCAGTGGCCCAGGGTTCTCCCTCATGCAGGAGAATCTCGGCTACGCGGCGATGACCGAAACGCCATGCGTCATCATCAACGTGATGCGCGGCGGACCGTCCACCGGCATGCCGACGCGACCGGCACAGGGTGATCTGATGCAATCGCGCTGGGGCACGCATGGCGATCACCCGATCATCGTGGTGACGCCGGCCTCCGTGCAGGAGATCTATACCGAGACGATCCGCGCCTTCAATCTCGCGGAAGAATTCCGCGTGCCGGTGATCGTGCTCTACGACGAGATCGTCGCGCATCTCCTGGAATCGATAGAAGTTCCCGCAGGGGACTCGCTCACGACCGTCGATCGCAAATGGGCCGGTGATGCGGCAAGCGGATTCCTGCCCTTCGCCGAAACGGCTGATTTGATCCCGGCGATGCCGCGGCCGGGAAGTGGTCTTCGCACGCATGTCACGGGTCTGACGCACATGCCGGACGGCTTCCCGACCCAGAAACCGGACCTCGCCGCGAAAGCCCTGCAGCGCATCCTCGACAAGATCGAACGCCATCGCCCGGCGATCGAGAAGGTCGAGGCGATCGCCACGGCGGACGCCGACATCCTGATCGTGACGGTCGGCATCGCCGCGCGCGCCGCGCGCCGCGCCGTGCAGAACCTTCGCGCCGAAGGTTTTAAGGTCGGTCTGCTGCGGCCGGTCACTTTATGGCCGTTCCCCGAGGCAGCGCTGCGCGAGGCCGCCGCGCGCGCACGTGTGGTGCTCGTGCCGGAAATGAACGCAGGCCAGCTCGTCCTCGAAGTGGAACGTCTCGTCGATGATCGCAAAAAGGTCGTCGGTCTGCATCGCATCGACGGCGAGCCGATCACGCCCGACGACATCAGCACCAGGATCCGGGAGCTCGCCGCCCATGAATGAGATCGCCCGCGGACCGTTCGACATTAAGGATTATCTGCGGCTCGAGCTGATGCCGCATTTCATGTGCCCGGGCTGCGGCCATGGCATTGCGCTGCGCGCTTTGTTGTGGGCGGTGCATGAACTCGACATCGACAAGAACAAGCTCGCCGTCGTTTCAGGCATCGGCTGCTCGGGCCGCGTAGGGGCCTATATCGACGCCAACACGTTCCATACGACGCATGGCCGGCCGCTGGCATTTGCTACCGGCCTCAAGCTGGCGCGGCCGGATCTCACGGTCGTCGTGATTACCGGCGACGGCGACTGCCTGGCCATCGGCGGCAACCATCTGATCCACGCCTGCCGGCGCAACCTCGATATCACCTGCCTGATGCTCAACAACGAGGTCTATGGCATGACCGGCGGCCAGGTGTCGCCGACGACCGCGGCCGCGCGCCTGACCACCACCACGCCGACGGGCAATGCCGAACCGTGCTTCGACGCCTGCAAGCTCGCCGAAGCGGCCGGGGCCAGTTTCGTCGGGCGCGAAGTCACCAGACAGGCGCCGGCGCTGAAAAACCTCATCCAAGCGGCCATCTCTCATGCCGGCTTCTCCTTCGTTGAAGTCATGTCGGACTGCACCGAGATCTACGGACGCAAGAACGACCTCGGCGAGTCGCCGGAAATGATCCTCAGTCAGAAGAGCGACATGCGTCCGGAGGCCTTCGGCAACGTGGCCGATCAGCCGTTCCGGCCGAACCGCCTGCGCACGGGCGTTTTCGCCCAATACGACCGGCCCGAATATGGCCGCACCTACCGCGAACGCAGCGCCATCGAGCGCGCGAAGAGAGGATGCTGAGCATGGACCGCATCGAGATCCGCCTTGCCGGCAGCGGCGGACAGGGACTCATCCTGGGCATGCACATCCTGTTTCGCGCGCTCGGCCTCGAGGGCAAGCGCGCCGCCCAGTCGCAGAGCTATGAGCCGACTTCGCGCGGCGGCTTCTGCTATTCCGACCTGATCGTCACCGAAGATCCGTCGGATTATCCGCTTGTCACGCGCCTCGACATGATCGCCGGCCTGTCGCAGATCGGCGTCGACCGCTCCTTGGCACTGGTCAAGCCGGGTGCGCTGGTCATCGTCGACGAACGGCTGGTTGCGCAGCCGCCGAACGGTTTTTCCAGATTGCACGTTCTGCCGATCAGCCAGAGGGCGATCGCGCTGGGCAGTCCGCGCATCGCCAACATCATCGCGCTCGGCGCGCTGGCGCAGCTGGCAGGGGTGTGCAGCAGGGACTCGCTCGAGACCGCCGTGCGGCTCGACACGCCGAGGAAATTCGCCGACCTCAACCTCGCCGCCGTACAGGAAGGGTTCGCGCTCGCAGCCGGATCGAGTCCGTCAAGCGAAGCGCGCAGCGTTGTGCAGGCATTTGCTTAAATGAGATAAGCGCGCCCGCGACGATTGCGGCGCATCGAACAAAGGGCAGTCGCTTTCAGGATTTGAAATGAGAGAACTATAAAGACCAGAATAATTTTAGGCCGCCGATCTTGTAACATGTAATGTTACATGCTACATTTTTTCATGATCGAAAGCTTCAATCACAAGGGATTAAAACGTCTGTTCGAGGATGACGACCGCAAATTACTGCGGGCTGATTTAGTCGAGCGGATTTCGGTGCTGCTTGCCTACCTCGATGCAGCCAAGGTGATTGACGATCTCGACATCCCAAGCTTGCGGCTGCATCCTTTGAAGGGCGAACTCAAAGGGTTCTGGGCGATCACGGTGCGCGCCAACTGGCGCATTATTTTCCGATTTGCCGATGGCGCGGCCTCGGCGGTCGAACTGATCGATTATCACTGATGGAGGTTACGATGATGAAGTCTCCGCCCCACCCCGGAATCGGACTCAGGGACGAGATCGAGGGGTTGGGCCTGACTGTTGCCAAGGCCGCTAAGGCTCTCGGTGTGACGCGGCAGCAGCTTTATCGCCTGATCAATGGGGACTGCGGGATCACGCCGGAAATGGCCTTGCGCCTGGAGATGGCTATTGGCAGCAGCGCCGATTTTTGGTTGCGCTTGCAGATGAATTACGAGCTTGCACAAGTGAGGCAGCGAGCGGCGTCGATCAAGATCAAAAGGCTGCCCCGGCCGGAAGTCGTCTAGAGCCTAACGTTTTTCTCCGCCTGCGGCGTGTCGAACGAGAGAGACGTCGGCGGATGATCTGATGCTCTTGATCCTGATAACGGCAGCGCCACACTCGAAACCTCGATGCGCGCTGTGCGCGTCACCGGACGCGAGTTGCGGGTCGAATTGGTGTGACAAGAGGACGGTAGGGCATTTTGCCTACGTAGTGGCTAACGCAACTGAGAACCGCGCGATATGTTCACGTATTCGTCATGGATCGAAGAGAAAAGCAAACTTGCTCACGCTCTCGCAAGCGGTTCTTGCGGGGGAACATACGCTGATGGTGCCATCATCCTTTGCACCTCGATTAGCGCAATGGCGTCTTTAATGTGGCCCGCAAGGGCGCGTACTGACCGCAAGAGATTTATTGAGATCGTTGTAAAATTTCCACGAAACGGGTTTGATGCGACAATGATAAGTGCTCCGCTCCTTTCTCAAGAGCGGAGGGATTTGCAACACAAATTGAGAGTCTCCGACATTGCATTTCGGTATACAGCAGATAACGATAAATCGGAAAATGAAGTTTTAAGCCTATGTTTTGCGTCACCATCACCGATTGAAGACAAAAAATTTGTCAGACGATATTCTTACGCCTGTCTTTTGTACGAGCATGTTCGTTGTGCCTTCATACATACGTACAACCCAACGGATTCTGCAACGATTGGCGATTCGATAAGAGATGTATTTGAGCCAGGTAGCTCAAGAATTACCTATGTTAACTACTTAGCCGCTTCGGGAATGCGCAGGATTTATTTTCCATTGGAATGGATTTCTGAGGTGGCTAAAAATATTGCTGTTGCTTTAGATGGCCAGTGTGCGCGGCTTAACAGGGATCTGGGGGAGCGTCTTGATATTGCCGTTCCGAGCGCTTGGTGGATTGATGGCGCGTAATCGCATGGCATCGAGCCGCTCCGTTTCGCGAGTTGCGTTGGTGCTAAAATCAACTTCTTAAGAGGTCCCCCGAAGGACCTGGCTTTAGGGGCAAGCGTTCTGAGCTGCTCACCGCAAGGCGTCCCCTTTGGCGGATGGGTCGTCACGGCCTGTGCGATATAAGAGCATTGGGCGTATCCGAGAGGATCGCTGCGCGTCCTTTTTTCCGAAACTCAAACCGAACCACTACCCCACCGCCCGCATATTGCCGCGCAATTCGTCGACGAGAACCCGCACATTCTCCGAATAATCGACCGGCACGACGACGAGATGCACGCCGCCGCCGTTGAAGGCGGCTTCGAGGGTCGGCGCGAGGCCTTCTGCACTGTCGACCCGGCTGCCCTTGGCGCCATGGGCTTGCGCATAGGCGACGAAATCCGGATTGCCGAAGGTGAGGACGAAATCGGAAAAGTGATCGACCGCCTGTTTCCAGCGGATCATGCCGTAAGCATTGTCCTGCACGATCAGCACGACCAGGTTGAGCCGCAGCCGCACGGCGGTTTCCATCTCCTGGCTGTTCATCATGAAGCCGCCGTCGCCGCAGACGGCGAGCACGCGCCGGCCGGGGTTGATGAGCGCCGCCATCATCGCCGAGGGCAGGCCGGCCCCCATCGTCGCCAGCGCATTGTCGAGCAGCAAAGTATTGGCGACATGGGTGCGGTAATTGCGGGCAAACCAGATCTTGTACATGCCGTTGTCGAGGCAGACGATGCCGTCTTCGGGCATGACGTGCCGTACGTCATGGACGATGCGCTGCGGCGTCGGCGGAAACCTGCTCTCTTCGGCCCGCTCACCGATATGGGCGAGAATCTCGGCGCGCAGCGGCAGCAGCGCCGCAGCCTTTGTGAGCTGGCCCTCCAGGCGGTCGGCGAGAAACGTAAGGCCCAATCCGACATCGCCGACGAGTTCGGCATGCGG
>JBKQHN010000226.1:0-7169 GCA_052148755.1 Beijerinckiaceae bacterium | reverse complement strand
CAAAATACGCCTGGCGGCCTCGACCATTCCGGTGAGTTGGCTCGCACCTCCGGTCAAAACGAGACACGCGCCGGGATGCATGACAAATCCCCCATCCCTCAGCTTGTCGCGTGTCAATTCGAGAATTTCTTCGGCGCGCGGTTTGATGATCCGGACGAGTTGCGACTTCGGCAAATGCGTCGGATGACCGCCGTCGTCGCCGACTGAAGACACTGCGATGGTCTCGCGTTCGTCCGAAGCCGCCGCCAAACAAGTGCCGTAAAGCGTCTTGAGCCTTTCGGCATCGGCGAGCCGCGTGTTCAAGCCACGCGCTATGTCCAAAGTCACGTGGTTTCCGCCGAGCGCGATCGAATCGACATGGACCAGAGGGCCGCCGTAAAAAACCCCGAACGACGTGGTGCCGCCACCCATATCGATGACGGCTGTCCCGAGTTTGGCCTCGTCGTCGACGAGCGCCGAGAGACCTGCGGCATAAGGCGTTGCAACCATCGCCTCGATCGTGAGGTGGCAACGCTCGATCGCCAGCATCAAGTTGCGTGCAGCCGTCGCATCGCAGCTCACGAGATGCATATCGACACCCAGCGCGTCGCCGATCATGCCTTTGGGGTCGCGAATGCTGCGCATGTCGCCGAGCGAAAACCCGGTCGGCAGGGAATGCAGGACGGCCTTACCCTGCTGCTGCGTGCGCGCCGCACAAGCCTCGAGCACGCGATGCGTGTCGTTCTCGGTCACGGCGCGGCCATGCACCACCACGTTCGCGTTGTAGAGCTGCGATCCGATGCGCCCACCCGTTATGCTGACGATCACACTTTCGATTTGCACACCAGCCATGCGTTCAGCCGCGTCGACGGCGCGGCGGATTGCATTTTCGGCCTCGTCCATGTCGACGATCATGCCGCCTTTAATGCCGGCGGAACGCTGATGACCAATGCCGAGGATGCGGCAGCGATGGGTGCGCGCCGGCAGCATCTCCGATGGCTCTATCGGGTCGAGCCGCGCGACGAGACAAACAATTTTTGATGTACCGACATCGAGCGCGGACAAAAGCGCGGTCTTGCGTGTCGAGACTGGACGCATGCGCGGCGGCTGCACGAGCGAACTCATGTCTGGCCGCCTTTCACCTTGGGTTTGTGCGCGAAGAGCTCGGCGCGCGCATGCGCGGCTTCTTCCGAAATACGTGCGACGAACCTGCCCTTCACGCGCAGATCGATCGACAAGACATCCTTGTCGAGAACCCTGGACTCGCGCTGCAATTGGGCGAGCAGCGCCACGGCCGTCCGCGCGTCCTTCTCGGGCAAGGCGACCTCTACGCCGTTCGTCATCTTCAAGGTCCAGCGGCGTTTGGCGACAAGGATTCCGGCGCGAATTCTGGGCTGCAGATCACCTGCCGAATCCAGCAGCGAGACATATTCGTCGAGCCGCTCATTGGCACCGTCGCCGACGACCAGAGGCAATTCGGCAAACCGGGAATCGCGCAGCGCGTCAATCGGCGTGCCATCGGCGGCGATGATGTGCACTTGGCCGTCCTTCTGCCAGAGCGCGAAAGGCCGGCGTTCCTCGACTTCGATCAACAGGCGGTTCGGATAAAGCTTGCTGACGCTCGCTTCCTTGACGAGCGGCATTGCCGCCAAGCGGTTGCGGACGCGCGTCGCATCCAGAAACAGCAGTGAACTCTGCGGCCCGATCTCGGCGGTGACGAGAATCTCCTTTTCGGTCAGCTCGCGTTCGCCCGAAATCGTCACCGCCTCGAGGCCGAAACCGAAAGTCCTCGCGATAACATCGCGGAGCGCGCCCTCATTTGCGACAAAATCGGCAAATTGCCCTCCGACGAGGCAACCATAGGCACCGACGCAAATGAGAAACACCAACGTAAGTGCAGAGCCAAAGCCCGGCATTCCGACAAGGCCACGGAACCGGCCGAACAAAGGCCGACGGTGCGCCGGTCTACGCGCGCGAACGCCCCGGCGCAGCCGCAACCGCGCAGGCTCCAGGGAAGTTCCCGTCGGAACTCCCGCGAACGCTGGAAAGGAGGGGCGAGTGTTTACGATAACCTCCTTCACCGGTCGCAGGAGGCGTCGTCCACCATCCATTTGACAAGCTCACCAAACGATAAGCCGGCATGCGCCGCAATTTCGGGCACGAGAGAGGTTTCGGTCATACCGGGCTGAGTATTGACTTCCAATACGACGAGTTCGCCCGTACCTTCGGGACGGTCGTCGTAGCGAAAATCGGTGCGACTGACGCCGCGGCAACCGAGCGCCCTATGCGCCTTCAGCGCCAACTCTTGGACAATTAAGTAAATATTTTCTTTAAGATTGGCGGGAAGCAGGTGGACGGAACCACCTTTCGCGTATTTTGCATCATAATCGTACCAGCCCCCGCTCGCAGCGCGTATCTCTATGACGTCGTAAGCTTTTTCGCCGATCACAGCGCACGTGAGCTCGCGTCCTCCAACATAGTGCTCGACGAGAACCTGATCGCCGTAACACCAATCCGGCCGCGTTAACTCTTGTGGTGGATGCGTCAGGTCCTCTTTGACGATGAGAACGCCGAAAGACGAGCCCTCCGAAACCGGCTTGATGACATAGGGCGGTGGCAAGACATGGCTCTTGGCGGCGGTCATCCGATCGGTCGTGACGCCATGCGCGACCGGTATGCCCGCCGCCCGCAGCACGTCCTTGGCGCGGTCTTTCTTCATCGCAAGGGCGGACGCGAGCACGCCGGAATGGGTATAAGGAATCTGCAGCATTTCAAGAATACCTTGCATGATGCCGTCCTCACCGAAACGGCCATGCAAGGCGTTGAAGGCAACATCGGGGCGGAGCGCGGAAAGAACGGCTGCGACATTACGATCGACATCCATGCGGGTGACGGCAAATCCCTCGCCTTCGAGCGCCTGAGCGCAGGCCTCGCCCGAGCGCAAGGAGACCTCCCGTTCCGCAGACAGGCCGCCCATCAGCACCGCTACATGTTTCTTCATGCGATCGTCCTCGAGTGAGAGATATTGATGGCGCGAATTGCCTAACTGAACAGGGATATGGGCAGCAAGGAGGAACTTGGCTTCAGGATTCAGTTTGAACCTGTTGGCCGGCCATTTGAAGCCCTTGCCTCAACCGCCATTTGTCACCGAATCGACTTTTCGGTGCAACTCCTTCAATTGTGGAATTTTCGCGTTATAAGCGCCGAGCGGTTTTTGCAGCTCTTTGCGAACTTCCGGTTTGGCCACCTGGAACGTATTGCCGCTCACCACAATATCGGCCTGATGCGCGATGACAAAGTCGGCAATTGCGATTTCCGAATCGAGTAAACCGAGGCTCGGCGGGATGACCTCGCGCATCAGCCTTTGCGGCGTGACGAACATGCGCAAAGTCACATCCCGCCGCAAAGGCGCTGACTAAGTTTTGATCTGAATTTCCGGGATCGAGGGGTCGCATGCTGATCGGACGCCAATTGAAGAAAGAGCATTTATTCCAGAGTCATGTCGTTTATGATCTCGATCTCGATGGTCGCAGCATAGGCCGCTTTACGTGGCGGCCGGCTGCGCCCTGGAGCAACGTCGTTCTCGAGGGCCGGAACTTGGCGCTCGGTTGCGAAAGACAGAGCTTGTCGGAAGGCCTTGCCCAAATCTTCGCAGGAGCCCCTGCAAAACCCTTTGTCCTGCGTGATGAGCGCGGATCTGTGCTTGCAGAAGCACACCGCATCAATTCCCGCACATCATCTTTCACGCATGCCGGCTCGAGCTACAACGCGCGCATGCCCTGGGGCTTCAGGCAATTTCTCGAGATCGCAGCAAGCCAAGAAGCAAAACTCAAGACAAAACTCGGCAGAATCGAATTTCAACGTCGCGACGGGGTCAGATGTCTCGTCGCGCTGCTGCCGGCCGATTTCGACGTGCCGACACAAGTTCTTCTCTTCGGCCTTTTGCACGACATCATTATGAGATTGGCCCCGTCGGGCGATTAGCGGGCCAAGCTACCGCGGCTTCAACGGCCTTGCCGAACCCCGCTCCAGCCTTCATTTCGATAAAATCGCAAATCCCTGCTCGACCAGCGCCTTGGTTGCGGCTTGCGACGTCATGAACGCGACAAAAGCTTCCGCGTCCGGGTTTTTCGACGTCGCAATCACGGCGACGGGATAGATGATCGGCGCATGGGTCGCAGCCGGAAAAACATCGACCACTCTAACTTTCGATTCGGCCTTGGCATCTGTGGCATAGACGATGCCGAATTTTGCCTCACCGCGCGCAACCAGCGCTGTAGCGCTGCGGATATTGTCCGCCTGCGCCAGTTTCGGCTCCACGGCAGCCCAAACCCCGAGCTTCTCCAAAGCCTGCTTCGCATAAATCCCGCCGGGGCACGCCGCTATCGTGCAGACCGCTATCTTGCCATCGCCCGCAGCGCCCGCCAGATCGAAGCCGGTTTGGATCTTGAGGCTCGTCTCCGCATCCGCCGGTTCAATCAAGACAAGCTGGTTGCCGAGCAGATTGCGGCGTGTGCCGGCTTTGAGCGATTTTGCTTTGTCTAGATAGTCCATCCATTCGAGATCGGCGGAGATGAAAACATCCGCCGGCGCGCCCTGCTCTATCTGCTTGGCAAGAACCGCCGAAGAGGCATAAGAAATTGCTGGCGGTTTGCGGGTTTGTTGCGTCCAGGCGGCGGCGATCGCATCGAGTGCGGTCTTCATGCTCGCCGCCGCGAAAATGACCGGCCCTTTCTGGTCCGCCTTCGGCGCCTGCGCACCTGCCGGTTCGCACGCCAAAACAAAGCCCAAAACAAAGCCAATGACGTTCGCGATCAGGACGGCGATGGCGCCGCGCCGCCTCATCCAATTCATCGATCGGCTCCTTTGGCAAAATTGTCGGTTCTCAATATCAAGGGTTACATCGGTGACCAACACTGATTTCTGGCCTGCCGGGACGCTAGATCACGATGATTTTGGATTGAATCAATCCAAAATCATCATGACCGATTCTAAAAATTTAGAACGGGATAGGCAGATAAGTCTACGCAATCTGCGTAAACTTGATTGCGCCGAAAAACCGGTTCCCACTTTTCCTCATCCCGTTCTAGGCCGCGACGGGCGTGGCGCCGACATTTACCACGATTACCGACACAACGACTCTTCTAGGCAAAAAGCGGTATAGTTCACAAATAGTTTCGCAGCTCAAGGAGCATCCATGCGCCGCGCAGAAAATGGCCGTCCCGCCGCCATCCTGGATGCCATCAAAGTGCCCACCGCGGCCTTTGTGCCGGGTACCGCCGTGACCTATACAATTATCGAGGCGCGTGCGGCAGACAGGCACGAAAGACGGGCCGAACCGCGCCGACGGACGCGGCTGCGCTCAGGCAAGGTCCTCGACGCGAAAAACAAATTCCTGATCGAGTGCCAGGTCCACGACCGGTCGGTGCGGGGCGCTCGCTTGCGGCTCGTCGCCAATGTTTCCGCGCCGGCCAATATTCACCTGTTTGACGATGAAGCGAAAATCGTTCGCAAAGCACGGATCATTTGGCGGCGCAAACAGGAACTGGGCGTGACATTTGTCGCTCACGCCAATGTCGACGACTTGCGTCCAGCCGAGCGCAGCGCACTTGCCGGCAAATATTACGCCGTCAGAACAGGGGCGTAGTCCCACCGGACCAAAGGGCTAATGTCGCAATGCAACAGGCTGCCTGACCGTAGGTTCACGGCACCTGGGGCAACGACAAACGATCAGCAATGATCCCTTGCGTCGTCACGACGACCCATTTGTCCTCGCGCTGTTCGACCGAGAGCACGCGGCCCGCGCCCGGCAGAAGATTGCCGGGCTTGACGCGATAGACGGTGCCGTGTCCTTGGACGAGGGCGACGCCGATCCGAGCTTCCTGCAGGACATAGCCCATGATAATTGGCTCGGTTGCCGACGGGCGGACCGTCGTCCCTTCGGGCGTGTCCGAGCTACGCGAATCTGTTCGCCGAATTGTCCCGGTGGCCGAGTAATCGATTGCCGCGTCCGCGGGCGGCTGGTAAGTCCGCGCTATGACGGGCGTTGATCTCCCGTGGATCGGCTGCGCGAACAACATGAGATGTTCGATGCCGTTGAACTCGGGATGCGAATGGTCGGTCGAGATCATGATGGCGGCAAAGCCCGCCGACGCGACGGCCCCAGCGACACCCGTCGCCACGAGTATTTGATCAACTGTCGTGACGAGACCGAACTTGCCAAACCACCTCCTTCGGAGAGCACGGAATTTCGCGCCCCAAGTCTTGCCGGCAGAGGCTTCGTACAAACGCCTTCGCGCCTCTGCGTCTGCCGACCGCCACAGAACTTCGCGCTCCAATTCTTTGGCCATCGAGGCTCTCCTCGTTTCGCGGTCATCGCGAATGCGAATCACAGGTCTTGCCCCTGTTACCCGATGAACTCATAGGCTTCCCCCAGCGACGCGAAGCGCCGCAAGCCGAGCAATGTCTCGACCTCGACGCTTCCGTCTCCGAAGAGCACATAGGCACGATTTTTGAGCCGCCCGCGTTCGACGATCTTCAACTGTTTTCCGACCAGCGGCTCCCGCTTGAGAGGGATGGCGTTACTGAGTTCGGTGGCCTGGATGTTGACCCGGGCCTCCTCGCCGTCGCGTTTTGGCACCGTGCGCGCCGTTCTTTCCAGAACCGCGTTGAAGAAATCGTGCAGGGCACTGAAGCCGGTTTGAAGCGCGCCGACGATCGCCAATCCCAACCCCGTGACGATCGCGCATTCGGCGATGTTGGCCAAGTGCGACAGGGATCCCGTGCTCCTACCGGTGAGCGTCGCCAAGATTTCGATGACGGGAGCAGCCGAAAAAAGCAGGGCCCAACCGAGCGCCACTATCATGAATCCTATCCAAGTCAGTGTCCCAAACATCACAGCGGTCCTCCATTCTCTTTTGCGGGCAGCAACGCAAGGTCTGTCCTTGCGACCAAAACTGTCGTGCCGCTTCGCGGAATGCTATTCGTCCGGTGCGACCGGCGACAAGTCACTTTGGAATATCTTCCTTCGCTACGAAATTGAGTTCCTCGACCAGGACCTCCTTGACGACTTCCTTCTTCAATCGGCGATTGACCATTTGAACGAGCGTCTTCGTCAGACCGGCAACGTCGTATTTCTCGAGATGACGGAAATCGAGCTTGTCGTCGGCGTAGAGTGCCTGAAAAGCTTC
>JBKQHN010000225.1:0-31478 GCA_052148755.1 Beijerinckiaceae bacterium | reverse complement strand
GCGGACATGAAAGAAGTTTTGCACTTCGGGACAGTTCGCAGCACCCGATGGCTAGGGGCGCGCAGCGGTGACCGGACCCAAAAGACCGAGAAAATCTGGCGCCCGCCGCCGCAGCGGCCGGGGAGGGCCACCTGAGGCGCAGTCAAGACCGCTGCCGGCTGCTGCGCAGCCCAAGGCGGCACCCGGCGGCGGCGAACCGCAGCCAAAGCGCCCTGCGGGACATCTAGAGCGTCCCGCCTTTCGCCGCGCTTCGGCGGAGCTCGCCGTGCTCTACGGCTATCACGCCGTACGCGAGGCTTTACGGGCGAAACGGCGCAAATGTCTCGATCTCTTCGCAACGCAGGCTGCCGCCGAAAAGCTCGCACCTGAACTCGCCGCGGCGGGGCTCGTGGCCCATATCGTTGCGGCCGAAGATTTGTCGCGGCGGCTCGGCGGCGATGCGGTGCACCAGGGCGTCCTGCTCGAGGCGAGGCCGCTGCCGCCCGCAAGCCTCGAGGATATTGCAGCCAAGAGCGGGCTCCTCCTCGTGCTCGATCAAATTACCGATCCGCATAATGTCGGAGCCATCCTGCGAACTGCGGCGGCCTTTGCAGTCGATGCTCTGGTAACGACCGAGCGGCACGCGCCGGAACTTTCGGGCGTCCTCGCCAAAGCCGCCTCGGGCGGGCTCGAACATGTCACGATCGTCGAAGTCGTCAATCTCGCTCGCGCCCTCGATGACTTGAAGGACCTCGGCTATCTCTGCATCGGTCTCGATTCGGAAGCGGCGGTCTCGCTCGACGCGGCGCCCTTGACGCGGCCGCTCGCCGTTGTGCTCGGCGCCGAAGGCAAAGGCTTGCGCCGGCTCAGCAGGGAAAGATGCGATCTCCTCGCCTGCCTCGACATGCCGGGGCCGATCAAGAGCCTCAATGTCTCGAATGCCTGTGCCGTCGCTCTCTTACTTGTGACGGCGAGGCTCAAAACTCTTCAGCCTGGGCAGAAAGACGGCGTGCCGTAGATGACTCGCGGCAAATCGTGGCGCGGCTTTTCGCGTGCGATTTTGATCACCAGAGGTTTGCGGCAGGTGGCGAAGGGCGTCGCTCCGGGCAAAGGATAAAATGGCGGCGCAAAGGCTGGCGGCGGCCCCACCTCGGCATTGGCATGTGCGTAATAGCCCGGCAGCGTACCTGGCCAAAAGCCCGGCCATGCATAGGCATAATCATAGGCGAAAGAGGCATGCTCAAAGCGGCGCGAAAACCGGCCTTCCAGGCCTATCGCGGTGCGACCCGGATGCATCGCATGCATGGCGGGGACGAAAACATGCCGGGCGCGCGGCGCGCCGAACGCATGAGCCGAGGGGCCGGCTGCGCCCGCCGTCGGCCAAAGCGCCGCGAGCGTCATGAGTGCGAGAGGCCCGATCTTAGACGAAGGTTTCATATCGGCTCCATCGACGCGTCGTCCTGTGCAGCATAATATTGCAGCAATCTTTGTGGTTCCAAAAGCCCTCGAAAGTGCGAACCAGTGCTTGGCAAAATTCAGCAGCGATGATGAAGACGCTTGGACTCGCCGTCCAGCAGATATACTTTCTGCGACTGATGATATAGCATTCAATGTGATGCAGTGCATTGCGCTGCACCATGACGGACCTCGCGGCATACGTTCTCTCGCGACCGAATACGGTTCGCCTCGGCATCGGTGCCGGCATTTGGCGCGGCATGCTATTGTTAACGTGAGTCGAGGTCGTGCCGGGCTATTCGTCTTAACGTTGTTGGTTTTTAGATGCATGAGGCAGAGGCCGTGAGCGCGTCCATCCTTATTGCCGATGACGAGCCCAATATCGTGCTTTCCCTCGAGTTTGTCTTGAGGCAGGCGGGGTTTCGTGTGCGCACCGTGGCGGATGGCGAGGCGGCGCTTGCGGCAATCGCCCAGCAGCCGCCGGACCTCGTGGTGCTTGACGTCATGATCCCTGGTCGCGACGGTTACGCTGTTTGCCAGGAGATCCGTGCAAATCCAGCTTGGCGGAGCATGCGGATCATCATGCTCACTGCGAAGGGCGGCGATGTTCAGCGGGAGAAAGGCCTTTCGCTCGGCGCGGACGAGTATGTGACGAAGCCGTTTTCGCCGCGCGAACTTGTCGAGCGCGTCCGCCGCATGCTCGATTCCGTCAGGGATTAACCATGGCGGGCCGGCAAACCGAGCGGCAAGCCGTGGCTAAGATCGTCGGCGCTTTGCTCGCCGGCTTCGCTGCATGCCTTGCAGCCGCGTTCGTCGCTCTTGTGCTTGCTGTAGGAGAGCCCGATTCGCGCCCGATTGAGATCGCAGGCGGCGCGCTGTTTGTCGTTTTCATCGCACTGGCGGAGCTGTTCCTGCGCCGCTTGGCGCGGCCCCTCGACCGCCTCGCGCTCGATGTTGCGATCATCGCCCGTGAGAACCCCGGCCATGGATTGGGGCTCGTCGCGCCCCATTGGTTGGGCCAGCTCGCCGAGGGTATTGAAGCAATACGCGGCCGCCTGGCGACCGCCGAGGCCGCAAGTGCGCAGGCCCTCGCCGAGGCGCGACGCCGCGGGGCGGAGCAAAAACGCTGGCTCGAAGCCATTTTGCTCGATCTCACCGAGGGGATCGTCGTGTGCAATCTGCAGCATCAGGTGCTGCTGTATAACCAGCCCGCGGCGGATCTGCTGGGCGCTACACAGAGCTTCGGGCTGGGAAGGTCTCTGTTCCCTTGTCTGACGCGGGAACCGGTGCTGCATTCGCTCGAGCGGCAAATGCAGCGGCTCGAAAGCGGCTGGGCTGGCGCAGGAACCCGCTTCATGTGCGGCGCAGCCGAAGGCCAGCTGTTGCTCGGCGCCCGCCTCAGCCTCGTGCTCGATGCCAAGGGCGCCCCCAGCGGCTATGTGCTGAGCCTCACCGAGTTCGGCGAGGAGGATACAGCGCTGGCGAAGCGCGACAATCTCCTGGAACTGGCGACTGAAGGTCTGCGTGCACCAGTCGCCAACCTGCGCGCGGCGGCGGAGACGCTTGCGCAAAACCCGGACCTCACCGCGGCCGAGCGGGGGGCGTTCCAGGATGTCCTGCAGAGTGAAAGCATTGTGCTCAGCAATCAGATCGAGACGCTGGCCCGCGGCTATCGCGAACTCGGCAGCGGTCGATGGATGATGGCCGAGATCTACTCGAGCGACCTGATTGCATCGTTGACTCGGCGCATGGCGGGCACTTCGCTGCAGCTCACCGCGACCGGACTCCCCTATTGGCTCTATGGCGACAGCTTGTCACTTCTGGTCCTGCTTGAGTCCTTGCTGCGGCAACTGCATTCCGCCACGAAGGTGGAAGTGTTCGACATTGCGCTGTCTCGCAGCGACAACAGGATCTACCTGGATGTGCTCTGGCGGGGCGTCCCGATCGCGGAGGGGCAGCTGGAGGCTTGGCTGAACTGGCCGCTTATCAGTTTGGTCGGGCTGCTGACCGGGCGGGTCGTGCTGCGCCGCCACGGCAGCGATGCATGGAGCCAGGCGGCGGGACCCGGCATGGCGAGACTGCGGATTCCGCTTGCTTCGGCCCAGGCAGGACCTCCGCGGGAACGCCCGCTGCAGCCGCCGCGACCGGAGTTTTACGACTTCGACCTGTTGCGCCGCCCGCTGCCGACGGGGCGCTTCGCTGAGCGCCCGCTCGAGCAGCTCGCCTATGTCGCCTTCGATCTCGAGACCACCGGACTGCACCCATCGGAGGGCGATGAGGTGGTCTCGATCGCCGGCGTGCGCATCGTCAATGGCCGCATTCTCACGACCGAGACGTTTGAGCGTTTGGTGAACCCGGGGCGGCCAATTCCCGCGACCTCGATTCGTTTTCACGGAATCACGGACGAGATGGTGCGCGGCAAACCTCCCTTTGCCATGGTGCTTCCGGCGTTCCACCGCTTTGCCGCGGATGCAGTGCTGGTCGCCCACAACGCCGCATTCGACGTCACGTTTCTCTACCGTGCGGCTAAGGGCACGGTGTCCTTCGATCAACCGGTCGTCGACACCCTGCTGCTTTCGGCCTATCTCTATCCAAACGAGACCGTCCATTCACTCGACGCCATCGCCGCACGGTTCGGGATCGATGTCGTCAATCGACACAGCGCGATAGGCGACTCATTACTGACAGCGGCGATCCTGCTGCGCCTATTGGATCACTGCGAGAAGCGCGGTATCACCCGTCTCGGCCAACTCATCGCCGCGACCGACATGGTGGGACAGCTGCGCGCCAGCCAGCACGGACTTGAGCGTCATGCCGCGGGAAGCACGCCGTAGGGATCGGCTCGTCGGACTCTTCGCTCTGGGCGTCGTCCTCTTCAACCCGCCCGTGCTCTGGCTGTTCGCGGACGCGACGCTGTTCGGCTGGCCGCTTCTGTTCGTATATCTGTTCTGCGCCTGGGCTGTCTTCACGGCGCTGATTGCACTCACGGTCGAACGCAAGCGAACGCGGTCGAGCAACCACGTCGGGGAGGACTGAGCCATGTTGGCCAGCCGCCTCTTGCTCCTGCTGGCTGCAGCGGCCTACATCGGGCTTCTCTTCATCATTGCCAGTTTCGGTGATCGCCGGGCCCGAGCCGGGCGCAGCCTCATCAATTCCAGCGTCGTCTATGCGCTGTCGCTCGCCGTGTACTGCACCTCCTGGACCTTTTACGGCAGTGTCGGCCGCGCCGCTGCCCGCGGCCTCGATTTTCTGCCGATCTATCTGGGTCCCTCCCTTGTCTTTTGCCTGGGCTGGGTGCTGCTAAGTCGCATTCTTCGGGTCTCGAAGGCGCACCGCATCACTTCGATCGCCGACCTGCTTGGCTCCCGCTTCGGCAAGAGCGGGACGGTCGCGGGACTTGTCACAGGGATTGCAGTGATCGGCAGCGTCCCCTACATCGCGCTGCAGCTCAAAGCCGTTTCCATCAGTCTCAAAGTGCTGCAGGAATATCAAGGAGGTGTGGACGTCCAAAGTGTCGCCGGAGCAAGCGTCCTACGCGATACCGAGTTGTGGGTAGCCGGCATCCTTGCGCTTTTTGCGATTCTGTTTGGCACCCGCAAGATAGATGCGAGCGAGCGGCACGAAGGCATCGTGGCGGCGATTGCTTTCGAGTCGATCATCAAGCTCGTCAGCTTCGTGGCGGTCGGTCTTTTCGCCGGCCTCGTGCTCTTCGACGGCTTCGGCGACATCTTTGCTCGCGCAGCGGCCCGGCCGGAGCTGGCGAAGCTGTTCCACCTTGGCGGCTCCTCGGCAGGCATCGACTGGATGGCGATGATGTTCCTTGCCATGGCCGCCATCGTCTGCCTGCCGCGACAATTCCAGGTCATGGTGGTCGAGAACGTCGACGAGCGCCACCTCGACCGCGCGCTCTGGCTGTTTCCCGCTTACCTCCTTGCGATCAATCTGTTCGTGCTGCCGATCGCGCTGGCAGGGCTCCTCACCGTCCCCAAGGGCACCGACCCGGATTCGCTGGTGCTCACGCTGCCGCTGGTTACCGGTCACGGGGGACTTGCCTTTCTCGCGTTCCTCGGCGGCCTTTCGGCCTCGGCCAGCATGGTGATCGTCGAGACCGTCGCGCTGAGCACGATGATCTGCAACGACCTCGCCGTTCCGATCCTGCTCCGGCTTGGATGGCTGGGCGCCGACACGCGTCCGGTTCTGCTCGGCATCCGGCGCGGCGCCATCGCGCTCGTCGTCCTGCTTGGCTTCGCCTATGTGCGGCTCGTGCGCGAGAGCTATGGTCTGGCGTCGATCGGGCTCGTCTCCTTCGCCGCGGTCGCGCAATTCTTCCCTGCCATCGTCTTTGGATTGTTCTGGCGGCGGGCCAGCCGGCTCGGCGCCATAATAGGCATCAGTGCGGGCTTCCTGGTTTGGGCTTACACGCTGCTGCTTCCGTCCGTCGCATCCGGCTGGTTGCCGCGCGAGGTCTTCGAGCAAGGTCTCTTCGGCCTCACCATGCTGCGTCCGTCCGCCTTGTTCGGACTCGATGGGCTCGATCCGGTTACGCATGGGCTGTTCTGGTCGATGCTGCTCAACATCGCGGGAATCGTCGGCATGTCGCTGTTTGTCGATCAGCACGCGCTCGAACGCAGTCAGGCCGCCCTCTTTGTCGATGACTGGCGCAGTTTGGGACGCGAAGAAGGCGGACTGTGGCGCGGCACTGCACAGGTTGCCGATCTCGTGCAGTTGGTCGGCCGTTTCCTCGGCGAGACGCGCACGCGCGAAGCATTCGCCGAGGAAGCCCGACGCCGCGGCCGCGATCCGGCCGCACGGGCCGCCGATGCCGGGATCGTCAAGCTTGCCGAGCGGCTTCTTGCCGGCGCAATCGGCAGTGCATCGGCGCGCGTCATGGTCGCATCAGTGGTGCACGAGGAGCCGATCGGCGCTGAGGAAGTGATGCGCATCCTCGACGAGACGTCGCGGGTGATCGAATACAGCCGCCGCCTCGAGCGGCAATCGCGCGAGCTTGAGGCTACCACGGCGGAGCTGCGCCGCGCCAACGAACGGCTGCGCGAACTCGATCGGCTCAAGGACGACTTCGTCTCTACCGTGAGCCATGAGTTGCGCACGCCGCTTACTTCGATTCGATCGTTCTCCGAGATTCTGTTGGACAACCCGACGCTCGAACCGAGTCAGCGACAGGAGTTCCTGCGCATCATCGTCGCGGAGAGCGAGCGGTTGACCCGGCTGATAAATGACATGCTCGATCTCGCCAAGATCGAGGCGGGCAAGCTCGATTGGCACCTGGAGCGGGTGAGCGTAAGCGAGGTGGCACGCGATGCGGCGACTGCGCTCGGCCAGCTATTTCGCGACAAGAACGTGGCGCTTGCAGCGAATCTGTCGGATGCCATACCTGCCACCCTCGTCGATCGCGATCGCCTGTTTCAGGTTGTCGTCAACCTTCTGTCCAATGCCGTGAAGTTTTCGCCGAGAGATGTCGGGCGCGTCACGCTGAATGTCGAAACCGACGCGGGCGGCGTCAGGCTCTCGGTTACCGACAACGGGCCTGGGATCGCGCCTGCTGATCGAGACGCGATCTTCGAGCGCTTCCGCCAGGTGGGCGATACGCTGACCGCGAAACCCGAAGGAAGCGGCCTCGGCCTTGCAATCTGTCGGATGATCATCGAGCACTTCGGCGGGCGCGCCTGGGTCGAGGATGCGCCCGGCGGCGGCTCCGTCTTTCATGTGTGGCTGCCGCGCGAACCAGCTACGGCATCCGCGGCCTAAGCTGCGCGCCCCATTAGATCACGATGATTTTATATTGATTCAATCCAAAATTATGAACGTGATCGATTCCTATAAATTAGAGCGGGATACGCAGATAAGTCTACGCAATCTGCGTAAACTTGATTGCGCCGGAAAAGCCGCGCAGCGTCCCAATTTTCCACATCCCGCTCTACAGCATGTCCCGGAAATGTGGGTCCGCTTTTCCGACAAGGACATGCTCCAACTTTTTGAATTGGCGCGTATTCTTGATCGATCGGGTGATTCCACCCGATCGGAATACGCGCTAGCGTCGGAACGCCCGGTGTTCTCGCAAGTCTGCAAGATCGCACCAGGGCTGCTGTCACGCACTCGCGAGTGCGAGCGCCGATCCAAATCGACCGCCTGATGCTCAACCCAATGGCGGATTGTAGTTGAGGTCGGCGACGAGGCGATGACACCAGCGGTCTATTTCCCGGCACAGCTGCACAAGCCACTCGCGCTCAGGCCCATCGAGGGAGACCGGCCTGATGTAGTTGTCGGGCGTCCCGCCTGCCGAGATCCGCTCAATCTGGTGATGCAGCAGACGCCCCAGGACAATGGCAACATCGTCGCTCAGCCTGGCCGCGTCATCGCGCGCGAGCACGCCGGCCTCTGCGAGGCCGGCGATGCGTGCCTGGGTCCCGGTCGCTGCGATGCCGGTTTTGAGTGCTACGAGGCGCACGCTCTCGATCAGCGGATTGCTCGCACGCAGCTTGAGGTCGATGGCATCCTTGTCGGGTCCGTCGCTGGCGATCAACTGTCCGAACAAGTCCACCCCGCTCGCCCGATCCCGTTGCAGCCACGACATTTGCGCGAGGAATGGCAGGTTGTCCCGCACCGCCTCGGTGACGAGGCCGCGCAGCGCAGCGGCAAGCTCGGGCGGGCCAGAGATCGAACGGAAATCGAAGAAAATGTCTGTGAATAAGATGGCTTGGTTGCCCCGCGAGCGCATCCAGTCGGTCAGCTGTGCCTGCCATTGTGTGAGCGTCTTGCGCCAAAGCGGATTGGTCGCCATGACGTCGCCCACGCACAAGGGAAAGCCCGCTTGCGCGAGCCCCCGCGTGAATCGCTGCGCCAGTTCGACGAAAAAACCGTCGATGCGAGGGTGCTCGGAATCCGGATAGTCGGCGAGGATGAAGCCGTTGTCCTGATCAGGGTGCAGCAGGCTCTCGCGGCGGCCAGCCGAGCCCATCACGAGCACTGAAAAGCCCACCGGTGCTTCGCCCCAGCCGTCCGCCGCCATCGTCGCCAGCGCGCGGCTGAGCACCGCCCGCGTGATGTCGTCGTTGAGCAGGTTGATAAGGGAGATCACCTCCATGGCTGGCTCGCCCGCTTGCAACAGGGTCGCGGCCAGCGCCGCCTGGGCCGCTTTGACATCCGGCAAGGGCGTTTCGTTCTCGCCGATCACGGCGGCGTCCAGCGGTGCGAGCACGCCGGCAAGCGGAAAGCCGAGCACCGCTTCCAACCGAACGAGACCGACCGGCCGCCCCGCCGCATCCGCCACCGGCAGGCAGCTGCGCCGCTGCCGCCGCATCTCGGCGATCGCCTGATAGATCCGATCCTGCTCGCGCAGGGCGGGCACGCGACGGCGCAATGCGGCCACCGGCTGGTCCGGTTCGAGCGCGAACAACGCGCGTTGGAGAAGATCATCCGCGGTGAGCAGCCCCGCGACCCGGCCCTCCGAGTCGGTGATAATCGCAGCCGACTCGCCTGCCTCGCGCATCCGCGCCACAAGGCCGAACAGCGGTTCGGTCTCGCACCCGGTGACAGCCCGCCGCTCGACCAGTTCGCCGATCGTGCCGCCCAGCTGCCGCAGCCACTCAGCCATCATGTTGTCCAAAACAAAAGGTGCCGCACGAGCCTGCGCTCGTTGCGGCACCCGTCTCGATCATTAGGCCCTTTCGATCACTCGGCCGGGGCCGGCTTGGTCTCTGCCAATACCGCCAGGGGTCCCAAGATGGCGCGGCGCTCGACCTCGACAAATCCCGCCTCGGCAGCCGGTTCCCGCTTGACCAGCGAGACCAGGATCCCCGCCCCGAAGGAGAGGAGCATGCTGACCAGGCCGGGATTCTTGAGCGGGAAGTACCACCACTGCTGTGAAACCTCGGCGTAGCTGTGCTTGAGGACGTCGATCTGGACGGTCGGGCCGCAATACAGCAGGATCAGGGCTGAGCCGGTGCCCACGACGATGGCCGCTACCGCGCCCCAGGTCGTGAGGCGACGCCAGAAGATGGCCAGCATCAATGCAGGAAAATTGGCCGAGGCGGCGATGGAGAACGTCAACCCGACCATGTAGGCGACGTTCTGGCCTTGGAACACGATGCCGAGCAGGATGGCGCACACACCGAGGATGAGAGCCGCGATGCGGGCGACCAGGAGCTGCTCTTTTTCCGAGGCATGGCCGCCCTTGACCACGCTGACCCAGATGTCATGCGAGAGTGCGGCCGCACCCGACAGGGTGAGACCGGCCACGACCGCCAGGATGGTGGCAAAGGCAACGGCGCAGATGAAGCCGAAGAAGGCCGGCCCGCCGACCGCATTGGCGAGCAGAGGAGCTGCCATGTTGCCGCCGCCGCCCACGTCAACGATCTGCTTGATCCCGACCAGCACCATGGCGCCGAAGCCGAGGATGAAGGTGATCAGGTAGAACACACCGATCCAGATCGTTGCCCACAACACCGACTTGCGCGCCTGCTTGGCATCGGGAACCGTGTAGAAACGCATCAGGATATGCGGCAGGCCGGCCGTTCCGAACATGAGCGCAAAGCCAAGGGAAATGGCATCCCAAGAACCGGTCACCACTTTCGTGCCCGGTTCCAGCACTTTGGCGCCGTTGAGCTCGGCCGCCTTGGCGAACAGGGTTGCCGGGTTGAAGCCGAACTGGGCGAGCACCAGAACCGCCATGACCACGGCGCCGCCGAGCAGCAGGCCGGCCTTGATGATCTGCACCCAGGTGGTGGCGATCATGCCGCCGAACAGCACATACGCCATCATGACGCAACCAACTATGATGATGGCGAACTGGTAATCGAGATTGAAGAGCAGCTTGATGAGCGTGCCGGCTCCGACCATCTGGGCGATCAGATAGGTCAGCACGACCGCCATGGTGCCGAACACCGCCGCAATCCGCACCGGAGTCTGCTGCAGCCGATAAGCCACCACGTCGGTGAACGTGTACTTGCCGAGGTTGCGCAGAGGCTCCGCGATCAGGAACAGGATGATCGGCCAGCCGACCAGCCACCCGGTCGAATAGATCAACCCGTCGAAGCCATTGAGCGCGACAAGCCCGGCGATGCCGAGGAAGCTCGCAGCGCTCATATAGTCGCCGGCGAGCGCCAGCCCGTTCTGAAACCCGGTGACCCCATGCCCGGCGGCATAGAAATGCTCGGTGGTCTTTGTTCGCCGCGCCGCCCAATAGGTGATAACCAGGGTCAGCAAGATGAAGACGAAAAAGAAAATTTTGGCTTCAATATTCGCGCTCATGATGTCCTCCGCAAACGCAGTACCTGCGCGACTTCCTCGTCATAAACCCGGTTGGCCCAGACTACGTAAATGCCATTGAGGATGAAACAGGACACGATCGTCAGTGCCCCCAGCAGGATGCCGACGCTGAGCCCCGGCATCAGGAGAATCGACATGAAAGGTTTGTCCACCGCGACCAGCACGATGAAGCCGAAGTAAATCACCAGCATGATTACCGAAAGCGCTATGGCGATTTTCCAACGCTTTGCGGCAATGCTATGAACAGTATGAATAGTTGAGTCGTCGGGTGTCATGGCTGGGCGCCTCCCTGCGGCAGCACGTGAGAAAAGGACCAAGCAAGAGTCTGCGCTGTTAGCTTGTCAGCTTAGATCTAGATCAAATTGAAACCGCTGACCAGTCGCGCCGAGAAGATACTTTAGTCGAATGGTCGCGTAGAAATGATGGTTCGACCGCGGTCCATAGCCGTCTCTATGCAACTTCCGCCTCAGGTTACCTGCCAAGTGAGCCAGGCGAAGACAAAGAATTGGTTCAATCCAAAATTATCGTGGCTTAGGAGGACCAATGGACCGCAGAACCATGCTGTTAGCATTCGCCGGCTCGGCTCTCGCCACGCCAATCGCCGCGCGTGATGCACCGCAAGAGACAGCTGAAGACTCCAAAGAAGACGTGCCGATGGGCCGCAAAATCGTCGAGCAGTTTGCCGCGACCTTGAGCGTGCAAGACCTCAAAGGTTTCGCGACACTGTTTGCCGAGGACTACGTCAATCATCAGGTGAGCGCGGCCGCGCCCCTGCCGCCGGGCGGTACGCAAGCTAAGCAACTGACCCTCGCTCACTTCGCGGCGCGCTTGCAGGGTTTGCCTGATCTGAAGGTGACGATCGAAGCCATCGTCGCGACCGAGGACAAAGCCGCCGCAAGTTTCGTCTATGAAGGCACCCATCAGGGGCTTTACATCGGCTTCGAGCCGACCGGACGCCGATTGCGCTTCACCTCATGCGATATTTTCTCGATTCGCGAGGGCAAAATCACCGAGCATTGGGGCATGGGAGATATTGCCGGCGTCCTGATGCAGTTGCGAGGGTGAGTGCGCTGGCGCTACGTCTCCTCGGGTTAGACTCGCTCTCTTGCGAAAGGTGCTATTTCGCACTTCGCCGGCGAGGCATGTCGCGCTATCATGGCCAGGGCAATAGGTAGCGCTGTCGTCCCGGATGCTCGCGAAAGCGAGAGAATGATGCGCCGGCGTCCCCGCGTTGTCGTCCCTTTTCTCTTGGCTGTTGTCTTAACTCTTTTGCGGCGCTTCGGGGGCAACATGGTCCGGCGTCTCGTCACTTTCGCAATGGTCCTGCTTACTGTCGCATGTGTCGCGACGATCGCGCCGCAGCAGGCGCTTGCCGACAAGCGTGTGGCTTTGTTGATCGGCAACGCGGCCTATGCCAAAGTTGGGCATTTGGCCAATCCTTCGAACGATGTCGCCGTGATGAAGAAGGCTTTGACCGAAGCCGGGTTCGATATCGTCGACGCGCGCAGCGATCTCGATCATGCCGCGATGATCAGTGCGCTGCAGACCTTCGACGAAACGGTCCAAGGCGCCGACATCGCGGTACTCTACTATTCCGGACATGGGATCGAGTTGAACGGCCAGAATTATCTCATCCCGGTCGACGCGCGGCTCGCTTCCGACCGGGTCGTCGGCGACGAGGCGATCTCGCTCGAACGCGTGCTCGATGCGCTCGACGCAGCCACACGGCTGAAACTCGTGATTTTGGATGCCTGCCGCGACAATCCCTTCAGCGCTCCGATGAAACGGTCGGTCACGCGGGGCGCTCCTTCCAAAGGGCTCGCCAAGATCGATCCGGTGGGGTTTAGGAATGTGCTGATTGCTTATGCGGCGGCCCCGGGCCAGACGGCCCTGGACGGCGATGGAACGAATAGCCCGTTCACGGCAGCTCTCGCGAAGTATTTGGTGACGCCGGGTCTCGATGTGCAATTGGCGCTGCGCAAAGTGCGCGACGAGGTTAGCAACGCGACCGACCAGCGGCAGCAACCCTATCAGACCGGCTCGATCGGCGGTGACACCCTGCCACTCAGCAAAGTGGCGGCGCCGGGCGAAGCCTTGCCGCCGCACGCGGACGAGACGCGGGCGGTGGACCCCGAGGCTGCAGCGCGGGCCGATTTTGCCTTGGCGATGCAGGTCGGCACTTTGGCGATGTGGGATGCGTTCAAGCAAAAATATCCGTCTTTTTATCCCTCTGTGGTGGATGCGGAGCGGAAGAAACTGGCGGCGCCCGACACTGACCGGCAAGCCACGCTGCACACGGCGCCAGCCGCCGATGTCTTGCAGCCCGCGCCGGTCACCGAATGCGACCGGCTCGCGGCACGCCCGTTGGATCCAGATCATCCGCCTGACGCGCCGGGTGTTGAATTTGCGCAGATCGACGCCGAGCATGCGATCCCGGCCTGTCGCGCGGCTTTGGCGCAATACCCTGGGGAGCGCCGCTTCATGTTTGCATTGGGTCGCGCTCTTCAATCTGCAAAGCAATATGACGAGGCCGTGCGGCTCTATCGGCAAGCGGCGGATGCCGGAAACGCATCCGCTATGAACAATCTCGGAACGATGTACCGGGACAGCCGCGGTGTCGCGATGGATGAGGCCGAAGCCGTGCGTCTTTTCCGCAACGCGGCGGATGCCGGAAATGCGTTTGCGATGAACAATCTCGCGGCAATGTACCGGGATGGCCGCAGTGTTGCGATGGATGAGGCCGAAGCCATGCGCCTTTTTCGCAAGGCGGCGGATGCCGGAAGCGCGTATGCAATGTATGAACTCGGGCTCATGTACGAGAACGGCCGCGGCGTTGCGAGAGATGAAGCCGAAGCCCTGCGCCTTTTCCGTCAAGCGGCCGATGCCGGAAGCAAACTTGCAATGTTAGATCTCGGGGTCAGGTACGAAAAGGGCCGCGGTGTTGTGAAGGATGAAGCCGAGGCCGTGCGCTTCTTTCGCAAGGCGGCCGAGGCCGGCAACGTGCATGCAAAGTATGATCTCGCGAAAATGTATGCGAACGGCCGCGGCGTTGCGAAGGATGAGGCCGGGGCAGCGCGCCTCTACCGCGAGGCAGCCGAGGCCGGCAACATTCGTGCAATGTATAATCTCGCGGTCATGTATGCGGCCGGCCACGGCGTGAAGCGCGACATATCGCAAGCGAAAGTTTGGTTTGGAAAGGCCGCCGACCTCGGCGACGAAGACGCGAAAAGCGCATTGAAGAACTTTCGCTGAGCACTGCCCAGCTCAGGATGACATTGAATTGAATCAATCCAGCGTCATGAAGGCAATTAATTCGGATAATTTAAACGGGATGAGGAAAACTGGGACGCCGCGCGCTTTTCCGGCGCAAACAAATTTACGCAGATTGCATAGACTTGATCGCGCATCGCGTCAGGCGTCGGACTTCCAGACATCGAGAAGCACGGCAAACAGCAAGAGCGCAACACCTGCAAAGCACAAATAAAAAGCCCAGGCGCCCCCTAGCGTATGTGCGGGCTGATCCATGAGATGCCCCAAACTGACCGACACCATCGCCAACGCGACGATTATGCCGGTTTTTGCCATCTTCCTTGCGTGCTGATTTCGGTCGTTCATAGGTGCCATGATGCCATGCCCGATTGGAATGCGCGAGCCCTATCTCTGACCGGCGAGATTTGCAACCAAGACTTGACCTCGTGCCTTCCCTGTCGGCTCGATTTCTTGCCCATGCCCTAGCCCGGAGTTCTCACACTGGACATGGTCTGCGCCGGCCCAAGCCAGCGACAGAGCAGGAGAACGGCGACGGGCGATGCTGTCCATCGGCCGAGCCGTTCGACGCACTCTGTCGCTGCCTTCGGCCGGCCCTTTGGGTTGCGTTTCGGCGGGCATCTGCCGCGTTGGGTGGCTCAACCGTATCAAGGGATACGCTTTTCGCCGCCCTCCTTGCATCTGCCTCACCGAAACGGCAACGCAGGCCGCGTCCAGTGTGAGAATCCCGGGCTAGTCACGCCGCAGCAACGTGACTAAACTCTTGCGTGCTCGAATCGAAACCATCCGATCGTTTTTTCCTTGGCGTTGCCCGCTCGATGCTCGGCCGCGCCTGGCGCGATCGCCTCGATGCGGCAGGGCAGGCGCAGGCTCTCGCCATAACGCAAATGCATGGCCATAGCGATCTCCTGGCGCGCGTGCTTGCCGGACGCGGGGTTGCGGCGGCTTCAGCGGAAGATTATCTCGATCCGAGTTTGCGCCGGCTGATGCCGGATCCTTTCGTCCTCGCCGATATGGAACGGGCGGCGGTGCGGCTCGCCGCCGCGATCGAGGCCGGCGAAAGGATTGCGATTTTCGGCGATTATGACGTCGATGGCGCGGCTTCCTCTGCTCTTCTCGCGGATTTCCTCACGGCCGCGGGAACGCCTTTCCAGATCCATATTCCCGACCGGATTTTCGAAGGCTATGGCCCCAACGCACAAGCGATCGAGGCGCTCGCCGGGGAAGGCGCAAAACTCCTCGTCACCGTCGACTGCGGCACGACGAGCCATGCGCCGCTCGCCGAGGCACGCCGCCTCGGCATGGATGTGATCGTTCTCGATCATCATCAAGCCCCGGAACATCTGCCTGACGCGCTTGTCGTCAACCCCAACAGGCAGGATGATCTCTCCGGTCTCGGCTATCTTTGTGCCGCCGGCGTCGTCTTCATGACGCTTGTGGCGGTGACGCGGATTCTGCGTGCGAAGGGCTTTTGGACGGCGGCGCGGCCGGCGCCCGATCTCCTCGCAGGCCTCGACCTCGTGGCGCTGGCGACGATTGCCGATGTCGCGCGGCTCGCAGCGCTGAACCGGGCCTTCGTGACGAAAGGCCTTGCCGTGATGCGGGCGCGAAACCGTCCGGGCCTGCGCGCGCTCTTCGACATTGCCGGCGCCGGCGGGCCGCCGACCCCTTATCATCTCGGTTTTCTGATCGGACCGCGCGTCAATGCCGGCGGCCGGATTGGCGATGCGGCGCTCGGCGCCAAACTGCTCACGCTCAGGGATGATATCGAGGCAAGGCGCATCGCGGAGGAACTCGATCGGCTCAATCGCGAACGCCAGGTTCTCGAGGCGGCGACGCTCGAAGCCGCGATCGGGGAAGCTTATGCGAGCCTCGAGCGGCAACAAGACAGCGCCCATATAATTGTTGCGGCAGATGGATGGCATGCCGGTGTCGTCGGTCTTGTCGCCTCCCGCCTCAAGGACAAAGTCCACAGGCCCGCCTTGGCGATTGCGTTCGATGGCGACGTCGGGACCGGATCGGGACGCTCGATCAGCGGTGTCGATCTCGGCTCTGCCGTGCGCGCGGCCGTTGCAGCCGGCATTCTCATCAAGGGCGGCGGCCATGCCATGGCGGCCGGCCTCACGATCGCGCGCCAAAACTTGCCGGACCTGCGCGCGTTTCTCGAAGTGGAGCTTCAGGCCAATGTGGCCGCCACCCGCTCCAGCGAGGCGCTTTTCATAGATGCGGCGCTGACGGCGGCAGGCGCCAGGGCTGAGCTGTTTGCGGCGTTGGAGCGTGCGGGTCCCTATGGCGCAGGCAATCCCGCCCCGCTGTTCGTTTTCCCCGCGCATCGGCTCGTCGACGTGGCCGAAGTCGGGCAGGGGCATTTGCGCTGGCGGGCTCAGGCGGGTGACGGCGCCAAGATCGAGGGGATAGCCTTCAAAGCGGCGCAAGAACCGCTCGGCAAAGCGCTTGTCGCTTCGCGCGGCCATTCGGTCCATCTCGCCGGGAGCTTGACACTGGATCATTGGAACGGCCGCGAACGGGTGCAGGTGCGGCTCGTCGACCTCGCCTCGGCGGAGCGCGGCCACAGGCAAGGCTAGACACGCTTCAACGCGTTGGTTTTGCGCGTAGTCTTGTCGGTTCGATGAGCTGATCCGCGCGGGCTTGGTGCGATGGCCGAAACGAACTTGTCACGCTTGCCGCCAGCCTCTATATGTCCGCCGGTCGTCGCGCCGAGAGCCGCGGCCCGCTTCTGCGCCCATCGTCTAGCGGTCTAGGACGTCGCCCTTTCACGGCGAAAACAGGGGTTCGAGTCCCCTTGGGCGCGCCAGAAAAATCAATGGGCTAGACTAAAAACAATCCAGAATATCGAATTTACTCTGCTTTTAGTCCAAGCCGTATACGCAAATCGCGGCATCGGCTTTGTGCCACGCATGGCGTCCCAAACGCACCAAATCCCGGCAAAGACGAAAAGCCGCCTGTCATCGTCCGGCGCGAAGCATGTCCGGACCTTCTGGCCCGTTGCCGGGTCCGGCTCTAATGCGCCTTCAGAGCTTGCTCTCCAGCATAAAGACAAAGTCCCGCAAGACCACCGATAAAGGTGCCGTTCAATCGTATGAACTGCAAATCTCTGCCGACATTCACTTCAATGATGCTGGTCATTTGCCTGATGTCCCATGATTTGATTTGCTCTGCGATGAACCTGGCGATTTCACCCTTCTGATTTTGTACGAAGGTTTGAAGGACCGTCACCATGCCCTTGTTAATATCGGCGCGAACTTGTGGTTCGAACGCAAGCTTGCTGCCGATGTCGACGAGAAAGCGACCAAGGTGCGCCTCCAAGATCGAATTCCCGCTCCGCGCATCGCTGTCGATGAAATTCTTGATGCTCTGCCAAAGTTCGTCGGCAAGATTGCTAATTTCAGGATAGGCCAGAAGATCGCGCTTAAGCGTCTCCGCCCTTTCGGCATAGTCTGGCGACGATTCTAGTTTTCCGATGAAGACTTTCACGAACTCATCGAACTCGCGACGCAATGCATGATGCGGATCGCGTCGCGCCTCTTCGATAAAGGTCGACATCAAGATGACGAACCTTCGCACCAAATACGCGTCGGCGCCAAACAGCTTGAAGAGGGAGGGCAGGTCGGTGCGTATCTTCTCCCTGACCGCGTGCAGGGTTTGTTCGTTGCGCAAGAAACGATTTAAGCCAATCAGGATTTCATCGAATATGCGCTGATGGCGGCCGTCCGCATCGAGAACCGTCAAAACCTTCGCGGTGAATGGCGCCAGCTCGAGCGCCTCGATCCGTTCGACCACACGCTGGGCCAGGAACAAACGCAGCTCGCTTTCCTCGATTGCCGACAAGGCTTGCGGGAGAAGTCGCAACAAAAATTGTGCCAGAGAGGCGCTGCGTCCATCATCAGCGAGCCAATCGGAGGCCAAAGCGGCAAAATCGACCTCATTCAATTTTTTCTCTATAGGCTCGGGGGCAAGAAATTGCTCTTCGACGAAGCTGGCAAAACTTTCTGCTATGCGCTGCTGATTGCTCGAAATGATGGCCGTGTGGGGAAGAGGAATCCCGCATGGATGCTTGAATAGCGCGACAACGGCATACCAATCGGCGAGGCCACCAACGGTCGCTGCCTCCGCCCATGCCGCTACGTAGCCCAGACTCCAATGACGATCCACGAACAGATTTGCGACGATCGCGATTGCGCCGCTGAGTGCGAGCAAGCCAGTCGCAAGGAGCTTGATGCGACGCAAATCCTCCGCATTTGCACGATCCCGAGATTTTGCTTTGGTAAGCGAAGGAACCCCTCCATTCGCTATCGGCTTAAGAAGGTCGCGCGGCAGCATGTCGTTCCTCTGCAACAAACTCTCAGAGCGGGATGAGGAAAAGTGGGACGCTGCGCGGCTTTTCCGGCGTAATCAAGTTTACGCAGATTGCGTAAACTTATCTGCCTATCCCGCTCTACACTATTAGAATCGATCACGTTCATGATTTTGGATTGATTCAATCCAAAATCATGAACGTGATCCAGTCATCAATTATCGCGTGCTCGCACTCGGGCCGTCTCGGCCCGGACAGAGATCGTTGGCGCGCGGTTCGCCACATGACGTTGTTCGCAAATCCGCGTCGGCGCGCTGGTTAAGTTGGTGGTGCCCCAGTGCTCTGTGCGGAGACGGCAATGTAACACATTAGGAAACAATGGTCACTGCACATGCAACGCGGTTGTAGATTGCGGGTTGAGGCGACGACGGGCCTCAGCGAAGCCCCTCTGACTCGCTATCTCAAGCCGACATAGCTTAAATGCTGAAACTCACATGAGAGGCGCGCATCGCGTCACTCGTTCGCGACGGGGATCAGGCGATAGTGGCCGACACCTCAAGATCGGGTCAAGACGGGCGGCGTCTAAGAGGACGGATGGCGCAAACCCAAATCACCATGAGCAGCGCCGCTTGTGCCGGCAATCGCCAGAATAAGGCATTCTCCGAAAACGCAGTGAACAGCTCAGGATGCAGCCACATATGCACGTTGGCGGGAGTTACGAGGATGGTAAGGACGAACAGCCCAATCCCAGCGGCTTTCCGGGTGGTCGCGAACAGCAATCCGACCGCCCCAAGCAGTTCGAAGAGCCCGCTGACGTAGACCGCTTCGTATTGAAGCGGGACATAGGGGGGCATAATCTGCACGAAAAAGCGGGTGAACACGAAATGACAGACGCCGCTAGTGAGGAATAGCAACGCGACGAAACCAATCCCGAGCTTGCGTAATCCCATGACATGCTCCACCTGCGAAACTCCGTTCGAGAATTTGGGCCTATGATCGGGCACTGTGCAACATTCGAACCACTCCGAGCGCTCGGAGCTGTGAGCTCTGTGGTCGGGATGAATAAGGAGGGCAGCGGCGCAAACCGCTGCCTCCAGCGAACGCATGCACGGAACCGCTGCAAGCATGACAATCGAGCCATTTCGGAGAGCCACAACGGCCGCATGCATTGAACTCAGGCGTCTGATCAGAAAAGATCAGTTCAAATTGTGGCCGCTTCGTAGTAATGACAAGACTGCGCCCGAAGTTTGCAATGGCGTTCTCGCGACTTGATCCACGTGAGTTCCAAAGCGCTTCGTAGTGTTGATGCTGCAAGGTTGCACCATAGCCGGGAGGGGAAACATATGAGTATGGCCGCTAGCATCGCCACTGCCGATGCGAACATCACGTGGGATGAGGCCGAGCAGATGCTTCGCCGCTCCGAAGATCGCTTTCAACGGGGTGACATCGAAGGCCTTCTGAGCCGCTACGACGAAAACATCATCATCCGTTTCGCCGACCTGCCGGAGATCAAGGGCAAATCTGCGGCAGAGAGATTCTTTCGCAAGCGGTTTGCAAAGCAGAAGGATTATGCGCTGAAAAAAGTTTTGTTCCTGGTCGCCGGACAGAAGATAGCCAATAGCTGGACCGGTGCCTGGACGGATGTTCCGAGCGGCAAGAAAATGCAAGGCCGCGGTGTCGAACTCCTCGAATTTTGCAACGGCAAGGTGATTCGTTGGGAAGCCTCATTCAACGTATGGGAAGTCGGCAACGAGGCGGCGTCGCGTTATTTCGATCCGGCCTGAGAGTGTTGCGGTTGGCATTGCGCGGGTGTCGAACGGAGAACGCGCAAAACCCTTGACGGGTCCTCACTTTGCGGCGCGGATGCCGATGTCCGCGCAGCAAGTTTCGTTGCCTCGAAACTTTCATCTCGCCGCCTTCTTTTTGCGCTTCCGCCTCGCCCTTGAGCCGGAAGGCAGCAATCTCGCCCTTGGCATCGACGACGAACCACGCCTGTCCGTCCGGAACCGGCAATTTCGACTTGAACCGATTTGCCGCCACCGGGTACACCTTCTCCGTCGACCCCCCCAAGGAAGCCATCATGATCGAGCATGACATCGCGATCCCGACCAAAGCCGGCGAGGTCGAAACCTTCATCTGTCATCCCGAGCGCGGTGGATCCTGGCCCGCGATCATCTTCTACATGGATGCGCCGGGCATCCGGGAAGAGCTACGCGACATGGTGCGGCGCCTGGCCACGGTCGGCTATTACGTGCTCTTGCCCAATCTCTATTATCGACGCGGCCCGGGCACGGTACTCGATATGAGCGCGCTCACGGCCGACAGTCCCGAGCGGCAGCGCATGTTCGATCTGATGACGAGCCTGTCCACCCGCATGATTATGGAGGATACCGAGTCGCTGCTGGCCTTCCTCGACCGCCGGCCCGAAG
Source organism: Beijerinckiaceae bacterium (assembly GCA_052148755.1). Taxonomy (GTDB): domain Bacteria; phylum Pseudomonadota; class Alphaproteobacteria; order Rhizobiales; family Beijerinckiaceae; genus Methylovirgula. Next base: position 10,748 of record JBKQHN010000225.1, on the reverse strand, counting down.
TAAGGCGCGGACCGCTTGGCTGCGTCGGCTATTGCATGAGCGGCCCCTTCGTCTTCACCGCCGCCGGCACCTTTCCCGAGCGTTTCGCCGCCGCCGCTTCGATCTACGGCGTCAATTTGCTGACCGATGCGCCGCACAGCCCCCATCTGCTGGCGCCGCGGATCAAGGGCGAAATCTATTTCGCCTGTGCCGAAACGGATCATTGGGCACCGCTGCCGATGGTCGAAGCGCTGCGCACCTACCTCGCAGAAACGGGGATCGAGCACGAAGTGGAGATCTATCCCGCGGCCGAGCATGGCTTCGCCTTTCCGAAGCGCGCCGCGTACCGCAAAGCTGCGGCCGAGCGGCATTGGGAACGGCTTTTCGCCCTGTTCCGGCGCAAGCTCTAGACAGCAATAGACGATGCCGGCGAATACATGATAAATGCGCCACGCGACTGTGCTCCCATTTCAAAAGACAACAGCCGTTCGCCAGGGCGTAGCATATTCGAGAGACTTTTCATCGCAGTCGCGGGATCAAACTGAGTGTCTGGACTTCTTCTGTGCGATACGATCCATATTCTAGCTCATACGCTCATGCGCGGCCGCCGAATTTCCAGCTATGCAGAACGCGAAACGCTCGCGCCTTTCTCAGCCAAGGCTTTTAGACGATGAAAGCAGCCATTTTGGCCGGCGGACTCGGCAGCCGCCTTTCGCAAGAAACGGATACGAAGCCGAAGCCCATGGTGGAGATCCGACGGAGGCCGATCCTTTGGCACATCATGCAGAGTTTTTCTGCGCATGGCATCAAAGACTTCGTCATTTGCCTCGGCTACAAACACTATCTCGAAGCTCTCTGGTCCAAAGGTGAGGCGCCTTGGAAGCTCTGGTGAATCCCTCGGCTGACTTCTGGCGGGGCCGCCGGGTCCTGATCACTGGTCATACTGGCTTCAAAGGAAGCTGGCTGAGCCTGTGGCTGACGCGGCTCGGGGCAAAAATTACCGGCTTCTCGTTGCCACCAAATACTGAGCCAAGCCTGTATCGGCTCGCCTTCAACGAAGCGGCAGAGCAGTTCGCAGACGTGCGCGATCTCGCCGCGCTTCGGGCTTGTCTTGCATCGGCGCGTCCCGAGATCGTTTTTCATTTGGCCGCGCAATCGCTCGTTCACCTGTCATATCGCGATCCGGTCGCCACTTATGCGACGAATGTCATGGGAACTGTGCATCTGCTAGAGGCCGTGCGCGAGACCGATTCGGTTTCGGCCGTCGTGATCGTCACGAGTGACAAATGCTACGAAAATCGTGAATGGCATTGGGCCTATCGGGAAACGGAACCGATGGGTGGTTACGATCCCTATAGCAATTCAAAGGGCTGCACCGAGCTCGTCACCAGCGCCTACCGTGCGTCGTTCTTCGGGGAAGGTTCCGGCCGCCTTTGCCGGATCGCAAGCGCACGGGCTGGCAATGTGATCGGAGGCGGCGATTGGTCGGCGGACCGTCTCGTCCCCGACATCATCCGCTCTTTCGGTAAGGGCCTGCCAGTTGAAATTCGAAGGCCGAATGCCATTCGGCCCTGGCAACATGTGTTGGAGCCGCTGAGCGGCTATATCCGCCTCGCGGAACTTCTCGACTCCGAGGAAGGGGCGAAGTTCGCCGAGGCTTGGAACTTCGGGCCTCGCGACGAGGACTGCCGGCCGGTTTCTCATATCGCCGATAGGCTGGCGGCATATTGGGGCAACGGCGCCTCGTGGTTTTTGACCGATAGACCGCAACCGCACGAGGCCGGTTTTCTTAAGGTCGATGCATCAAAAGCCAGGGCACGTCTTGGCTGGAATAGTCGGTTGGGGCTCGACGATGCGCTCGCCTTGACGGCCGACTGGTATCGCTCGCAACTCGAGGGCAAAGCGGCCGGTGCCCTGACTCTTGCTCAAATCGAGCGCTATGAAGCCTTAGGGAGTGCCTCTTCGTGACGCCTGGAACATGCCGTGCCTGCGGCGCTCGGCTGAAATACACTTTCGTCGATCTTGGTCTGTCTCCCTTGGCAAACTCATATGTGCCAATCGAGAGACTTCGTGAATGTGAGAAGTTCTATCCGCTGCATGCCTATGTGTGCGATACATGTTTCCTTGTGCAGCTCGAGGAGTTCGAAAGCCCGCAGCAGATCTTCTCAAATTACGCTTATTTTTCCGGTTTCTCGACGAACTGGCTCCGCCACGCCGAAGCATATGTGATCGCCATGCAGGGGCGCTTCGATCTCGGCCCTCAGCATAAGGTCGTGGAAGTCGCCAGCAATGATGGCTATCTGCTGCAATATTTCACGCAACGAAACATACCGGTTCTAGGTGTCGAACCGGCGCGCAATGTGGCGGAGGTCGCGATTTCGCGTGGTGTGGCAACCGAGGTCATGTTTTTTGGCCGCCGGACGGCCGAGACTTTACTGGCTGCAGGGCATGCCGCAGACCTCATGACGGCGAATAACGTCCTGGCCCATGTTCCTGATATCTTGGATTTTCTCGCCGGCTTTCGAGTTCTACTGAAGCCTCGAGGGGTGGCGACGTTCGAATTCCCGCACCTGCTTCGGATGATTGAAGCAAGCCAATTCGACACGATCTACCATGAGCATTTCTCGTATCTCTCGCTCGGTGTCGTTGCAGATGTTCTGAAGCATAATCGCTTGCGTGTATTCGATGTCGAAGAACTGCCGACCCACGGCGGTTCGCTGCGCCTATTCGTTTGCCATGAAGACGCCGATCATCGGCAGTTGCCGGCTGTCGACCATGTTCTTGCGGAGGAACGTGCGGCCGGTCTCCGCGACCTATTGGCTTATGCAGGCTTTGCCGAGAAAGTCGTCGAGATCAAATGCCGAGCGCTTGCGTTCTTGATCAAGGCGCGGCAGGACAAGAAAGTCGTTTGCGGCTATGGCGCGGCAGCCAAAGGCAATACATTCTTGAATTATTGCGGGATCGGACCGGAGTTCATCCAAGTCGTCGCGGATCGGTCGCCGCACAAGCAGAAGACGTTTTTGCCCGGCAGCCGCATTCCTGTCGTGTCGCCCGAAGCCATGCTTGCCAGGAAGCCGGACTATGTGTTCATCCTGCCGTGGAATTTGAAGCAAGAAATTGCAGAGCAACTGAGTGAAATTCGCGCCTGGGGCGGTTCTTTCGTCAGCGCCATTCCCGATCTTTCAACCTTCTAGGACGGCAGCTGTGCACTTCGAAGAGCTTGCACTGTCGGGTGCCTATTTGATCGATATCGAACCTCATATCGACGAGCGGGGCTTCTTCGCGCGGGCGTTTTGCCAAGAGGAATTCACGGCACAAGGTCTCGTTGCCGGGTTTTCGCAGGCGAGCATCTCCTTCAATGCGCGCCGTGGGACCGTGCGAGGCATGCATTTCTCCGTCGAGCCTCATGCGGAGACGAAGCTCGTGCGTTGCACGGCCGGCGCCATTCATGACGTGATCGTCGATCTGCGTCCCGGATCGAAGACTTATCTCGAAGCGCTCGGCGTCGAACTGTCGGCCCGCAATCGGCGCGCCCTCTATATCCCGGCAGGCCTGGCGCATGGCTTCCAGGTTCTCGCCGATGAGACCGAAGTCCTGTATTTGATCGACATCGCATTTGTCGCGTCGGCCGCACGTGGAATTCGCTGGAATGATCCGGCCGTGAAGATCTGCTGGCCGGAACCAATTAGCCTCATCTCCGATCGTGATCTGCAGTTTCCAGATTGGCAGCCATGAAAAAGATTCTGGTCACCGGTGCAACGGGATTTATAGGTGCACGCGCGACGGAATTTCTGCTCGCACGCGGATATGAAGTCCATGTCGTCGGACGCACACCGCCACACGACGATCACGTAAAGTTTCACGCCGCCGATGTCTTGAATGGCGAGGCCATGTGCGCTGTTGCGGCCAATGTTCGCGCGACGCATCTTCTTCATCTGGCCTGGGATGTCACACCAGGCCGCTATTGGAAGGCACCGGAAAACCTCGATTGGGTGAACGCCAGCCTGACTCTCATAAGAGCGTTCGCGTCCGCCGGAGGACAGCGCGCGGTGTTTGCTGGCACTTGCGCCGAATATCAATGGGGCGCTCCGCGTTTTTCCGAATTGGAGACGCCCTGCATGCCGGCAACCCTCTACGGCACGGCAAAACACGCTTTGCACCAGCTTCTCATGGCCTACGGCACGAGCACGGGCCTGTCGATCGGATGGGGGCGGATTTTCTTTCTTTATGGCCCCGGTGAAAAACCCGGACGGCTCGTCAGCGACGCGATCCGGGCCCTGCTTGACGCAGTACCCTTTCCGACGAGCCATGGACGCCAGAGGCGCGATTTTTTGCATGTCGACGATGTCGCCGGCGCCTTTGCCGCACTGGTCGACTGCGACGTGCAAGGGCCGGTTAATATCGGGTCGGGTGAAGCTGTTCCAGTTCGCACGATCCTGGACATGATCGCGCAAGAGACAGGCCACGCCGAATGTCTCAGATTCGACGAACGGATTTTTCCGGACCATGAACCTGCCATCATCGAAGCCGATACGACGCGTCTCATGCAGGAAGTGGGTTATCGACCGCGATATGATCTCGCTGCAGGGCTCGCCGAGACGGTCGCGTGGTGGAGACGCCAATAGAAAGAGCCTTTCACCGGAGCATTCTGCCGCCGTCCCTCTTCATGGTAGCCGGATCGGTGGACATGGCCAAAGAACTCGTGAAAGCTCGCAACTGCCAGAGCTGGCCATGGTTTCCGAGCCGCCGACGGGGATCGCGCGCCTCGGAGACCACGGGACCGGCAGCGGAAGACGTGCCCTGTTGAGGCCTTCAACCAAGCGCATCGAAAGCGTTGACGGCGGGGCCAGAATCGCCGAGCTTGCCCAAAGACCTCGTCCGAATGGCAAATGTCGGTTTAGTCCGGGAACACTGGACAGCGCGACTGTGGGCGAGCGCAGGGAGGGAGCACGATGTATCCAGGTTTGCAGGCCAAGATTCGTCCGCAGCAGCCAGCCTTCATCATGGCGCAAAGCGGCGAAACCGTGACCTATGCGGAGCTGGAGCGGCGAACCAACCGGCTCGCCCATTTCCTGCGTGCGAGCGGCCTCGGTCGGCTCGACCACTACGCGATCTTCATGGAGAACAACGCCCGCTATGTCGAATGCTGCGGCGCCGGCGAGCGGACGGGTCTCTACTACACCTGCGTCAACTCCTATTTCTCGCCGGAGGAGCTGGCCTACATCCTCGACAACAGCGAGTCGAAAGTCCTCATTACCTCGGTGGCCAAGCGCGATGTCGCGCTGCAGGCGCTGGCGCAGTGCCCGCGGGTTGAGCGCTGTCTCGTTGTCGACGGTCCGGGCGTCGGCGCCAGAGTCCTCAATCTCGATGCGGCGGTGGGCGGCTTCCCCGACCTGCCGATCGCGGACGAATTCCTCGGCACGGCCATGCTTTATTCCTCCGGCACCACGGGCCGTCCGAAGGGGATATTGCGGCCCTTGCCCGAAAGCCAGCCGGCGCAGCAATTGCCGCTCTTCGATTTCCTGACGAAGCTGTGGCGTTATCGCGAAGGCATGATCTATCTCTCGCCGGCGCCGCTCTATCACTCGGCGCCGCAGGCGGCGGTCCACCTGACGCTCCGCATGGGCGGCACCGCGATCATAATGGAGCATTTCGATCCCGAGCAGTATCTGGCGCTTGTCGAGCGCTATCGCGTGACTCATAGTCAGCTCGTGCCGACGATGTTCTCGCGGATGCTCAAGCTGCCCGACGAGGTGCGCCGCCGCTACGACGTCTCATCGCTGGAGATCGCCGTTCACGCAGCGGCACCCTGCCCGGTGCCGGTGAAGGAGCAGATGATCGAGTGGTGGGGTCCGATCATCCACGAATATTACGGCGCCACCGAAGGCCTTGGCTTCACCGCCTGCGACAGCGCCGAATGGCTCACCCATCGCGGCACGGTCGGACGCGTTCTGCTCGGCGAACTGCACGTGCTCGATGAGAACTTGCAACCGGTGCCTACGGGCACGCCGGGCACGCTGTGGTTCAAGACGGCGACTCCGTTCGAGTACTTCAAGGACCCAATCAAGACCAAAGAGACACGCTCGCCCGACGGCACCATGAGCACGGTGGACGACGTCGGCTACGTGGACCAGGACGGGTACCTCTATCTCACCGACCGGAAGAGCTTCATGATCATCTCCGGCGGGATGAACGTCTATCCGCAGGAATGCGAGAACCTGCTCATCACACATCCAAAGGTCGCCGACGCGGCGGTATTCGGCGTGCCCAACGAGGATCTGGGCGAAGAGGTGAAGGCGGTTGTGCAGGCGATGCCCAATATCCGCCCGACGCCGGCGCTTGCCGACGAGCTGATCGGCTTCTGCCGCCAACACCTTGCGCACATCAAATGCCCACGCTCGATCGACTTCGAAGAACAATTGCCGCGGCTTCCCACCGGCAAGCTCTACAAACGCCTGTTGCGCGACCGCTATTGGGGCGACAGGAAGAGCCGGATCGTCTGATGCGCGGCGCATCAAGTGCGCATTAGACAGCTGAACTAGACGGAGGCGAGTCTCGCGAGCGGCGCCCTAATTTTTAAGCGCGACCCTGCTAATCTCGCTGAACACTTATTCGGCGGCTCTTGCTTTCGGCTTCCGTTCTTCCGGCTTTAGCAACTGGGAATAAGTTGGCCTGGGAGCCCTTTAGCCGCAATCATGATTGCGGATCGGATCTATTATGATGCGAAGGTTTCTCGTTTTCGCTGTGCTGCTTGCTGCTCCAGTCCCAGGAGTAGAGGCAAAGGATCTTGAACTTGCAAAGGGTTATGCCATTGCCTTCGCAACGGCAGCCTATGCGAGCGGTCACTGTGGAGGCATGGACGTGAACGAGAACGAACTCCTTGTGCTCAAGAACGCTGCGGGCCTCACCGATGACGACGATGCTTGGCTTGCTCAAGAAATCAACCACGCCAAGCCGACGATCGAGAACGCTTTTCACAATGAAGGCGCCGGAGAGTGGTGTAGCAAAGCATGGACTCTTTTCGGCCCGCAAAGCATTGGCATCATCCAGAAATAGAGCTTCGCGGCGAGGCACCGTCTAATGAGCCGATTTGGGCATTCGGCCGCGGGTGGTCCGCGCCCCCCTGACTGCTCGCATCGACGCCGCGCACGCACTAACATTCCCATTGGACCCGTCAGTGGGGGCTGATCGTGACGACGAAGATGCTGAAGATGAGCAATAGCGGCCCCGTTCTCATCACCGGTTGCTCGAGTGGCGTCGGCTACGCCGCGGCAATGGCTTTTCGCAGCGCGGGTTTCGAGACGTTTGCGACTGCGCGAAATCCCGCCACGCTCGAAACACTGCGCGCCATCGGCTGCCGCACGCTCGCCCTCGACGTCACGGATGAAGCCTCGCGGCGTTCCGCGGTCGAAACCGTCGAAAAGCAATTCGGCGCGGTCCACATTCTCGTGAACAATGCGGGCTACGGCCAGTACGGCCCGATCGAGGAAATATCGCTCGACGCCATGCGGCGGCAGTTCGAGACCAACGTTTTCGGCGGGATGCGGCTCTCGCAGCTTGTTTTGCCCGCTATGCGGCGCGCCGGCAAGGGCCGCATCGTCAATGTGAGTTCGGTCGCGGGCCGCGTCGCCATCATGGGCGGCGGACCCTATCACGCATCCAAATTCGCCCTCGAAGCCATCGCCGATGCGCTGCGCCCCGAAGTCGAACCCTTCGGCATCGCCGTCGTGAACGTGCTGCCGGGACCGATTGCGACGCAGTTCGAGACTACGCTAATGAAAACCATCCCGGATACCGGCGCCGACAGCCCCTATGCGCCGTTCCGGAAAAGCCTTGCGCGCCACATGCACGCATTCCTCAGGCCGGGCGGCTTCGGTGTCATGACCGCCGACCATGTCGCGAGAATTGTTTTCAAGGCCGGCACGGTGGCACGTCCGCGCACGCGCTACAGCGTAGGCTTCATCGCCAAACTCGGCCCGTTCGGCCGTGCGCTGGTAACGGACCGGCTGGTAGACGCTGTGATCCGTCTGGTCATGTCGAGCAAAGCCGGCTGATGGGGCGCGGATACGACTTCGTCATGCCTGCTGTCGGCGGCACTTGTGCTGCAGCCTTCTGCAGGCACGTGGATAGAAGCTTGCGGAAGGCAATCAAGTCATGCGAATTTCGCGAATCTGTTGGTGTTGCGATTTTGGCTGGCTCGCGAGACATTCCAGTTTGGTGAGAGCGAACTGTGGAGTCGGCCGAGCTCATTTGTATGCTTCCACCACATAGGCGCGGAATTTGTGGCTGGCAGAATGCGGGGGCGTCGCGTCCGGCAGAATGAGTCTGATCTCTTTTTCGAGAACGGTATCGGCGAGATGCAGCGCCACGAGCCGTCCGTCGGCGATTTCATCGACAATGGAAGCGGCCATCACCAGCGAAATGCCTTGTCCGGCTCGAACCGCATGTTTGACGGCTTCGGTACTGCCGAACCCCCCGACAGTGGTGAACTGCTCCGCAATCTTTCCTAGCACCTTGCGCAAAAGGCTCCCCGTTCCGGTGCCGAGTTCGCCGCCGAGAATGCGCATGCCGACCAAGTCGCGCGCCGAGACCTCCTTGCGGCCTGCCCAAGGATGCGCGGGGGAAACGATGACGAACAGAGGCTCGCGTCGCCAAACAATGACCGAGAAACCCGGGCGATTATCCCACCATTCCATGATCGCGATATCGGCCGCCCCGCCAGAGAGCCGCTCGGCCACGTCGGAGTTCTTGCCGATCCACAGCTCGACCGTGATCGGATGCGCCGCTTGGAAAGAAGCGAGCACGGGCTGCAGCAGGTAAATACCTGCATTGCTGGAGGCTGCTACGCGCAGAACCGAAGAGGTGATGAGTTCTTTGGCGCGTTCTGCCGTTGCCACCAGCGCGCGCGCGAGAGGCACGAATAACGCGCCCTGCGCCGTAGGCTCGATACGGCTGCGCAATCTGACGAGCAGTGGAGCGGCCAGATCGGCTTCAAGCTGACGAATGTGCTCGAGGATCGTCGAAGGCGCGACAGCAAGGTGCCGCGCCGCAGCCCTGAAGCCGCGCTCGTCGAGCACCGTCAGAAAAGTTTTCGTATGCAACAGATTAAGCATGAAAGCTTCTGGCAATCGGATGGTTGAGAGCGCCTTTCGGCACCCGGCCGGAAAGCACTTCGATAATGCTGTTGGCGGCAGAAAATTCGATCTCGCAGCGAACATGCGCAACCGCGGAACCGATATGCGGCGTCAGCACCGTCGGCGCGGAGGACGAGGTTAAGCGTGGATCTATGGCTCTCGGCCGATCATGCTGGGACCAGTCCTCACATTCGAAAACATCTGCGGCATAGCCCGCCAGCCTGCCGTTCTCGAGAGCCTCGGCGACCGCCGCTTCGTCGACGAGCGAGCCGCGCGCCGGATTGATCAGGAGCGCGCCGGGTTTCATCTGTGCGATCGCGGTTCTGTCGATAATGTGTCGTGTACGCGGCGTCAGCGGCAGAGCCAGAATGATGTAATCCGCATTTTTCAGAGTGTCCTCGAAGCGCGCCACGGCGATAGGCGCGCGAATTTCCCGCGGCGGGAATTCGTTCTCGAGATCGCACGCCAGAATTTCACAGCCGAAAGAACTGAGCCGTGCGGCGATGGCACGCCCAACTTTGCCGAATCCGACGATGCCGATGGTAGCGCCATCGATTCCCATCCCATAAAGCGTCGGTCGCCATCCGGCGAAACCACGCGCACGAATGAGTCTGTCTCCGGCTAATATGTGTCGTCCGAGCGCGAGCATGAGGCCAATGGCGAGTTCCGCCGTCGGCACGGTCAGCAGGTCCGGAACGATGGTTACCCAGACGCCATGCCTGGTCGCCGCCTCGACATCGATATTGTCATAGCCCTTCAATGCAGCACCGACGATTTTAAGCTTGGGGCAAGAAGCAAAAAATTCGGCATCGAGACTATCAGTCATGAAAGACAGAATGCCCTCGGCATCGCGACAGCGTTCTCGGACCTCGCGGCTCGACCATGGCTCGAAACTGTCGTTCATATCGAGCGTCGCGTGCCGAGCGAGGTGTTCGCGGGTCTCCGGGAACATGCGATTGGTGACCACGACTTTGGGTTTTCTTTGCATTTTTAGAACCGTCGACTGCTAATTCAATGATTTTCTAATCAAGGCACTGATCCAATCTACGATGGTGACGCAACCCAAGATGCAGATCAGTATGGCCGAGACCTGCGCATATTCGAGCACGCGCAAAGCCGCAATCAGCTCGAAGCCTATGCCGCCTGCGCCCACCGCGCCAAGAACCGCGGAGGCGCGGAAATTATATTCCCACCGATAAATCGCCGTATCGGCGAGCTGCGGCATGACCTGCGGCAGGATCGCATGCCATATCACCTGGAACGGTGTCGCGCCCGCGGCCCGAGCGGCCTCGACCGGTTTTGTATCGACATGTTCGATGCTCTCGGCGAAGAACTTGCCGACCATACCGGTCGAATGAATGCCGAGGGCAAGAGCACCGGGCAGCGCCCCGAAACCGACCATCGCAACGAAAATTATGCCCATGATAAGTTCGGGCACCGAACGCAACAGATTGAGCACGCTTCGCGTCGCCTGATAGGCGATGAAATGTGGCGTCGTATTCCGGGCCGCCAATAAAGCGAGCGGCAAAGAGAATGTGCCGGCGATCGCCGTCCCGGCAACCGACATCGCCAGCGTGTCGAGCAAGGGACGCAGCCATGCGCCGGAACGGCTGAAATCCGGCGGGAACATGTCGC
>JBKQHN010000224.1:0-2894 GCA_052148755.1 Beijerinckiaceae bacterium | reverse complement strand
GCCTTCGCCCTTGCGGCAGTGGTCTGCTTCTTCTTCGCCCGTCAAATCTACAATGTGCTGACCTGGCCTTACATCTGGGTGGCCGGTCCGGAGAATTCCAAATTCATCTATACCGGCCTGCTCGAATATTTTGTCGTGCAGCTCAAGCTCGCGATGTTCGGCGCGGCGTTCATCGCGTTCCCGGTGATCGCCAGCCAAATCTACATGTTCGTCGCGCCCGGACTGTATAAGAAGGAACGGCAGGCGTTCCTGCCGTACCTTGTCGCCACGCCGATTTTTTTCCTGCTGGGCTCGATGGTCGTCTATTTCATAGTTTGGCCGATGCTGGCGCGCTTTTCGCTGAGCATGCAGCAATTGGGCGGTCCCGGCCAGGCAACAATCGAGCTGTTGCCGAAGGTCGAGGATTACCTGGCGCTGATGATGAAGCTCATTCTCGCCTTCGGCATCGCCTTTCAGCTTCCGGTGATCCTCACGCTGCTCGGTCGCGTCGGCCTCATCACCTCGGATCAGCTCAAATCGAAGCGCCGTTACTTCATCGTCATCGCCTTTGTCATCGCGGCCGTGCTCACGCCGCCCGACGTGCTCAGCCAGATGTCGCTTGCGCTGCCGCTGGTCGCCCTCTACGAGGGCTCGGTCTGGTCGGTGCGCTGGGTGGAGAAACGGGCGGCGGCCGATCGCGCGGCTGCTGCCGCGGCGGCGTCGGCCAAGCCGGCCGAGTGACGAAGGCGTAGTGTTGGTTTATTGATTCGTCATGCCCGGGCTCGTCCCGGGCATCCACGTCTTGAGCAGGCACCTATGTACGACATTCGCTGGATAAATGAGAACGCTAAGGCCTTTGATAAAGCACTTAGCAGGCGCAATCTCAACGACGAGGAAAGAAAAAACTATTCGTCACAGAATCTTATTTCCATTTATGACCACAGGCGCGCGCTCATCCGGGTTCTTGAGAGCTGGCAGGCCAAGCGAAATGCAGCGTCGAAAGCAATCGGTCAAGCCAAAGCTAAAAAGGACGAATCAAAGATCCAAGAATTGATGGCCGAGGTTGCCATATGTAAGGCGTCCATTTCGAAGTTGGAGAGCGAGGAGAAAGAGGCTGGAGAAAGACTCAACAAACTCTTGGAGCAAATTCCCAATCTGCCGCTCGACGACGTGCCCGACGGCAAGGACGCAAGCGACAACGTCGAGCATCGTCGGTTCGGGGCGATGCGCAATTATGCGTTTACGCCGAAGCAGCATTTCGATCTCGGCGAAGCGCTCGGCCAGATGGATTTCGAGACCGCGGCAAAGCTTTCCGGCGCGCGCTTTGTCGTTTTGAAGAAGGGCCTCGCGCGGCTCGAACGCGCGCTCGGCCAGTTGATGCTCGACGTGCATACGAGTGAGCACGGTTACTCAGAAGTTGCGCCTCCGCTGCTTGTGCGCGACGAGGCAATGTTCGGCACGGCTCAATTGCCGAAATTCAGAGATGATCAGTTTGCATCAATTTCCCTGCAGCTCTTTTCTGAGGAAGAAGCTGAGAACTTATCAAAGCGTGTGAAAAGCGAAATTTTTCACAACTACGTTAATGCTGAACATGGCTGGCCAATGCCAACCGTGAAAGACATGTCTCCCGACATGATCTTGAAGTTCTATGAAGACAACAAAGAAGTTGTCACAGTTCTTCAATTTAAAACTGTTCTAGACGCCTTTGGTCGAGAGTTCGCCGAACAGGCCCTTCGGCAAGCATCGGCGAATCGTCGGTGGCTCATTCCCACCGCCGAAGTCCCGCTGACCAACCTCGTCCGTGAATCCATCGTCGACGAAGCGGAACTGCCGATGCGGGTGACGGCTTGTACGCCGTGCTTCCGCGCCGAGGCCGGTGCCGCCGGCAAGGACACGCGGGGCATGATCCGCCAGCATCAGTTCACCAAGGTGGAACTGGTCTCCATCACCACGCCCGAACAATCGAGGGACGAGCACGAGCGCATGCTGTCCTGCGCCGAAGAAATCTTAAAGCGCCTCGAACTGCATTATCGCGTGGTCACGTTGTGCACCGGCGACATGGGCTTTGCGTCGCAAAAGACCTACGACATCGAAGCATGGCTGCCGGGTCAAAACATGTACCGCGAGATTTCGTCGTGCTCGGTCTGCGGCGATTTCCAGGCGCGGCGCATGAATGCGCGCTATCGCACCAAGGAAGGGCGTAACGTGCGCCACGTGCACACGCTCAACGGCTCCGGCGTGGCTGTCGGCCGTGCGCTCATTGCCGTGATGGAGACCTATCAGCAGGAGGACGGCGCGATCGCCGTGCCGGATGCGCTCGCGCCCTATATGGGCGGAATCAAGAAGATCGAGAAATGAAGAGCCCGATGCGCATCCTGGTCACCAACGACGATGGCATCCACGCCGAAGGGCTCGACGTGTGCGAAAAGATCGCGCGCGAGCTCTCCGACGACGTCTGGGTGATCGCGCCGGAATACGACCAGTCGGGCGTCGCCCATTCGCTGTCGCTCAACGATCCGCTGCGGCTGCGCCAGGTAGGCGAGCGGCGCTTTGCGGTCCGCGGCACGCCGACCGATTGCGTCATCATGGGCGCGCGCCATGTGCTCAACGGCAAGATGCCGGATTTGGTCCTGTCTGGCGTCAACCGTGGCCGCAATGCCGGCGAGGACGTGATCTATTCCGGTACCGTCGCCGGCGCCGTGGAGGGCACCGTGATCGGCGTTCCCTCACTCGCATTGTCGCAGGCCTATGCATCGCGCGGCGGACGTCCACCTTATTGGGAGACGAGCCTGCGCTATGGGCCCGACATCATTCGCCGCGTCATGGCGGAAGGCATCCCGCGCGACGTTCTGGTCAACGTCAATTTTCCCGATTGTCCGCCGGACGAAGTCAAACGCATCGCCGTCACCGCACAG
>JBKQHN010000223.1:0-34178 GCA_052148755.1 Beijerinckiaceae bacterium | reverse complement strand
GCCGGATCACAAAACGATTTCGCCAAATGTTCTGCGGGCTTTCCGTTTTTGCGCCCCCGGCACCATGACTGACACTCCGGCGAGGGAGCGCCACCCCATGGTAGCGCTGGAGGCTATGGGTCATCGTCCGGCCGGGATACTGTCATCTGTCACAGTAGACTTCGCATTTTCGGAACTGTGACAATTTTACCCGCTCCGAAAAACCTCTGACTGCGATGGAATTCGCGCCCGGCCGGAGATCGGCCGAAGACAATCATTTAATCGGCAATCGGGGCGAACTGCGTTGGCGCGGCCGTAGCTTTAGATGCTTCGGAGCTTTTCTGAATTCAGGTCAACGCCTCATGAGGCGGATGGCGGTTTTTTCTGTGATCGACCAACCATTGGGCATCTGGTCACGAGTCGTCTACGCTCCCCTCGAACTTGAAGTTCGGGAGGAGGACATGATCACACGAAAACCGCTCGAGCGGGGATCCGATGTTACCAGCATGAGCAGTTCGACCTGCGGGAGAGCGCAATGACAAACCGAAAGCGCGACGAGGCCCATGTGGAGGTGAGTTCGCCGGCTTGCTCGATGCACGAGGCCGACGACGCCTATATGGGCTATGCGGGGAAGGACGAGTTGAGCGCCTTCCTCAACGAATTACTCGAGGCGGAGCGCGCCGGCTCATTGGTCGCACTCGAAAGCGCACGCACGGCGGGCAGCGATCCGCTGGCCGAACTGATGCGGACGATCCAGCGAGATGAAGCACGCTGGTGCGCCATGTTGCTGCGTCAGCTGAAGGCGATCAACACCGAACCGTCCACGAAAGTCGGCGCCTTCTACGACAAGGCTATGGCTATCGCGGATCTCAGCCAGCGCCTCAGCTTCCTCAATCGCGGCCAGGGCTGGGTGGCGCGACAGCTCCGCCAGATGCTGCCACGTGTCCGCAACGAACAGCTCCACGAAGACCTCTCGGCCATGTTGCGATCGCACGAGGCGAATATCGCCCTCACCAACGAAGTTGTCGGCCACGCCTTGTAAGCGGGCAAGGCCGCTTACAAGGCGTGTCGCGCGCGCGAGCGCGCGCTTTGATCTTGTCTAGGTGTTCGACCGTCAAATCGAACATGAATGGTCTTTTGCGCGAGTCCCGCAAATGCGGCTCGACGGCGACCGCACCGACGTCGCCGCGTGATCCCGGCGCTTCGTCAGGGGGCCATCGACGTGAGCAAGCCCGAAGAAAGGAGGCCAGATGAAAGCAGGCCCGACTGCAAGCTTGACGAAAGCAGGCCCGACTGGAGGAAGTTTCCGGACATGTTGCTGCAAACTTCGGCTGGCACAGCCTGGCTTCCGCACGCCATTGCAAAACCAGCCATCACCTGTTGAGCGATGCGCATGGCCCGATCAGAGCGCGCCCATCGATGCTGCGGGAGCAGGCGACGGTGATGATTGGCATAAGGGAGGACAGCGCTCGACGCGACGCGCTGATAATGCGCCGGCAGAATGCGTTGGTGCTGCGCCGGGAGAACTTTGCTTACCCTCACGCTCTCGTTCTCGCTTGCGCTGGCAAACGCGGCACGGCATCGCGCACTCAAACTGGCCTGTTTGGCTTTCATACAGGCGGTAACGCGCGCGACATCCGGTATTTCCGAAGAACAAAGCCGTACGGCGTCGGGTGTGCAGGCAGCCCGTTGTTCGGCTGTCACTTCGCCGGCCTCGGCGCTCGCCGCAGCGGCCGCGCTGAAGGCCACAACCAGCATGATGCGACCGGTTCGAGCAAATGGAAAAGCGATGCGGTTCGTGACCATGAAAAGCTCCTAGCGTGCGTCGACGGGCGAGGCTGCCATGCGATTCGCCTACACACAATTAGTTTGGAACGATTCTGATCATATGTCTGTGAGCAAAGTCATAGACGGGGCATAAACCTCTCACGTTTCCGGGACAGGCCTTAGCCGGCGTGGAGGCGGCAGAACCAGCATCGGTCCGTAGGCCAGCGTGAAGAGACCGAAGGCGGCGATCCACAAACATGCCGAAACCACGAGGAGCGGCATCATCCAGGCCTCGCCAAAGGCGGCGGCGACGCGGGTGACCGCTGCGAGCGTGACAAGCGTATAGATCAGAGTGGTCGATCGATCGGCCGAGAGGTCGCGTCCGGTGTGGCCGCGCGTGGCGCGCGTCATCACAGCCAGGATCATCGTGCCGATCGCACCCGTGGTCAGAGCATGGATTGCCGCACTCGGCGCAACATCGGCACCCAGAGTCGAAAGGCCCAGCAAGGCCGTGCCGACGACCAACCAAGCATAGCCTAGATGCAGGATGATGAGCAGAGGCTCAGCCAAAGTGGCGTCGCCACGCCAGCGGACGAGCCGCCAGAGATTGAGCGCCGCAGCAAGCAGAAGCACGAGGCCGAGCGGGCGTAACTCCGGAACGAATGCCCAGCCGAAGAGACCCGCATGCAGGACGCCCAGCGCCGCCCGGTCGATTGCGCCGTGCGGGGTCGGAAGTTCGGCCTCCTGTCGCTTGGCCAGCCAGTTCCGCGTAAAGCTCGGCACAATGCGCCCGCCAATGACGGAAATCAAAACTGCGACAGCGGCCAGCCCGAGACGCCATCCCAGGCCAGCCGGCAGATCTAATCCGCTCGCCTCCAGGTGCATCAAAAGATTGGCTATGCCGAGAACCGTAACCGGCGCGACCATCGGCAGATTGCGCCAATTCCTGCCGGCCGCGATTTCTCGGGCGGTCACGGCGACGAGAGCTGCCGGAAACGCCAGATCGGCCGCGATGGCGAGCCATGCCGGCACAAGCGCCGAAACCAGGCAAGCGATTCGTCCGACGAGCCATAGGCCCACCAGAATCGCCAGAGGCAAGCCGCGGACCGGCAGACGCTTCGTCCAATTCGGGACGGCGGTGAGCAAGAAGCCGGCAACAGACGCCATCACGAAGCCGAACAGCATTTCATGAATGTGCCAGGTGAGCGAATCGAAGCGGCTCGGCAATGCTATTCCCGTGCTCAACAGGACGATCCATAGGGCGAGCGCCGCCGCCGACCAGGCCCCTGCGGCGAGAAAGAACGGCCGGAAACCCTGGGTGAGCCAAGCTTGTTTGGGACATCGGGCCAAGTGATCGGCGGCAATTGTCATGTCATGTTTCCAAGGCACTCGAAGAAAGCTGCTTATTGAGGAGCTTGCACCGCGCTATTGGTCGTCGGCCGGTAGAGCGCCGCCCAGAGCGAGAAGGTGGCGGAAATGAGACCGGCCCACAACACGCCCCAGAACATCAAATCCGGCGACGAGGCCCACAGCCAGCCGACGGTAACGAGGAGGGCCAACGCCAAAGCCGCGACGATCGTCGCCGTGCTTTGCCAGATCGAATAGTCGCTGCGCCGGGCCCAGATCGCGAGAGCGACGGTGAAGGCGGCGGCCGCAAGCAGCCAGCGATAGGGCTGGCCGCTGATCGACAACGGAAAGATGGCGACATAGACAAGCCAAAGGCCGAGCAGCGTGTTGAGCAGATTTGGGATCATGTATTCGCTCCGTGATCGCGATGAGTTCGTTGCAAGTAGCGCCACGTGACCGGCGGTATGAAGCAATAGACGAGCGTGCTTGCCGCGATGAGCGCCTTCCAGGCGGGTGCCAGCGGGGTGGCTACCACGACCGCCGCCGCGACGAGGCACAGCACACCGCAGGCAAGGCCCGCTGCACGCAGCAGCCCGATGCTTTGGTTCAGACGCGCGGCGCCATAGAGCAATCCGTACACTCCGGCGCACAGGACGAAGGCACCGAGGAGAAGACTGGTCGCAAGAAACGCGCTCGCGCTCATCGCCGATCGGCCGCGGCTCATTGCGCCGGCGACGGCGCGGCGACGGCGCGCGCCGCCACACGACGGCCGAGCGTCACCATGTCCCAGACCAGCGCGACATAGCCGACCGCGAAGACGATGCCGAACCCCAAACGCGCATACATGCCGAGCATGAACCATGGATTGCTTTGCGTGGTAACAAAGGCATCGAGGGTCGAACCGCCGATGGCGCGCTCGAAAAAGGCCTGCACGATCCCGGAAATGAGAAGCGAACCGACCATACCGATCAATCCGAAGTTCAGCAGGCCGAACGACAAGATCCATAGCCTGCCCTCGACCGCGGCCTGGGCGCGCAACTTTTGCAGCGCGAGATAACAGACCGAGATCACGCCGCAGGCATAGGCGCCCCAGAATGCGAAATGGCCGTGGCTCACCGTCCACTGCGTGCCATGTGCGAACAGGTTGATCTGCGGCAGGGTTACCATGAAGCCGAAGACGCCGCCGCCGAGGAAGTTGCCGAATGCCTCGGCCAGCATCCAATAGAATGCCGGCCGGTTGCTGGTCTTCATGTGGTGGGTGCCGGCGTCATAAATCGCGTGGACCACCATGCCGAGGAGCGGCAAGGGTTCGAGCGCCGAGAAAAAACCGCCGATGCCGAGCCAGTAGTCGGGCGTGCCGATCCAGAAATAATGGTGGCCGAGCCCGAGGATGCCGGTGCCGAGCACGAGCGTCACCTCGATATAGAGCCAGCCTTCGACGATGCGACGCGAGGTGCCGAGGAGCTGCATCACCGCGAGAGCCATGATACAGCCGATCAGGATCTCCCAAGTTGCTTCGACCCAGAGATGCACCAGCCACCACCACCAATAAAGGTCGGTCGCCATATCGGGGATCGACGGGAAGGCGATGAAATAGAGCAGCACCAGCGGCACCATGTTGATGCTGAGCACGGCCATGATGCCCGTGATGCGCTTGACCTTGAGAGCGGTGCCGACCACGTTCCAGGCGAATACGAGCAAGACCAGTGCTATGCCGACCGCCGCCCAACGCGGCGCCTCGACGTATTTGCGACCCTGCTGGACGAACCAGAGCGTGCTCTCGGTGGCCGGTCCCCACTGGATGAAGACGAATATCACCGCCACCACGAGAACGGCGACAAAGAACACCCAGAACAGCGCTTCGGCCGCCCAGATGCCCACCGGCTCGCGGCCGAATTCGTCGGGGAGGAACCAATAGATCGCACCCATGAAGCCCATCACCAGCCAGATGATGAGCGTGTCGATGTGCAGAATCTTGGCGATGTCGAAGTGCAGCAGGCCGAATAGGAAGTTGGGATCGACGTAGTAGACGGCGGAGAGCAGGCCGGCCAGCGTCATGACGCCGAAGAAGGCGATCGCCGCCGCCAAGTACTTGATCGCGAGCCGTTGGGAGCGAGACATGACGGTTCTCCTAGTCGCCGACCTTGATCTGGCCGAAGTGGATCGGGAATCCGTTGGTGTCGATCGCCGACATCCATTTAAGATAGGCGACCGTGGCCACGGCTTCGTCGCGGGTGATGCCGAGGTTCGGCATCTTCCGTTCCCAGGTGGCGTATTTTTCTGGGTCCATAAGGAAGGCGACCATCGCTTCTTCCTTGCTGTCAGCGCCAGTGATCGCTTGCCAGGCTTCCCAGGCCGGATCGAGCCAGGCCTTGGTAAGATCCGGCGCGTAGTAGGCGCCGTTGCCCATAAAGGTGTGGCAGTCGATGCAGGCGCGACTCTGAATGACAAGCTTACCCTTGACGATCAGGCGCTCCGCCTCTGCCACGTCAACCGCCTTGCCGAACAGGGGCTCGTCCTTGCCGATGACCGGCATGTCGTGGCCGAGTTTTGCGTCGTTGGCGTAGCCGATGTGACGGTTGATGACCGTGTACTGGGGCACATGACTGCCGCCGGGAGCGATCGTGGCAAGGCTGTCGATGGTAAGGAAGCCCAGCACGACCGCCATGACCAGCGTTGTCGCAATGGCACCGGCGCGCCAGAAGATCGGATCGTCGTATTGCATCACAATCTCCTGCTTTCGAACTGCTCGCGCCGCTGCGGCCTTGTCGAATCGTTGCGCACGGGGTTTTCCGCGATCCGATCAACAACATCCGCGCGCATCGCCATGTTTCAATTCCTTCCGGTTCGGGTATCGTTGCCAGCTTTCCGGTCGCAACGTCGGACAGCCGTTGCTTCGGCTGGCATTCATCCGGTCGGCAGGATGTGCGAAGCAGCCGCCTCAGTAATTGATATAAATCAATATGACATGTGATAATTATCACGTCAATGAGACGATCAGGGTAGCCTTCGCCTTGTTGCAAAGGAGTTGTTGAACGCCATGACAGAGCCGGGACCCGAACTGGAAGCTGTGCCTTTGTTGCGGGCGCTGCCGGCGTCGAGCCGCACGGAATTGCTGCAGAATGCGGTGCTACACGCGGTGGCAGCGGGAACGATTCTGTTCGAACAAGGCGAGATGCCGACCTTCCAACATGTCGTCTTGGCCGGCTCGGCGCATCTTCTCGGGCGATCGAGCAGCGGACGCGAGGTGCTGATCGAGGTGGTGGAACCGCCGGATCTCGTCATCCCGGCCGCGGTCGTCAGCGGATCGCCCTATCTCATGCGGGCGCGCGTGCCGGAGCCGTCGAGGCTCCTCCTGATCCACGCCGGCGTGTTTCGCCGCGCCGTGCTGCGAGAGCCACTGCTGGCGCAAGAGGTGATCGGCAGCCTCGCCGGGCAGTTTCGGCGACTGGTTCGGCAGATCAAGAACCTGAAGCTGCGCACGGCCACAGAGCGTGTCGGATGCTATCTCCTCGCCTTGTCTAGGCGGCAAGGCACCCCGCACCGCGCTATCCTGCCCTATGAGAAGAATTTGATCGCGTCGGAACTCGGCATAACACGCGAGAGCTTTTCGCGCGCGCTGTCGGCGTTGCAGGCGGAAGGCATCACCGTCCAGGGCGAGACGATCACAATCCGAGACGCAAAACACCTGGCCGCCGCCTGTGGACTCGACCCGCTGATCGACGATCCAGACCTCTCGTTGCAACTCCAGAAGGCCGCGACGCCGAGGCCGCCAGGCAAGACACGATCGAGGCGATCCCATGGCTGATGTCACGATCGCGCTCGCGATACACGTGCTAGCTGTCGTGCTCTGGATCGGCGGCGTCGCGATGGTCACGACCGTCCTGCTGCCGGCGGTGCGACGATTTAAGAGCGTGGAGGAACGGATCGCGTTCTTCGCGACGATTGAACGACGCTTTGCCTGGCAAGCGCGCGGCACGACGCTGCTCACCGCCGCGAGCGGCTTCTACATGGTGGATCGGCTGAACCTGTGGTCAGCGTTCCCGACCATCGAATATTGGTGGCTCGATGCGATGGTCCTGATCTGGCTCCTATTCACGCTGATGCTGTTCATTGCCGAGCCGCTGTTTCTCGACCGCTGGTTCGAGGCACGGGCTCGGCGCGCTCCGCAGAGTACATTCACGCTGCTCCAGAGACTTCATTGGGTGTTGCTGGCGCTGAGCCTTGTCACGATCGTCGGGGCTGTCGCCGGCATGCACGGTATGTCGTTGCGCTGAGGGCTCCAAGCGGCGACGCGGGCGGCGGTCTTGTCATCTTTGTCATGTCAGACTGTCAAACTACCAGGATAATGCGCAATGTGACGACGTGCGCCAGCATGGGCCAACTCGCTTCCGCTTGTGCCAGCGGTGCGTCCTTGCAACGGGCGGGAAACTGCGTACTCTGCTGGTCTTGACATCTCGCACGCAGTCACAAATGTCGCGATAGATCGCGATGACTCCGGATTGACTCAATTCAAAGTCATAACCGCAATGGGCGGCAGACCAACTGAGGCGTCATGAAGCTCTATTCGGAAGATAGTTCGCCATTCTCCGCTCCGGTGCGAGCCGCGATCTATGCCAAAGGGTTGAATATCGAGATCGAACCGCCGCCGGGCGGTTTGCTGTCGGCGAAGTTCCACGCCATTAATTCGGTCGGCACGATTCCGTGCCTTATCCTCGAAGACGGAACGCCGCTGCCGGAATCGGCCGCGATCATCGAATATCTGGAGGATAAATTTCCCGAGCCGCCAATGCGGCCGGCCGGGCCTGAAGCCAAGGCGAGGGTGCGCCTGCTGCAACGCATCGGCGAACTCCAGATCATGACGCCGCTGGTCGAACTCTCCCGGCAGGCCGATCCCGCGAATCGCGATGCGAGCGCGGCCGTGTGGCTGACGCGGCTCGTACGGGGACTATCGTCGCTGCAGATCTATGTCGGCGATGAACCCTTTGCGAGCGGCTCGCAGTTGACGATGGCCGACTGCGGGCTGGCGCCCGCTCTGTTCATGCTCCCGAAGGTCGCAGCTGCCTATGGCAAGCCGGCGTTGCTCGAAGCCTACCCGCCGATTAGCCGCTATTTCGCGAGGTGCAGCCGGCACAAGGCGATCCGCCGCGTCTTGGACGAAATGGCGCCGACCTGGGAGCTCCGGGAGACGCCGTAAAGACGCCGATTTGCGGCACCGGGAAACTCTAAGTCGAATCTGTCCGCAAGCGAATCCGAGCCTCACGTTCGCCTCGAGCGGAATTGGGAAAAGTGGGACCCGGCTTTCCACTGCAGATAAGTTTGCGCAGATTGCGTAAACTTATCTACACGTCCCGCGCTAGATCACGATGATTTAGAGCGGGATTCTAGCGGAAAACCGATTTCCCCTTTTCCGCATCCCGCGCTAGGCTATGCTTGCGCGAAATTGCTTCGGGACCGCGAGGGACTCGGGATACTCGGGATAGGGGTCGCGCCCATAGGTCCATTCGATTCGCAACTGCCGATCCTCGCCGCGCACCAGAACCTGCGACTCGCGCCCGTCGCGCCCATCGCGATCCGCCATGTCGATCGCGGCGTCGATCGCATGGACCCGATCCAGATAAGGCCCCATTTGCGAACTGCCCAAAGTAATCTTCCATTCGCCGTTTCTCTTGACGACTAGATATCGAACTTCTGCCATGTCAGATCCCCCTGAATAAGTTTTGTATTAGAAAACGTTTTGAAGGCAAATTGGTTCGCACTGGCAAAGTTACATATAGGTATTTCTTTAAGACTTGCGAATTTTCTTTTGCATCAGACTTCGCCAGTTCATACGATACTCGGTAACACTTCGCATGGGCTGCCTCCCGGAGCGCTCAATTCCCTCGGGAATCGGTCATTTTCTGCCGTCCATTGATGAAATACATAAACTATACGTGAGATATCTGCGAGATAATGATCGCGGCTGAGTTCGTCAAGACGGCTAACCATTGCGCCTCGGCCGAGCGCCCCGGCGGCGGCGAGGAGAAGGACGGGCGTTGGTTCCGGCCAGCCGAATTGGCAAATGTTACAACGTCTCGAGCCAGTGCAGGCTGAAGAGATTGCCGGCATCGCACCAAGCGGCACGCGGAATGAACCCCGCGCGCGAGGCGAGCTTCACAAATCCTTCGACGGTATATTTGTAGGAATTCTCGGTGTGAATGGCTTCGCCATTGGCGATACCGATCGTCGTGCCGGCTATATCGACCGATTGGTGCTGCAGACTGACGAGGTACATCTCGATGCGTTGCTCGACCGGGTTGTAAAACGCATAATGGGCAAAGCCATTCAGATCGAAATCGGCGCCGAGTTCGCGATTGGCGCGCGCCAAGAGATTTTTATTGAAGGCTGCGGTTACGCCTTCGGCGTCGTTATAGGCTGCATGCAGCACCGCCGGGTCCTTGATGAGATCGACACCGACGAGGAGGCCGCCACCTCGCAAACTTGCCGCGGTATTCTTCAGGAATTGCAAAGCTTCGAGCGGATCGAGATTGCCGATCGTCGAACCCGGGAAGAAGCCGACACGCCGTCTGCCTTCAGCTTTCGCAGGCAGAACGAGAGGCTTGGTGAAATCGGCAACGATCGGCTGCACGGACAGATCGGGATAATCGCCTTCGAATTTAGCTGCGACCGATCTGAGATACTCACCCGATATGTCGATCGGCATATAAAGGTGCGGGGACTTTAGCTCATCGAGGAGCAGCGATACTTTGGCAAGCGCGCCGGCGCCGAATTCGATCAGTTCTATTCCCTCGCCCATGAGCATCGCAATCTCGTCGGCATAATCGGCGAGCAGTCGAAGCTCCGTGCGGGTCTGATAATATTCCGGCAAGGTGCAGATACGCTCGAAAAGAGCAGAACCTTCACGGTCGTAAAAAAATTTGCAGGCCATTCGCTTCGGCTTTGCCAGCAGGCCATCGAGCATGGATGCGGCAAAGTCGCTTGCCGCAGCCAGCGTCTGAGGGCGCGGCAAACTCGATGCTGGGAGCCGCGTGTCTCTCATTGATCCTCCGCGAGGCGAAAGCCGCTGAACTGCCAACGCGCGGATGGGGGGAAGAAATTACGGTAGGTCGCGCGTATGTGGCTTTGCGGCGTGGCGCAGGAGCCGCCACGCAGAACCATTTGGCCGATCATGAATTTGCCGTTGTACTCGGCGAGCGCGCCACCGAAGGACCGGTAGCCTGGATAAGGATCATAGGACGAGCGCGTCCATTCCCACACGTCGCCGTATGCTTGCTCGATCGCGCTGCCGCTGCCGCCGGCGCGCGGATGGTAATGCCGCTGTTCGAGAAAATTTCCCGTGACCTGTTGCGACGCCACCGCCGCTTCCCACTCGAACTCGGTCGGCAGCCGCTTTCCCGCCCAGGCGGCGAAAGCCGCCGCTTCGAAACAGCTCACATGTGCAACCGGCTCATGGAGATCGAGCGGCCTTTCGCCGCGCAGCGTGAAGATTTGCCAGTCGCGTCCCATTTGTTGCCAATAGAGCGGCGCCTGCCAGGCTTCCTGCTGCGCGAGCCCCCACCCGTCTGAGAGCCAGAATGCGGCGCGTCGATAGCCGCCAGCTTCGATGAAAGCGAGATAGTCCCCGCAAGTCACCGGCCGAACCGCAAGCCGATAGGGCTGCAACAGCACCGCGTGGGCTGGCTTTTCATTATCGAAGGAAAAAGCGGTGCCTTGCGCGCCAATACTTACCACTCCACCGGGAAAATCGACGAAGTTCGGAGCCGTTCCGTCTTGCGCGCCGCGCGGCTCGGGCGGGGCATAGACCGGGCGCAGCGGATTGACGAAGAAAGCATGCTTGATGTCGGTCAGGATGAGTTCCTGGTGCTGCTCTTCGTGGTTCAGCCCCAAGGTGACCAGCGCTTCAACTTCCGGTTTGCCACGCTCGAGAAGTCTGAGTATCGCCTGGTCGACATAATTGCGATAAGCGAGAATGTCCTTTCCGGAAGGACGGCTGAGCAGGCCGCGCTGCGGCCGCGGATGATGTGGGCCAAGACCTTCGTAATAAGAATTGAACAGATAATCATATCTCTTGTCGAAAGGCACATAGCCTTCAGCGAAAGCCTGCAAAATGATTCGTTCGAAGAACCAAGACGTGTGGGCTAGATGCCATTTTGTCGGACTGGCGTCCGGCATGGATTGAATGGTCTGGTCCTCGAAAGTGAGACCTCTGGCGAGAATTTCGCTCACGCCGCGAACCGCCTGATAGCGCTCACCCAAAGACGAAGCTGCCAGTCCGCAATTGAGCGCCAGATCCATTGAAAGGTCCGTTTCTCATGTCCGCAGTTGATGCACGACGAAACTGCGGAAGTCTGATCCCGCGGCGAATCTTAAAAGATAGAGCGGGATGAGGAAAAGTGGGAACCGATTTTCCGGCGCAATCAAGTTTACGCAGATTGCGCAAGCTTATCTGCATATCCCGCTCTAATCTATTAGAATCGATCACGTTCATGATTTTGGATTGAATCAATCCAAAATCATCGTGATCTTGTGTGGCCGTCCATGGTCGGCACAGCCTAACCGATTTAGCACGACGCAAGCGATTTGGTAAGCGACTTGGTAAGCGACTTGGCCACTTCACGCGGCGATCACCGTGCCGCTTAACCTCACCGGAACTTCTCCATTTGGTCAATAGACTGAACTCGTCTCTGACGGGCTCGGTCTGCTCAATGATCCGCGAGCAGCTTCTTATGCGCCGCATAGAGCGATTTTGCCGAAATCCAAAAGCTTTGCCAAGGATCTGGCCGGAGCAGGAGCGGCCCCGTGCGCGCAAGCACGAATTTCCGCGGATCGAATCCGGCGCGCAATTGCACCCAACTGATCGGGACGGACACCGGCGCGCTCGGCCGCGCCCGAGGCGACCATGGCGCGACGGCCGTTGCGGTGCGCTCATTACGCAGGTAATCGATGAATATCTTGCCGTTGCGCGCCGCTTTTGCAAGTTTTGTCGTGTAGCGTGTCGGCGACTCCGCCTCCATGGCGCGGCCAAAGGCTTTCGCAAAGTCATTGCACGCCGCCCAAGTCACAGGTTTCCCCGTTGTGCCCTTAATTGGCGCCACAACATGCAGCCCTTTGCCGCCAGTTGTTTTGACAAAGGCGACGAGGCCGCAGGCTTTGAGTCGAGTGCGTATCTCCTTGGCGGCCGCCATGACCGCCGAGAAAGCCACATCCG
This sequence comes from Beijerinckiaceae bacterium, assembly GCA_052148755.1. Classification (GTDB taxonomy): domain Bacteria; phylum Pseudomonadota; class Alphaproteobacteria; order Rhizobiales; family Beijerinckiaceae; genus Methylovirgula. The sequence goes on along the minus strand of JBKQHN010000223.1, from coordinate 21,877 downwards.
GCGCCGGGTCGAGATCGAAAATCAGGCGTTCGGGAACATCGGGCTCATTCGGCCGCGACCCCCAGGGATGGATTTCGAGCACTGCGGCTTGCGCCAGGCCGACGAGTTCAGCTTCCGTCTCGATAGCCACGAAAGGCTTCTTTTCGCCGGCTATTTCAATGCTCGGCATAGGCGCGGTACCGGCATGGCGCTGAAAGAAATGCTTGCCGCCTATGCCATCGGGTGCGCGCACGATCGACAAGGGGCGCCCGGCAATATGCGGCAGGATGTAGTCCGCGGCCGCCTGATAATAATGGGCGAGATCAAGCTTGGTCACGGCCGTCGTCGCATCGGTCGCAGGCCACAAGACTTTGTCGGGATGCGTGATCACGACGCCCGCAACATCCGTATCCGCAGTCTCGATTCCTGTGCCGCGCGAACTTGCCATGGCTTCTATTTTCTCGATGCGAGGCGCGTGCGGTATTTCCGGCGTGACGTTGCGTGCCGGCTAGCACCGCTGCTTTGGCGCCGCCCCCGCGGCAATCTCTTCTAAAGTGCGGCCCGTTGCGACCGATGTCTCGGCAGCAGAAAGGCCATCTGGATCATCGGGCCGCGCCGCGGCATCCTTCTCCTTGATCAGGAGCCAGGACGGCTTGGCTTCGCGCGCCCGTTCCCCCTTGCGCGGGCGCATTCGAATGAGTGCCCAGCCGCCTTTCAACCTTTCGCCGACGAGTTCGAATGTCAGATGGCCGTCCCGAAGGTCGCAAGCGGGATCGTCGCCCTGCGGCCGCCATTCTCCGCGATCCCAGAGCTGAACGGTGCCGCCACCATATTCCCCTTTGGGGATCGTGCCTTCGAAAGCCCCATAGTCGAGCGGATGATCCTCCACCTCGATCGCAAGCCGTTTCACGGCCGGATCGAGCGATGGCACTTTGGTTACGGCCCAGGATTTGTAGACCCCGTCGAGTTCGAGACGCAGGTCATAATGGAGGCGTCTGGCGTCGTGCCTTTGCACGACAAAGCTCAGCGCCTCGCCGGCGCGGCGGAGGATCTTGCCACGCGGCTCCGGGGTCTGCTCGAAATTGCGCTTGCGCCGATAGGTCTCTAGTCTGGTCATGGAAACCGCAGTACGTGGCGGCTAGCCCGGGAAAGCGGAATCATTTTTTCCGCCATTTTTAGACATCGGATAGATCCGATGTTTCTTAATGGACAGGCACCAAGTTATAGCATCCGTCATAAACAATCAAAGATGGTATCTGTTGTTGACTTCGCGTGTTTATCGAGTCTGAGTCCCGCATCGAGGCCTCGCAGTTCGCATGACGGCGGCCGCGTCGGTCAGTCCAGACACTTGCTTCGCGGATCTGAACGGACGGGATCATCGAACACGTTGAAAGATGCGACCGGCTTGCTTGGTCGAGAAATAGACCATGTCGATACGGGCGACGAAATTTTCAAAGGGCACCATGCCAATTCCGGCATGTTCAAACGGCATTCGACTGTCGACGGAATTGTCGCGATTGTCGCCCATGACAAAATAATGGCCGGGCGGAACTTCATAGACGCCGGTGTTGTCGTAAAACCCCGTGTCGCCTTCTATCTCCAAGATCGTATATGTGACACCCTCGGGCAAAGTCTCATCATAAGTCGGCACCGACCTCGCCTGACCAGACAAGCTTGTCGCCGTCAGATCGGCGATGCGTTTGCGTGCGACCATCATCCCGTTGATGAAGAGACGCCCTTGCTTCATTTGTATCTTGTCGCCGGGCAGGCCAATCACCCGCTTGATCCAGTATTCCGAGTCGAGTCTCGGGTTCTTAAATATGACGACGTCGCCGCGCTGCGGCAGAGAGGCAAAAAAACGCGCATCGCCCAGCCCGAAATTGATCGGATATGTGTATTTCGACAAGCCATAGGACAAAGTCGAGATCCAAAGATAATCGCCGGCTTGCAGGGTCGGGTTCATGGAGCCCGATTGCTCAGTAAACGCGCGATGCGCGAACAACCAAATCCAAAAGGCTGAAAACACGACGACAATCGCTGCGACGAGGAGCGCGGAACGCAGCGGTGCAAAAAGGCCTTTACCGAAATCCATCAGTTGACCTTCTACGCGGTGCCGCGAACCCCGCAATATGCTCGCAGGTGGCACTTCGTCTCGCGGCTTCTTTGGCCTCCGTTATGTTTCTATCAATCGTTATGTTTGAATTCACTCTGTCTTTAGATGATGAAAATCGGCGGTTTAAAGCCCACCTCAGCCGATGCATCCGGTGCTGTCAATTGGTTTGCCACGGGTTACCGACCAGCAACCCCTGTGGCGAGACGCCAGCCCCGGTCGAGATTTTTTTATCCGCAAGCGATGCCAAAAGCCGTGACGGCGATGACCGCATCATTGCCACCGCCATTCGCAGTTACGCATGACTCCGGCCTTCAACGCGCAATCCACACTTCGACGCGCCGGTTCTTTCTGGTTCCGGCCTCGGTATCATTGCAAGCAACGGGCGCCATATAGGAAAAAGGCGCGACGCTGTCGCGCGGCACGCGGATCCCGGCTTTCTGTAACTCGGCGACGACCGCGCGAGCGCGGTCGAGGGCGAGGCGGCTGTTGGCAGCCCAGCTGCCCGTCGAGTCGGCAAATCCCGCGATCATGTACCGCTTGCCCGATTGCGCCGGTGCAGACAGGTAGCGGGCAAGCCTAGCTACGTCCTGCACAGCACGCGTGTCGAGCTGGGCGCTGCCTTTTTCGAAGCGGAAAGCGATCGTCGTACGATGCGCTTTGTCCATGACCCGGCCGAATTCGTCGAGGGCCGCCCTCGGCACGGGTTTGTCAGCAGGCAGCGTGCGCGACGGATCGCTCGTCAGGTCCTGGGCCCAGCGGCGCTGCGCGTCGTCATCCTGGAAATCGACCGCCTGATCAATGAACTCCGCTTCTTGAACGGTAGGTTGCGCATCGTCGGACAAAGCGAAGTCGAGCAGATCACGCGCAATCGGGTCGGCAGGTGCTCCAATCGTGTAGAGATAGAGGCGCCGCGCCAACGGATATTCTTCGCTCTTGACTGCGAATTTCGACGGGGTGCTCGCTATTCCACAAGACGACGAGATGCCGAGCGCGGTGTTCTTGCCGATATAGGGCAGCGCGATGAAGCCTATGCCTTTGGGATCATGAGCGACTTCGTCCGATAGAGACTCGCTCGATTCGAAGGCCTTGGCTTGCGGCGAGACATCACGTTTGGTGCCGTCGGCGGGCGCCATGACCAGGCTCTTGAACGTGTCGAAAGTGCCCGATTTGTTGTCGCGGCGGTAAAGATTGATCGGCAGATCCTCACCGCCGACGTCGTGCCAATTGCTGATCTCACCAGCGAAGATCTGTGCAATCTTGTCGAGAGACAGCTCTTTAACTGGATTGCCCGAATTGACGATCACAGCCAATCCGTCGAGGGCAAGAACATGTTCGTTGCCCGGCGAGAGGATTTTAATATTGAACTTTTCGTTGAGTTTCTTTTCTTCTTCGGGCTTGAGTTGCCGCGAAGCCATGCCGATGATTGCTTTGCCTTCGAGTAAGCCGGGCGTCGCCGTGCCCGAACCTTTCGACTGGAGCTGGATCACCGCGCGCGTCCCCGTCGTCGCCATTATGGTAATTTCTTGTTCTTCACTGCCGATTAGCTTGTTTGTCGGCTTCATGCCGAACTTCCTCTGCGCGTAGGCTTCAATCAGCATAGGCATCAGCCGTTCCCCGATCGTATTGGAACCCTGAATGCCGAATTGGCCAGAAACCGTCGGCTGCGCAGTTTCTGCGATTGGCTTGGGCTGCTCTTTCTGACAGGGAACATTTATGCCTTTGATCGCGCTCGATCCATATTCGAGCGGCTTCGCGCTGCCCGGCACGTAAAGGAAGAACTTTCCATCCCGAACCTCGAAATGTTCGACGCTGATCTGCATGCCGCTTTCGAGGCAAAATGTGCTCGATTGCTGAGCGAGGCCGTTTTGCGAGAAGAGGCAAACGCCCAGTGCTGTCGAGACGAGACCAATCCTCACAATCGGGAAAACCACCATGATCCCCTCCAAATGAGTTCTCGGGCAAGGTGTGTTCCGTCCTCGTCGGAAAGGCCCTGCGCCGCCAATTGCGCCCCGGCAGTGGGATGCCCAATCTGTATCGTTGCCTGGCTCAATCGGCACTATATAGATATCTGCACAATGGTAATGTGACACCGTCGTAAAATCTCATCGTGCCGGTCGAGACTATCGATTAACGGCCAATTGTGCCAAAGTGCTGCGAGTTCCAGCGTGTCGGAAACGATAGAGAATGCGCCAGGCCGGGCTCAACGCTGTTCTCTGGGGCGCCTTTGCGCTCCTGATCTTGACCGGCGGCTACGTCATGCTGAGGGCATGCGACCTCGGCTTCGCGCCCCTCTTTGGGGCCACCACATGTGCGGCACTGATCCCCGACGACAAACTCGCCGCCGAACGCGAGAGAGAGGCTCAGTTGCGGTCCAGCATTCACACCGAGGAAATCCGCCTCGCGCTGCTGCCGGCCTGCCCCCAGCCTCTGCCGCCGAAGCCGCCGGAGCCCAAGCCGGATCCACAGATCGTCCAAAAATTCGAGGTTCCTAAGAAGGTCGAGGAACTGAAGGGATGCTGGCAGTCGGCGCGCGGCGATCTTGTTATCGTCGATGATCAGGAAAAACCTGTAGGAAAGGCGCGGTTTTGCTATTGTTTCGGAAGCAGCGGCCGGGGAGTGGTGCAGATTCTCTATACCGACAGCGATATTTGCCGGGCCGGCCTCATCGCCCGCATTTCGCGCGATCACGTGTTCATGCATCATGACAATGTCAGTTGCCGGCAACATGGCCTTTATGTCGCCTCCGACATCACCTGCGGCAACGACCAATCCGACCAAACGTCCTGCGAAATAACTAATCTCAACAAGAAGAGGACGAAAATCACCGAGCAATTCATTCGTGTCAGCGACGAGCACTGCGGCTGGGGCGGTTGAGACCCTCGCGCGGCTGACGCACAATGCCGGCCCGTCGGGCTATTGCAGTTTCGTGATGACTCCAGAAGAACGGCGCCAGGGAAACAATGCGGAAAGTTCGCCTGAATTTCCGTGTCGCCGGCTTCGGCAATACCGAGGTCGTCGTCTCGTTCTTGTGAACCTCGCTGGCGTCACATCCCTCCAGGCGAGCCGCGCAACTATGTGCACGTGTCGCACCGGGTCACTCATGGGCCGCCGTTTCGAGGAATCAAGCGGTACTCCTCCGGCAAATCGCCGTCGCAACCGCGATATGCCGGAAACGAACCCTGAAATTCTTAGCATCCAGGCTGTATGACATTGCCGAACGAGACTACCGGTCAGCGCTCGTTTGTGCCAAATTGTGGCGTATTCACGTGTGTCGGAAACGAAGAGAATGCGCCAGGCCGGGCTCAACGCTGTTCTTTGGGGCGCCTTTGCGCTCCTGATCTTGACGGGCGGCTACGTCATGCTGAGGGCATGCGACCTCGGCTTCGCGCCCCTGTTTGGGGCTACCGCATGTTCAGCACCGGCCCCTGACGACAAACTCGCCGCCGAACGTGAGAGAGAGGCTCAGTTGCGGTCCAGCATTCACACCGAGGAAATCCGTCTCGCGCTTTTGCCTGCCTGCCCCCAACCTCTGCCGCTGCCGCCGAGACCGAAGCCGACACCCCAGCCAAAGCCGCCGATCGCAGAGGAATTCAAGGTTCCAGAAAAGGTCGAGGAGCTGAAGGGATGCTGGCAGACCGCCCGCGGCGACATTGAAATGACCACCGACGATGCGGCACGAACACCCATTGGAAAAGTGCGGATTTGTTATTGTTTCCGGAGCGATGGCCGCGGGATGGTGCAAAGTCGCTATACCGACGGCGATATTTGCCAGGGCAGCCTCCGCGCCCGAATTTCGCCCGATCACAAGCACGTGTTCATGCATCATGATCAGGTCAATTGCCAAAAGCATGGCTATCAGGTCGCAGCCGATATTACCTGCGGCAACGACGACTCCAATCAATCGTCCTGCGAAATACAGAACCTCGGGCGGATCGGGAATAAATTCACCGAGCAATTCATCAAGGTCAGCGACGAACATTGCGGCTGGAACGGCTGACGCCCTCCCGCGGCAAGAGCGGCAGCACTATGCAGGCCCGTCCGGCTATTGAATTTGCTTGATGATCGCCAACGGGACCGCGCCCGTTGCACAATGCGGATAGGCCATCTGAATTTCCTTTTCGCCTTCCTTGGTGAAATGACCGGTTGCCGTATATCCGGGAAAATTGGCGACTTTCGCCGAGACGTTTCCGGATGGATCGATGGTCCCCTCCCACTGATATTTGATGCCGAGAAACTCATGTTCCCAGCTTATCCGGCCACCCGCCACATCGACGACGACGGAATTGTCCCGCTTGGCGCCGCAAGCCGCTTCCGACCGCGCCATATATTTGCCGGTCGCGACGGCAGGCGTTTCTCGCTCGCGTGGACAGCTCTGTAAGGCGCGGGCAACTTCGGCTTGCGCATCGGAACAATGCGCAGCCGCGGGACAATATGTCTTCTGATAAGCATCATAGCATTGCTTCACCGCGCAAGGCGCAGCCCCTGAGGCGCAGCGCTGCGCGGATCGGAAGGCGCTTTCCTCCTCATCCTTCTGCTGGCGTGCCGGATTGGGACATTCGCTTTCGAGCTTGGAAGCTTCGGTTTTCGCTTCGTCCCTGTGAACTCCCGACTGGCCATATTTGCTCAGGTAATCCGCGTAACATCGCGGCTGCGCGCATCTTTTTGCAGCATCGCCAGCGCATTCCCGCGCAGTGTCCAAGGTCGCTTCTTCGTCGAGGCAGCTCTGATCGAGCTCGACGGCTTCGCTCTGCGCTTCGTTCTTGTGAACTCCAGTAAGGCCATATGCATTGAGATAAGCCGCATAACATCCCGGCAATGCGCATTTTTTTGCATTGTCGGTTTTGCATTGGCGGGCCTTGCGCAAGGCCTCCAATTCCGCATTCGGGGATGGTATACAATCCAGCAGCGCCTGGCGTGCGGCATCATCGATTTTCGCCCGCAAAGGGCCGCTGCGATAGAGCGATTGGAAGGGTTGGATGCAGGTCGGCTGAACGTCACATGCGGATCGGCCCTGCGCCTTCAAATCCGCGATACATTGGTGGAGATCCTTCTCCACCTTGTCCTGACAATCTTTATCGGCTGCCCTGGCTGTCTCCAGCAGTTCTTGCCGCGCCTGCCCATTCGGAAAACTCGTGAGATAGGGCCCGATACATTCTTGCGTGACCTCGCAATAGCGACTGGCCTGCCTCTTAGCGACGACACAGGTGCGAGCCGTTTTGGCAGCCAGTTCATCGTCCGATACGACACAGCGGTTGAACCACCCGCAGGGCAGGAACTGATAGAGACCAAATCCCAGAAACGCCAAGCCGACGACGGCCAAAGCCGCCAGCCAATAGACGCGATACCGCGAAACAAGCTCGCCGAAACCGTCGCGCCGCGGCGGCACATCCTCAAACTCGTCCGACCGCTCGTAGCCTTCTTCTTCCGCAAGGTCCTTGTCATGCGCCTCCTCTTCGAACTCCGTTACAGGAGGCGAAGGCGGCGACGGTGGCAAAGGCGGCGGTGAAGGCGGGCGCGCAGGCGGTGGCGAAGGCGTGGGCTCCGGCTCCGGCTCTGGCGCCGATATCGTTCCGGCAGCTGCCAGCCCGACGGGGGGCGCAACCGGCATGCCGCCCGGCTCGCGATAGATACGGCCGCCTTGCCTGGGAAGCATCTGTGGGACAGCATTTTCCCACGTGGTTTCGACGCGAAACGATCCGTCCCGAGCGGCAAATTGGACGAGATCAAGCTCGCGAAGATGATTGACGATCTCCGGACCGACGCGATACAGCGCCGAACCGGCGTCCCCGCCAATTCGCGTTGCGGTGAAGAAATGCGCGGCCTTTTGCCACGCGCCGTCAGGCCCAAGAAAGCCGCCTTCTTGCTGTGAACGTACCGACAAGGCCAGCGTCGGCTGGCTCAACGGGCTGTCGAACGCAAGTTGAGCGTAGCCCGGACGGTCTTCGTCCAACACGCGCAAGCGCATTTTCCATCTCCTTGCCGGATAGCGTCGCATACACAACCAGGACGCTACTGTCACGCCAGTTCGATGAGAATTGCTTCAGCCTCTCTGTCATAAAATCGTCACGGATCGTCAGGCCAAGGCAAATGGCCAGTCGACGATTTCTAGCGGAATAGCTATGCGACAACAGGAGAATTTCACCTGAATTCCTCTATCGCCTCTGGCATGAAATTATCGGTCGCCGCAAGGCCGAGAGAATTGGCAGTCGCTACCGAGACGTTTGCCAAAACTCGATGGCCCCCCCCTGTTGTTGATGTTGTCCCGTAAGCTTATCGGAGAGCCGCGCACGTCGATCAAATGCTAGCCCGGACGTCTCACACTGGACGCGCTGACAGGCTGTTTTTCCAACGCAACGCCGCTGCCGCTAGTGACCATAAGTTTCTCACGCAATGGAAACTGCCGCGACCTTAAATAAAAATTCTCACCACCCTCTGGGAAGAATCGAAAGCGAATACAGCAATAAATTTGCCGGCCTTGCGATATACGTAAGTTCCGTTGAAGTAGTAGGGTCCAACGCCCACACTTGGCCCGTCGCGCCCGTTAGGTGTACCGAGTTGGCGCTCAACCATAGCCTTGGTATCGCCAATTTTTATGCCGCCGACGCTTCCAGCCCATGGCGGATCGAACCTCATGGAATAGATCTTTCCTTGAGCGTCGAAAAAAAACCAGATGCCGCGGTCTTCCAAGCGAAGCTGCTTTTTGCTGCAAGATGTGGTCCCGGTCCCCGTATTCCCCCCTTCGCAGAATTCCGACGGAGTTTTGAGGGTCCCGTAGACGCGCTTCACCTTTTCGTAGGTATCTCCGATCGCCACCGGCATTCCGCCGTCGACCGGACTCTCTGCCTGCGTCGCCCGCGCACAATTTGCATCGAGATTGTTTGCTTCGCTGCGAGCCTCATTCTTGTGGACTCCCGACAGGCCGTATTTGCCTAGGTAATCCACGTAGCATCCGGGTTGTACGCATTTTTGTGCCGCGTCGGCGGCGCAATCCCGCGCCGATTCCAAGATCGCTTCTTCGTCGAGGCAGCTCTGATCAAGCCTGACCGCTTCACTCTGCGCTGCGTCCTTGTAAACGCCGGAGAGGCCAAACGTGTGGAGGTAAGCTGCATAACATCCTGGCAGTGCGCATTTTCTCGCATTGTCGGCAGCGCATTGCCGGGCTATCTGCAGCGCTCCCTCTTCGGCTTTCGCATTGCCCCGCAAAACACAATGACTAGCGCCGAACCAGTCGCAAGGCAGGACCTGATAGACACCAAATCCCAAAACCACCAAGCCGACCACACCCAGAGCCGCCAGCCAATAGACGCGGTGGTGTGCAAGAAGCTCGACGAGGCGGCCGCTGCGCGATGGCACATGGTCGAGTTCGTTCGGTGGCTCGTAGGCTTCCTCCGGGGAAGTTTTCTCGCGGTTCGCCGCGTCGATAGTCTCGCCTATTGGCGGCGGTGGAGGCAGCGGCGGAGTTGACGGAGATGGTGGTAAAGCCAGCGGCTCCACGTCTCGCACCGATATCGAGCGAGACGGAGATGCTCCAATTGGGGCAGATCCCGGTGACGCCTCGCGATAGACGAAATGACCTTTTTGCCGGCCGCCCATTTGCGGAATGGCGTTTTCCCATGTGGTCTCGACGCAAAACGATCGGTCTCGAGTGGCAAACTCGACCTGATCAAGGTCCAGCAAATGATTGACGATCTCCGGACCGACGCGATAAAGCGCCGAACCCGCATCACCGCCAATTCGCGCTGCGGCGAAGAAATGCGCGGATTTCTGCCAAGTGCCGTCAGGCCCAAGGAAGGCGCCTTCATACTGCGAACGTACCGACACGGCCAGTGTCGGTTGGCTCAGCGGGCTATCGAACGCAAGTTGAGCATAGCCCGGACGATCATCGTCCAAAACTCGCAAGCGCAATTTCTATCTCCCGGCCGGGTGGCCTCGCATATACAATCAGAACGCATCTGTCACGCCGGTTCGATGGCGGCTGCTTCATCCGGGCGTCACAACCGCATCTTATGCCCGAATTGACCGAGGACGGGTCTCGTCTTTCGCGATAAATCCCAAACAACCGACCTGCGCGTAGGATTGGATTTGCCGGGCCGGTGAAATTAATGGCATAGTGTCGCGTCAAGCATAATGCCGGCGTCACCTGGTGCATTCATGCGTGAAAATCGCCACTTCATTCGCGGCACGGATGTAACCCGGCACGAGCCGACATTGATCGGCGGCGCTCCCTGCGTCCAAAGTTATCATAGTTTGATCGACCGGCTGGAAAGTTCGGCCGGCCGCGATGCCGCGGCGCTCTTCGCCGAACCGGTCCTTCCCAGCGGCATGCCGGGGGCCAGAACGACGATATCCTGGTATTGTGCCAATGACGGGGCCGTGGTCGAACTCGAAACGATTGACGAGATCGCGCGCAAGCCTATCATCGAGAAACTCTCGGCGCGGCTTGCCGCTCTGGAGCCTGTTTTGCGTGACCCCGAGATTGGCTCGGCCCTGGGGACGTGGCTCAACATTTTCGGCCCGACGAGTATTCTGTCGGTGGGTGGCGAGCCGGTCCTTGTCGATTGGGGATTTCTACCGGCCGGTGTCGGCGCTGACGTTGCTGCTCGCGAAAGCCATTTTGCGCGGACGCTCGGTCGCTTCGCACCGACTTTGACACTGCCCCCTGTCGAAGCCGCGCGCCCCGACACTGTTTCTGACGAGGCACGGCGGCGCATCGAGGAGGAAACGAACCGAGTCATGCCAACACCGATTTCCGAAACCGCGTCCGGATCCCTGCCCCCGCAACCACCAGGCCTCGAGGCACAACCGGGCCCGCCACCGCCGCCTCCGGGCGCGACGCCTGCGGCCCGGCCATGGCTTGCCCCGCTCGTTGCGAGTGTCGCGGCGGCCGTTGTTTTGCTCATCCTGCTGCTTCCGGGAGTCCTCAAATTCCCGTCCGGGGATTCCGCCCAACGCGAGAAACAGGCCCTGCAGAGATTGCATTTGGTCAATGAAACGCTCGAGGCGCAGCTCAATGCACTGAAGGATGTCGGGCGCGATCGCGTCTGCCGAATCGGCGATCCTGTCATCCAAGTGCCGGACTTGGAGCATGGGGGGCCGCCGGCGAACATGGAGGTGCTGCCGCGCCCGCCCGATAAAGTCCAGCTCCCGGCCAATGGCAAGGACGCCGACAAATCGACGATGGAGGGACTGCTGGAAGCGGCGACGGTCCTCGTTTTTTCCGTCAACTCCGCCAACAGCGCCACGCAGGGAACGGGCTTCTTCATCAACGACCATAACATTGTCACTAATCGCCACGTCGTCGAAGAGAGCAACGGCGAGAAGATTTTCGTGGCGAGCCGCGCGTTCGGCACCGCGCTTGGCACCATTCGTCATGCTCGCCTGGTGACTCGTTCTAACAAATCGGCGGACGCCAAGGATTTCGACGTCGACTTTGCCGTTCTCGAATTGGCACCCAACCCGAACCAAGTCTTTCTCCCCATCGGCCCCACGCCCGCGAAACTATCGACAGTCTATATCGCGGGGTTTCCTAACTTCGTTATCCAAGCCGATGTCACTTTCCAAAATTTTCTTAAGAAGCTGCAGGAAAGCCTGAACGAGAGCGATATCGATGCGGCACTGCAGCGGCAGGGCCAAGTGACGGTGCCGAGCCCCGATCTGCGCTACGGCCGCGTCAATAATGTCATCGATGCGGGAGCACAAAGCCTGCCGATCATTTTGCATGACATGCAAATTGCTCCGGGGCACAGCGGCGGTCCGCTGGTCGACTCTTGTGGCCGGGTCGGTGGCGTCAATACGTGGGATCTCAAGAATAAAAGCGGCCCTCAATTCGCGAGTGTCGCGCAGGATGCGTCAACCCTCGACAAGTTCCTGAAGGATAAAGGCATTGCATTCAAAAGCGATGGCGCGGCTTGCGTGAGCTCACCGGCCCTCGCGCAGTCTCCACCGCAGCCGCCAGCTCCGCAATAGGCCGGAGCCATGTACAGCGTCCACGTCTCATCGAGCAACGATCGCGAATTGCCCCCGCCCGAACTCGGGCCCGGACTCACTTGGGATCGGCTCACCGAGGTGCTGCTGCGCGAGGTCTCGGCTGAGGCCGCAGGCCTTCTCGCGGAACCGATCTATGACGAGGCGCGCGGCCAGACCCATTGGCACATTACCGCCCGCGACGATCCTAAGCCCATTGCCGCCTTGAGCGAGCCCGAAGGCAACCGGCTGATGGCGCGCCTCAACGAGCGGCGCCGGGAAATCCTGCGATTTGCCGCGAGCGTCGAAGCCGAAGGCGGCGACGCGAATATGCGCCTTGCGACGGCCCTGCGAACAGTTCTTACCGTCCCGGACGAAAAGCAGCACGTCTGGTCGGCCGACGGAAAACCCGTTCTGACGGCGTGGGGACGCCACGCGATTGGCCGTCAGGCGCCGCAAGCCCGCTTCGTCAAGCGCCAACCTGCGGCTGTCCCGCAGAGCGGACTTGAAGCCGGGGCTGCGATTGAAGGCACCAGCAATATTTCGCGCGAGAAAAGGGCAACTACTCGCTCTACCGGAGATCCGCCGCCGCCACCAATGGGGCGGCCGCTGCCCGCGGCGGCGCCACCCAGCCCCCCCGCCGCCGCGACGCTGGCAGGTCCCCCTACTCTGGGCTCTGTTCGTCATCCTCGTCGCGATCAGCTATTATGCATTGCTGCCGGCCTGCGGCTTGAACCTACCGATTTTCGGCGCGCTGGGGGATCATTGCCAATTCGCGAGTTCGTCCGATCTCGTCTCGGAGGAATTGCGCTATTCGGCACTGCGCGACAAGATCGCCGCAGAGGAACTCAAAATTGCGGAGAAACGCAGTGACTGCGTCGTGCCCAAACGCACGCAACGCGACGAGCGTCGTCTGGACGCAAAGGAGGCCGACCAACGGCGCACCGAGGGGCGCGGCTCGCATGGGAAACTGGACATTACCTTGATCTGGAGCGGCCGCGAGGACCTCGACCTCCACGTCTATTGCCCCGACGGCCAGATTTTCTTCGGTCACCGCTCGGCCTGCGGCGGCACGCTCGAGATCGATAGCAATGCCACTTTGAAAGAGGCGAAGGACCAGCCGGTCGAACATGTCTCTTGGCAAAACGAGCCGCCGGCCGGCGAATACCGGGTCGAAGTCGTCCTCTTCGACCGCTTTGATCTGCCAACGCGTGAAATTCCTTTCACTGTGGTCGTGCGGGATTCTGTCGGTCAACAGGAGATCGCGGGCCAGATTCAACAATTGAGGGAGCCGGTGACCGTTACGAACTTTCACCGCTGACCGACTTGCCGGCTGGCCCGGGACAGCCGCGACAGGTCTGAAGTTTGAGCGGGACCTATGTGAATAACGTCACAGAAGATGGGCTGGAAGGTTGCCAGACTTTCCGAACCGTGCACTGGAGGCCATGCTTCAACTTATTGATTTCGAGCACACTCTTCGCGATCTAATGGACTCGTCCGGTCGACAAGACTACGCTCTGGCAAACAGGCTAACTCATTCAAAGCAATGCTGAAGGCGATGCACAGCGTCGAGTACCGAAAAAGTGCGGTCTAGAGGGCAATTATGACAAACCGATCATATGCCGAGATTATCAGGATCGTCCCGCATTCAGGGGTGCAATTTCTCGTCCTCGACTTCGACCTTGAATCCGGACCTCGGTTTTCGCGTCCGTTCATTGAGCACAAGCGCCTCGACGAAGTCGATGCGGACGGCTCTTTCCCGGTCGAATTGCGGCCTGGCTGGAACGATGACGATCCCGATGCCGATCCGCCTTTCGCTGCGAAGGCCACAGATTCGGTGTATGACATTTCCAAACAAAAGGCCTTGGAGCCGTTTCTATCGCGATGGGTGCCGGTTCCGTTTCTCGCTGTTCAGGCGCGGCGGGACAGTTTGGGCCGCGACCTGTTCCATCAGGGTCCAAACAATTGGTGCCGGGTGCGGGTTACCGCGATCGATGCCGGCGAAAGGCAGGATGCCACGCACCGGGCCGTCTTCGCCTTCGACACCGAGCTCCTTGAGCGCCGACCCAATCGCGCCTACGTCGCCCCGAGCCCGCAAGACGCCGTCGCCGAGCAGGAATTCGCCCTCGCGCATCTTTTTCGCGACATTGCCGGTTTTCTGTCCGACCCGCGGGAGATCCCGGGAAGCGCCGATTTCGTAGACTATCAGGAATGGGTCGACCGTTGGATTGACGAGCTCTTCGTAGAATTCAAGACGGCTCAAAGGGGCGGGCGCCAAATGCGTCCGGAGGACCGGGAAGCGCTCGAACATGCGGCACGATACGTCACGTTCATTCAGCTGCTCGACACGTTAGTTGCTTTGCCGCGGATCAAACTGATCGACACGCTCTCGAGCGATGCGACGGTCAAACCCGTCAATGTCGACCTGGTCCTCGACATCGGCAACAGCCGTACGTGCGGTATGCTGATCGAGAATTTTCCGAACCAGCAAAAGGTCGATCTCGGCAATTCATTCATCCTGCAGTTGCGCGACCTCGAAGAACCGCACCGGGTTTATAGGGAGCCGTTCGAAAGCGACGTGCAATTGGTGCAGGCGCAATTCGGCAAGGAACATCTGTCGCGGGCCTCGACCCGCGCGCGGGCCTTTTTCTGGCCCAGCCTCGTCCGTGTCGGCCCGGAAGCCGCACGCTACCGCGAGCGTGGTGACGGGACCGAGGGGACGAGCGGCATGTCGAGCCCCAAGCGTTATTTGTGCGATGTCGAACCGGTCAATCAAGAATGGCGGTTCCAAGCCGGCGACTACGGCGCCGACGGCGCCCCGCCCACGATCTATCTAGCGGCCCGCCGCTTCATGAATTTTCGCGGCGACGTGCTGCGCCAGCTCTCGGACGAGCGCCGGTTCTACGACCGCCTCGCCTTCGTTGCCGACCGTGGCGAAGTCGAGAAACCGGCGGTGCGTCTCACCTTCTCGCGCTCGTCGTTCTTCTCGCTGCTCGTCGCCGAGATTCTGGTGCAGACGCTCTCGCTCATCAACAATCCGCAAATCCGCGGCAGCCGCGGCGAGAAGGATACGCCACGCCGCCTGCGGCGGATCATCTTCACGCTGCCCACGGCCATGCCCGTCCGCGAGCAGAGGCTCCTGCGCAGCCGCGCCCAGGCCGGCTTGAAGCTCGTGTGGGATCTCATGGGCTGGGCAGAAAACCCACCGCCCGGAGTGATTGTGCCCGAGGTTCATGCATCCTGGGACGAAGCGAGCTGCGCGCAGTTCGTCTATCTCTATAGCGAAATCGCGCAAAAGTTCGGCGGCAATATTACGGATTTTCTTGAACTTGCCGGGCATCCTCGCGCTTTTGCCGAGCCTCAATCGGAGCCGACAGGGGCGCCGCAACCTTCGATCCGCGTCGCCAGCATAGATGTCGGTGGCGGCACGACGGATTTGATGATTGCGACCTATTACGCCGAGTCGAACCGGGCCATTGTGCCAAGCCAAACCTTCCGGGAAGGGTTTCGCATCGCCGGCGAAGACGTCTTGCGGGAAGTGATCCAGCAGCTGATCCTGCCGGCAATTGCGCAGCATTTGCGGGCCTGCGGCCTCAGCAATGCGCGGGATTTCCTGGTCGACCGGTTCGGCGCGGACCGGGCGAACATGGCCCAGCAGGACAAGCATTTTCGCCGCCAGTTCGTCTTGCGTGTCCTCAAGCCGGCCGGCCTCGCGCTCCTGTCCCTCTACGAAACCGCGCTCCCTGCCGCTCTGCCCGAGACGCGCAAGCTCTCCGAACTCGTGGCCTCTTCGTTCAGCGGCCGTATCATCGATTATATCGACAAGACTGCAGCCGCTTGGGGCGCTAAGGACTTTCACTTGGCCGATGTCGAAGTCGCGACCGATTTCGATCGCATCCGCGGCGCTGTCGAAGGAGCGCTCGGCGAGGTCTTCGAGAACATCGCCGAGGCAGTGCATCATTTCGATTGCGACATCGTCCTGCTGTCGGGTCGCCCGTCGCGGCTGCCAGCAACGATCGATCTCTTCGTCAACAAGCTGGCGGTTTCGCCCGATCGTATCATACCCCTTGCGAATTATCCGGCCGGCAATTGGTACCCTTTCGGCGGCCAGTCGCGTTTCCGCATCGAAGATCCGAAAACAGCGACGGTCGTAGGCGGCATGCTATGCGCCTTGGCCGAGTCGCAGATCACCAATTTCACTTTATATGCGCATCGCCTCGCCATGCGCTCGACCGCAAATTACATTGGCGTGATCGAACGCGACGGAAAAATGCGCGCCGAAAATATTCTCTTTTCGAACACCGCCGGGTCTTCGTCAAAAACGCCGCAGGTTGCCCAGGTCGAGTGGTTCGCGCCGATGCCGCTTGGCTTCCGCCAGTTGCAGATCGAGCGCTGGGTGGCCACCCCGATGTATCGCATAAAGCCGATCGGCCAATCGTCTTTTCAGGCGATCCAGAAGCCCGTGACCATCGTATTGGAACGCGAATTGCCTGAGGATGAGAAGACCGACTATGAAAGCCGGAATTTTTCGGCAAACGAAGCGCAAAAGGAAGAATTGCGCATCGTCGAAGCGACGGCGCGAGATGGCGCCAATGTCACACGTTCGTTCGGGCTCTTCCTCGATACTTTGGCGAGTGAGGAAGTCTACTGGCTCGACAGCGGTATTTTGAGCGTCGT
Organism: Beijerinckiaceae bacterium; assembly: GCA_052148755.1. Classification (GTDB taxonomy): domain Bacteria; phylum Pseudomonadota; class Alphaproteobacteria; order Rhizobiales; family Beijerinckiaceae; genus Methylovirgula. The sequence continues at coordinate 5,145 of JBKQHN010000223.1, read as the reverse complement.
CTGAAGCGGAGTTACGGATATGACCGACGCTATGCTTATCAAAGAATGTGAGGCAACGGCCGCCACGGCACAGGAGGCCTTGGGTTGGATCGCCGACCCAAAGAATGATCCGCGTGTCGGCCAGGACCGCGCCTACCTGGAGCGCAGTTTGCGCAATAACGCCTTCCAGGCGCGCAGGCTCGCCCGCTCGGTCGAACGCCCCATGTGCATAGGCGTCTTCGGCCCCAGCCAGGCCGGCAAATCCTATCTCGTTTCGGTCTTGGCCCGCAAAGGCGAATCCTTGACCGCGCTGTTTGCCGACGAAGCCCAGCCCGAGGTCGATTTCATCAAAGATATCAATCCCTATGGCGAGAAGGAAGCAACCGGCCTCGTCACCCGCTTTTCGATCCACAAGATTGCGACGCCGAAAGGCTATCCGGTGGCGCTGCGGCTCCTGACCCAGACCGATATCCTCAAGATTCTCGCCAATTCCTATTTCTTCGACACCGACCTTCAGGACGAAACCAGCCTTACTCCCGAGGACATAGACCGGCACATCGCACGATTCGAGGCGAAGCTCGCGAAGGGTTATGTCGATATCCTGCGCGAGGAAGACCTGTGGGATGTGGAAGAATATTTCCTGCGCCAGATTCGGCGCACGGAAACGCGGGTCTTCGCACCGTTCTGGGACCGCGTGGCGAATGCTGCCCCGCGTCTCGGCTTGGCCGAGCGCGCCGAGCTGTTTTCGATATTTTGGGGCCGCCATCAGCCTTTGACCGGGCTCTATCTGACCCTTGTCGGCGCCCTCGAAAAAATAGATTTCTCGGAAGAGGCGTTTTGCCCGCTCGAGGCGCTAATTCCGGCCACCCACGGCATACTCAACGTCGAAACTCTCGCCGGGCTCGACGATCCGCAAGCCGAAATGTTGAAAGTCATGTGCCCGGACAATGCCGTCGTCGAATTGCCGCGGCCCGTACTCACGGCATTGGCTGCCGAATTGCGCATGGTCCTGAAGGACAACCCCTGGCCGTTTTTCGAACATACCGACCTTCTCGACTTTCCCGGCTATCGAAACCGGACGCCGCACCGGCTCGCAAAATATCTCGCCGAGGCCAAGGGCACGGCGCTGAAGGAATTGTTCCTTCGAGGCAAGGTTGATTACTTGTTCCAGCGCTATACGGCGGAACAAGAGCTGACGAGCATGCTGCTCTGCCTGCGGCCGAGCAATCTCGACGTGACGACGCTGCCCGGCGTGATCGAAGAATGGATCGGCGTGACGCATGGACGAACGCCCGAAGAGCGGCGCGGCCGTCCGGTTCTTCTGTTTTTCCTGTTGACCATGTTCGATCAGCACTTGGCCGAAAAGGTCAGTGACGAAGACGCCGATGCCGGACTGCGTTTTCAGGCGCGGCTCGAGGCCTCTCTGCTCAAGCCATTCGCCAAAGTCCCGAGCGCCTGGCCGTTGCGCTGGACGCCCGAGTCCGCTTTCACGAATTGCTACTGGATCCGCAATCCAAATTACAAGGCGGAAGGCGTCATCCAATACGAAGGCCGCACCGAAGTGCGCGTGCTCGAACAGAAGGTCGCGCGCATTGCGGAACTGCGCGAGGCCTATGCACGGGTTCCCGAGGTCAATGCGCATTTTCTCGAACCGTTGCGCGCTTTTGACGAGGTGATGCGGCTCAACGACGGCGGCATTTCCTATCTTGCCGGAAATCTGGCGCTCGTCTGCAAGCCAGGCATGAAGCAGGCGCAGGTCCGTGCCCGCCTGACCGACGTGCGGGCACATATCGCGCAAACCCTCAGACCCTATTTCGTCCCAACCGATTCGGACAAAAGGCTCGCCGAGCGTACGGCGATCGCCGAGCAAGTGATGTCTGAATTCGACGAATGCATCGAGCGGCAAAAATTCGGGACTTTCCTGCGCGGCCTATGCCTTGATCGCGAACGCCTCGCCGATGCCCTTTACGAGGCGCGCACGCGCGGCCTGGAAGATCTCGATTCGGCAAAAGCAGACCAGCCGGCGGCAAGGCAGCGGCGGACCGGCCTGCTCGACGTCGTCAAACGGCGGCCCGGCCCGGGACCGGCAGACGGGTCCCCGGCCACGCCACTGCCGAATGTGGCCCCGCGCGCCAATCGCAGGGATATTTTGGTGCGCTGCGCTCTGCAAGTCTGGTCACGCAGCATGCATGAAACGGTCGAAGACGGAGCATTTGCCGCGACCCTCGGCGTGACGCGCACATCGCTGCGCGAAGTGGCGACCGAAATCATTGCGACGTCGCGGCGGATGGGCCTGGAGGGTGCCATTCGCACGTCACTCAATGCTATCGCGCACATCGAAAACGCCGAACAAGACGCCGCAAAGGCAACGATCGTGGCAGAGCGCCACATCAACCGTTTCGTCACCCATCTCGGAATGAACGGTTCGGATGTGCCGATCGCTTATGATGCGAGCGGCATCGGCGAACAACCCGTGCCCTTCCAGCAAGAGTTCGTCGTCGGCTGGTTCACGACGTTCTACGGGCACGTGCATGACAATGCCACATATGGCGACGGCCTCATTCACGATCGGCAGGAGAATTTCCGCCTCGGTCAAATTATTCAAGGGCTGGAGGCTGCCGTCGCTTAGAGCGGGATGCGGAAAAGTGGGACGCTGCGCGGCTTTTCCGGCGCAATCAAGTTTACTCAGATTGCGTAAACTTGATTGCGCATGTCGCGGAGATGTGCGTCCACTTTTCCGACATTCCGAGACATCGGATTTATTCGATGTCTAAATTATGAGAAATCAGATATATCGAAAAGTTGATCCAAGTTTTCTCCCCAACAGCGCGGCCTTTGCAGCGTGAACTGTGCATTTTGGCACATTGCCGGCGAAGCATTTCGGTTGAAGTGGGCCAGAGAACAGTGTCCATAGAGACACAGGCCGCTATCTAAACCACTCGGCAGCCGGTTTTGCTGCAACTAAGCGGCAAGCCTTGCGTTGCCGCTTTGAAATTTCGCAATTATTTAACTCGAGAATGCAAATGGATGTGGAAATTGCCGCATTTGGTTTTTTTGTTATAAATGGACGAGATTTCGCAGGTTTCACGGCAATCTCTCGGTAATAGATGTGTCGCATGAGATCCGCTTAATGGTCCGTTGCGCATATTCGGTCGGATCGAACCAACCTATCGACGAGGATGCGCGCTTAGACGACGAGTTCGAGCTTATCCTCAACGGGATATCGGATATAACCGATGTGCCAAAGATCTGAAAAAGTCTTGTGGCCTTGCGCGCCCAGCATCGACAGCAAGCGCGTCGTGACGCCGCCCAGCAGGCTTTTTTCGATCTAAGCAGAAAATGATGAACCCCTGCCCTCGAACGGGCAGACAACTGTCCTGATCAAGAAACAGTAAGAGGCGAATGTGACGACCACTTCAAAAACTCCTCTTCTCGACATGATTGCGTCGCCGGCGGATTTGCGTCGCCTGAGTGAAGAAGACCTCGCGCAAGTCGCCGATGAGCTGCGCTACGAGACGATCGATGCCGTATCCGTCACCGGCGGCCATCTCGGGGCCGGCCTGGGCGTGGTCGAACTCACTGTCGCGCTCCATTATGTCTTCGACACGCCGTACGACAGGCTGATCTGGGACGTGGGGCACCAGGCCTATCCGCATAAGATCCTGACCGGCCGGCGCGATCGGATCCGGACCTTGCGGCGCGGCGGCGGTCTTTCGGGGTTCACCAAACGCTCCGAGAGCGAATATGACCCGTTCGGGGCTGCGCATTCCTCGACTTCGATGTCGGCCGGGCTCGGCATGGCCGTTGCCAATACCTTGTCGGGTACGCGCCACAACGTCATCGCCGTCATCGGCGACGGCGCTATGTCGGCCGGCATGGCTTATGAAGCCATGAACAATGCCGGGACGATGCATTCACGCCTCATCGTGATCTTGAACGACAATGAAATGTCGATTGCGCCGCCGGCCGGCGCTTTGTCGTCCTATCTTGCCCGCCTCGTGTCCGGCGGCGCCTATCGCACGGTTCGCGAGGCGGCCAAACAGCTCGGCCGCCATCTTCCGAAGTTCATCTACGACCGCGCCCGCAAGACCGAGGAATTCGCCCGCAATTTCTGGTCCGGCGGCACATTGTTCGAGGAACTCGGGTTCTATTACGTCGGGCCGATCGACGGCCACAACCTCGACCACCTGCTGCCCATCCTCAAGAACGTGCGCGACTCCGAGGGCGGCCCGATCCTCGTCCATGTCTGCACGCAGAAGGGCAAAGGCTATGCCCCGGCAGAAGCCGCCAAGGACAAATACCACGGCGTCAATATGTTCGATGTCGTGACCGGCACGCAGGTGAAGCCGAAGGCCAATGCCCCCGCCTATACGCGCGTCTTTGCCGACGCGCTGGTCAAGGAAGCCCAGAGCGACGACAAGATCATCGCCATCACCGCCGCCATGCCGTCGGGAACCGGGCTCGACATATTCGCCAAGTCCTTTCCGAACCGCTGTTTCGACGTCGGCATTGCCGAGCAGCATGCGGTGACTTTCGCGGCCGGCCTTGCAACTGAAGGCTATAAGCCTTTCTGCGCAATTTACTCGACGTTCCTACAGCGCGGTTATGATCAAGTGGTGCACGACGTGGCGATCCAGAAATTGCCGGTGCGCTTTGCCATCGACCGGGCAGGTCTCGTCGGCGCCGATGGAGCGACCCATGCCGGCTCATTCGATGTCGCCTATCTCGGCATTCTGCCGGGCTTTGTCGTGATGGCCGCCGCCGACGAGGCCGAACTCGTCCATATGGTGACGACGGCGGTGGCCTATGACCAGGGTCCCATCGCCTTCCGCTTTCCGCGCGGCGAAGGTGTCGGGATCGAAATGCCGAGCCAGGGCGAAGTTCTGCCGATCGGCAAGGGCCGCGTGCTGCGTGAGGGCAGCAAAGTGGCGCTCCTCTCGCTCGGCACAAGGCTTGCGGAGGCCTTGAAGGCTGCAGAAGATCTCTCCGCGCACGGCATTTCGACGACGGTCGCCGATGCGCGTTTCGCCAAGCCGCTGGATCTCGATCTGGTTCGCCGACTGGCACAAAACCACGAAGTGCTGATTACGATCGAGGAAGGTTCGATCGGCGGTTTCGGCTCTTTCGTGCAAAATGCGATTTTGGAAGAAGGCCTGCTCGACGGAC
>JBKQHN010000222.1:0-12693 GCA_052148755.1 Beijerinckiaceae bacterium | reverse complement strand
CTCGCAGCAAACAACTTCAAACTGATCCACCATCCGTTCCCGGTGGGCAAGACCTTGACAAACGCGGCGCTGATGTTGCGTGCAACTACCCCGCCCTCTTCACGTCAGGCGGCAGCGCTTCATCGCTCAGCGCCTTCAGCGCTTCATCGAGTCCCAAGACCGTTTGCGCCTGCGAGCCCAATCGCCGGATCGAGACTTTGCGCTCGGCTGATTCCTTCTTGCCGAGGACGAGCATGACGGGGATCTTGGCGAGCGAATGTTCGCGAACCTTGTAATTGATCTTCTCGTTCCTGAGATCGCCCTCGACCCGCAGCCCAAGCTTGCGCGCCTCGGCCATGACGTCCAAAGCATAATCATCGGCATCCTGAGTGATCGTCGCGACGACGACTTGCAGCGGCGAAAGCCACAGAGGCAGATGCCCGGCAAAATGCTCGATGAGAATGCCGGTAAAGCGTTCGAGCGAACCGAACATGGCGCGATGGATCATCACCGGCGTGATCTTTTCGCTATTCTGACCGATATAGAACGCGCCGAACCGGCCGGGCAGATTGAAATCGACCTGCGTCGTGCCGCATTGCCATTCCCGCCCGATCGCATCGCGCAATGTATATTCGAGCTTCGGCCCGTAAAACGCGCCCTCACCCGGATTGATGCTGGTCTTGAGACCCCTTTGCTCGAGTGTTTCGAGCACAAGCGTCAGCGCCGCTTCCGCCTTGTCCCAGGCCTCGTCCGATCCGACGCGCTTTTCCGGTCGGGTCGAAAGCTTGATGACGATGTCATCGAAGCCGAAATCCCGATAGATCGAGAGAATGAGATCGTTGATCTCCAGACTCTCGTGCCAAATCTGCTCTTCCGTGCAGAAAATATGCGCATCGTCTTGGGTAAAAGCGCGCACGCGCATGACGCCATGGATGGCGCCGGAGGGTTCGTAGCGATGCACGATGCCGAATTCGGCGATCTTCAAAGGCAGATCGCGATAGGACTTCAACCCGTTCTTGAAGATTTGCACATGGCCGGGGCAATTCATCGGCTTCAAGGCGAAGACGCGTTCGTCTTCCGTCTTGGTGATGAACATATTTTCGCGATAGGTCTGCCAATGGCCTGATGTTTCCCATAGCGCGCGATCGAGCACTTGCGGCGTATTGACTTCGACATAGCCTGTCGCCTGCTGGCGCCGACGCATATAGGAAATCAGCGTCTGAAACAGCGTCCAGCCTTTCGGATGCCAAAAGACGGTGCCCGGACCTTCTTCCTGGAAATGAAACAGATCCATTTCGCGCCCGAGCCGGCGATGATCGCGCCGCTCGGCTTCTTCGATCTGCTTGAGATAGGCATCGAGCTCCTCCTGCTTGGCGAAGGCCGTCGCATAAATGCGCTGCAGCATGGGCTTCGTCGAATCGCCGCGCCAATAAGCGCCGGCGACTTTCATGAGCTTGAAGGCAGTGCCCGTCTTTCCCGTCGAGGGCATGTGCGGGCCGCGACAAAGGTCGAGCCAGTTGCCCTGTTTGTAGATGTTGAGGTCCTGGTCGGCAGGAATGGTCTCGACCAGTTCGACCTTGAATGCTTCGCCATGCGTTTCAAACCAGGCGACGGCCTGATCGCGCGTCCAGATTTCTTTGACGATCGGCTCGTCGCGCGCGACGATCTCGCGCATCTTCTTCTCGATCGCGGCAAAATCTTCGGGCGTGAACGGCTCCGCCCGATAAAAATCATAGTAGAAGCCGTTTTCGATAACCGGTCCGATGGTCACCTGGGTGCCTGGAAAAAGCTCTTGCACCGCTTCAGCCAGAATATGTGCCGCATCGTGGCGGATGAGTTCGAGTGCGCGCGGATCTTCCCGCATCACGAACTCGATCTTCGCGTCTTGCGAGATCGCATCGGCAAGGTCGCGCAATTGACCGTCGACGGCCATGGCGACAGCTTTTTTCGCGAGGGAGGGGGAAATGCTCTTGGCGATTTTGGCGCCGGAACTGCCACGCTCGTAGCGGCGCGACGCGCCATCCGGAAAAGTCACGGAAATCATATCGTCTCCTTCGGCTCACTCGCCGATACCAATCGGCGTAAGCACGTCAGTTCAGCGCGTACGCGTTGCGCGCGTCTTTGTTCGGTGTCAATTTAGCGCCTGGCCCGGCTCTCCGCAACTCTGCGGTTGCGCCAAGGGACCAATACCGCCCATAACACAGGGCCGGCCTGGATGATAGCCCGGGCAAAACTTCACGGGGGTTGCTATGCTTTCAGTCCTAATCGGGGTTCTGATTACTTTGGTTGTCGGTGCCATTTGTTTTTGGGCGATCGACAAGTTCGTTCGTGACGGTCGTTTGGCGAATCTTCTCAAACTGCTGGTTGTGCTGATCTGCTTGGCAGCGATCCTTGAACGGGTGCTGCCGCTGGTGGGAATTAATTGGCTCTAGCCGGAATTCTCACCGCGGTTTAGTCGCTGTCTTCACGAGGCTATCGCGTCGTCGAAGCGTAAAGCTGAGGCTAATGTTCACCTCAATGTTCAGTTGGAGGAAACGTTATGAAGAAAGTACTTCTGATATTAGTTGCGGCCGCCCTGAGTGCCGGCCCCGCATTCACAAGTTCAGCCCTTGCGCAGAACCGTGACCGGACGGATCGCGGCGCACCGACCGTCAATCAAATTGTCGCCGAAGAGGACGCACATACGGCGCGAATCAAGGCCGATTTACGCCTCACGCCCGACCAAGAAAAGAACTGGCCCGGCTTCGAGAGCGCCTTACACGACATGGCCATGACCCGTGCTGATCGTATCGTCGCCCTTCAAGCCGAAAGCGGGCAACAAAAGGACTCCGGTGATGTCATCGAGTATTTGAACAAACGCGCCAGGTCCCTCGCTGATCGTTCCGACAACATGAAGAAGCTCGCCGACGCGGCCGAGCCGCTCTACGCGAGCCTCGATGAACGGCAGAAGAGGCGGTTTGCCAACGAGCTCATCCACCTCAGCCGCGAGCGAGATATCGAGCGCTGAGCATCGCCTCGATATGTTGTGTGGCTCGCAGGCCGCATGTGTCTGCGTGGGCATGAACTATGAACGCTCGTCGACTTCATCGCGAGGCTGATTTGCCGCCAAATATGCAGCGCTTGCGCTGGTTGCACGAGAGTCGCTGTGATATGTGTCGGATCACGATCCGGCACTATCGGTCGCGCCAGACGTCCAGTTCGGAGTGCAGTCATGGATTACATAAAACTCGGTCGCACCGGTCTCGATGTCTCGCGCATCTGTCTTGGCTGCATGAGCTATGGAATACCGACGCGCGGCAACCATGCCTGGACACTCAATGAGGAGGAAAGCCGGCCATTTATCAAGCGCGCTTTGGAGAGCGGCATCAATTTCTTCGACACTGCAAATGTCTACTCGGACGGCACGAGCGAGGAGATCCTCGGCCGCGCGCTGAAGGACTTTGCGCGCCGCGACGATGTGGTGATCGCGACCAAAGTCCACGGGAGAATGCGTCCGGGCCCCAACGGTGCCGGATTGTCGCGGCGGGCGATCATGAGCGAGATCGATGCCAGCCTGCGACGCCTCGGTACGGACTACGTCGATCTCTATCAGATTCATCGCTGGGACCATTCTACACCGATCGCGGAGACGCTCGAGGCGCTGCACGATGTCGTCAAGGCGGGCAAGGCGCGCTATATCGGAGCCTCATCCATGTATGCGTGGCAGTTTGCCCAGTCACTCGCGATCGCCGAGCGCAATGGCTGGACGCGCTTCGTCAGCATGCAAAACTACGTAAACCTTCTCTATCGTGAAGAAGAGCGCGAAATGCTGCCGCTATGTGCAGCCGAAGGGATCGGCGTCATTCCGTGGAGCCCGCTTGCGCGCGGACGCCTCACTCGGGACTGGGATGAGCACAGCGCCCGCTCCGAAACGGACGAGTTTGGCAAAACTCTTTATCAGAAATCCGGCGACGCAGATCGAATGGTGGTGGCGCGGGTGGCGGAAATTGCGTCCTCACACGGTGTGTCTCGTGCGCAAGTGGCGCTCGCATGGGTGCTGGCAAAACCGGTCATCACAGCGCCGATTGTCGGCGCCACGAAGCTGCAGCATCTCGACGATGCGCTGGCTGCTCTCACGATCAGACTGTCGGCGGAAGAGATCGCGTCCCTCGAGCAACCTTACATTCCGCACGCCGTCGTCGGTTTCGTTTAGAGCGGGATGAGGAAAAGTGGGAACCGGTTTTCCGCCCGCATCCCGCTCCAATTCATTGGAATCGATCACGATGATTTTGGATTGATTCAATCCAAAATCATCGTGATCTAGAGCGGGCATTTCTTTCACTCCACGCCCTTGCTTGCCGCATCAATCGGTTCGAGCACGACGAGTTCCACGCCTACGGCCACGACCTCGCCGACCGTCACGTTGATCTTCGCGACGATCCCGTCATGCGGCGCCTTGATCACATGTTCCATCTTCATGGCTTCGACAACGACGAGAGGCGTGCCCTTGATGACCTGCTCAGCCGGGCGAACCAGAAGCGCGATGACGGTCCCTGGCATGGGCGCGGTGAGTTTTTCGGCCCCATGCGCGCCGTCGGTTTCGGACTCACGCGGATCGATCTCGACGAACGTCATGTCCTCGCCGCCATGGAAGACAGTGATGCGGGCGCCGGAAAATACGACATGCGCGGTAAGTTTGACACCGTCCAGGCGGGCGCTCAGCGTGCCGTCGTCGTCGAGCGTGGCTTCGGCTTCGAAGCGGCGGTCCTCGATGATAAGAGCGCTGCTGGTCTGCGCTGTTTCACAGATGATTGTGCGGCGATCCTCGCCGAGCGCCAGAACGATGTCGTCACGCGCCGGCAGGTTCGGTACAAAGGGGCCGGCAAGCGCCCAAGGTGAGAACGGATCGGCCGGATCGCGCCACATCTGTTTAGCGTCGCGCGCCCGCAATGCGAGAGCGGCTAATGCGAAGGCGCGCGTCGCATCGATCGCTGCCGGCGCGAAGAGCGCGTCGCGATAGCGCTCGATGAAGCCTGTATCGATATCGCCAGCGGCAAAAGCCGGATGCGTCAAGATACGGTTCAAAAGCCGCCGGTTCGTTGTCAGGCCGACGACTTCGGTCGCGCGCAAAGCCGCCGCGAGCCGATCGACGGCGGTTGCGCGGTCTTCCCCATGCGCGATGATTTTCGCGATCATCGGATCGTAATGATGGGTCACGTCGTCGCCGCTCGCCACGCCTTGATCGACGCGCACGCCTTCAGGAAAGTGCAGATGCGCCAAATGGCCGGTCTGCGGCAAAAAACCTTTGTCGGGATCCTCGGCGTAAAGGCGGGCCTCGACCGCATGGCCATGGATCTTCATTTGCGCCTGGCTCTTCGGCAAAGCTTCGCCGCGGGCGATATTGATCTGCCAGGCGACGAGATCTTCGCCGGTGATCGCCTCCGTCGCCGGATGTTCGACCTGCAGGCGCGTATTCATTTCCATGAATAAGAAATCTTCACCTTCGGCGATGAACTCGACGGTGCCGGCACCGACATAGCCGACCGCGCGTGCCGCGGCGATCGCCGCTGCACCGATCGCCTCGCGCCGCGCTGGTGTCAAGCCAGGGGCAGGCGCTTCCTCGATCACCTTCTGGTGACGGCGCTGCACCGAACAATCGCGTTCGAAGAGATGGATCACATTGCCATGCGCATCGGCGAAGATCTGCACTTCGATGTGGCGCGGGCGGGTCAGATAGCGCTCGATGAGCACGGTCTCATCGCCGAAAGAAGCTTTGGCCTCGCGCCGCGCCGACGCGAGTTGATCGGCGAAGTCGGCAAGCTTTGCGACGACTTTCATGCCTTTGCCGCCGCCGCCCGCGGAGGCTTTGATCAACAGCGGAAAGCCGATTCCTGCGGCTGCCTCGGTGAGGACGGCGTCGGCCTGATCGGCGCCGTGATAGCCGGGAACGAGCGGCACGCCGGCTTGCTGCATGAGCGTTTTCGCAGCGCTCTTCGAGCCCATGGCGCGGATGGCCGCAGCCGGCGGCCCGATGAAGATGAGGCCTGCTGCGGCACAAGCCTCGGCGAATTCGGCATTCTCAGCAAGAAAGCCATAGCCCGGATGGACCGCATCGGCGCCGCCGCGCAGCGCCGCTTCGATGATTTTGGCGCCCACGAGATAGCTCTCGCGCGCCGCTGCCGGGCCGATCGGATAGGCCTCGTCGGCGAGACGGACATGCAAAGCATTGCGGTCCGCTTCGGAAAAGACCGCGAGGCTGCGCAGTCCCATTCGCCGCGCGGTCTTGAAAATCCTGACGGCGATTTCACCGCGATTGGCAACGAGCAGGCTACGAATCGGCCGCATAAAACAAGTCCTCGATCATCGGCTAGATCACGATGATTTTGGATTGAATCAATCCAAAATCATGAACGTGATCGATTCCTATAAGTTAGAGCGGGATAGGCAGATAAGTTTACGCAATCTGCGTGAATCTGATTGCGCCGGAAAATCGGTTCCCTCTTTTCCTCATCCCGCTCTAGTGAAACTGGCATCGAAGTCTACATGCGGAACACGCCGAAGCGCGTTTCCCGCGGCGGGGCATTGAGCGCGGCCGAAAGCGACAAGGCGACGACAAGCCGCGTGTCGAGCGGATCGATGACGCCGTCGTCCCAAATGCGCGCAGAGGAAAAATAGGGATGGCCTTGCGTTTCAAACTGGGCAAGGAGCGGGGCTCTCAACGCCTCTTCCTCCTCGGGGCTCCATGCGGCGCCGCGCGCCGCCATTTGATCGCGCTTGACTTGCGCAAGCACATTGGCGGCCTGTTCGCCGCCCATCACGGATACGCGTGCATTGGGCCACATGTAGAGAAAATTCGGATCATAGGCGCGCCCGCACATGCCATAATTGCCGGCGCCGAAAGAGCTGCCGATGATGATGGTGATTTTCGGCACCGCCGCGCAGGCGACGGCGGTGACCATTTTGGCGCCGTCCTTGGCAATGCCGCCCGCCTCATATTTGCGGCCGACCATGAAGCCCGTAATATTCTGCAAAAAGAGGAGGGGGATGCCGCGCTGAGCGCAGAGCTCGATGAAATGCGCCCCTTTCATTGCGCTCTCCGAAAAGAGAATCCCATTGTTGGCGACGATGCCGACCGGATAGCCCCAGATATGGGCAAAGCCGGTGACGAGCGTCGTGCCATAGAGCGGCTTGAATTCGTCGAAATCGGAAGCATCGACGATGCGGCCGATGATTTGCAGCACGTCGAACGACTTCTTGCGATCGGCCGAGACGATTCCATATAGATCGGCCGGATCGAGGATCGGCGCCTGCGGTTCGCGAAGCTCGAGCCCTTGCGGCTTGCGTCGATTGAGACCGGCGACGACGCGGCGGGCGAGGCCCAGTGCATGCGCATCATCTTCCGCCATCAGGTCGGAGACGCCGGAGGTGCGGGTGTGGAGATCGGCACCGCCCAAATCTTCGGCCGAGACGTCTTCGCCGATTGCCGCCTTCACCAAAGGCGGGCCGGCGAGAAAGATCGTCGCCTGATTGCGCACCATGATCGATTGATCGGCCATCGCCGGCATATAGGCGCCGCCGGCGGTGCACGACCCCATCACCACGGCAATCTGCGGAATGCCGCGCGCCGACAAATTGGCTTGATTATAGAAAATCCGGCCAAAATGATCGCGATCAGGGAAGACTTCGTCCTGGTTCGGCAGATTGGCACCGCCCGAATCGACGAGATAGACGCATGGCAGCGCGTTTTTGGCGGCGATCTCCTGGGCGCGCAGATGCTTCTTCACCGTCATCGGATAATAGGAGCCGCCTTTCACCGTCGCGTCATTGGCAATGATGACGCATTCGCGGCCTTCGATGCGGCCAATGCCGGTGAGAATCCCCGCCGAAGGTATTTCGTCGCCATACATATCGGCTGCGGCAAGCTGGCTGAATTCGAGAAAGGGCGTACCGCGGTCGATGAGCGTCGCGATCCGCTCGCGCGGCAGAAGCTTGCCGCGCGCCGCATGGCGCTGCCGCGCCAAGGCGCCGCCGCCTTCGGCAATGCGGGCGATCCGCGCACGCAAATCCGCGACTTTTTCCGCAAGGGCCGCATGATTGGCCCGGTATTCCTCGGATTTGCGGTCTATTGTATCGGCAATGCTGGCCAAGGCCTATCCTCCGAAAAACACTTTGCGACAGCGCGCCGGCGTTGTTACGGCCCGAAACGCCGATAGAGAGCCAAGCGCAGGCCTGATAAGGATGCTGGTATCATCACTTCTTGGCGCGCGAAAGGCCAAGCGCATTGCGGCGGCCCGAAGTTGCGGATCTTGGCTTCGCCTTCCGGATCGTCGGAGAGAATGTACCAGCGCGGCGGTGCGCCGCACCAATCGGCTTCGGCAGCCGGCGCCAGCCGGCCGCCGAGGTCTTTATCGTAGAAACGTATGGTGCGGATGATTTCGGCTTGCATGTTGGAGGCATAGGTTGCTGCGCCGTCCGCCTCCATATGGGCGATCAGTGAACGATAATCACCGCGCCCATACGCGAGAAGGTCCGCGACCGCAACCGCATTGCTGGCGAGCGGGACAAAGACAATAGCGAGGGCGAAGCCAGGCCGGCCGGAGCGCCAAAAGTGTCCGACGACCTCGGCGAACAGCAGGACCAGGCCGAGCGTCGCAATAAGGTGAAAGCGCGGAATATGCACATTGGGCAGATGCGCGAGCACCGCCAAAAGCGGCGGTAGAAAAATCGCAAAAGCCGGCAGAATGCGTCGCTCTACCGGAACCATCAATAGCGCGAGACCCGTCCAGAGAAGGGCAGCGGGAAGCGCCAAATAGGCGGGCGAATCATGCGTGAAGCCGAGCGTCGCGCCGAAGAGTGTGGCAAAACCCTCGGCCAATCCGCCGTAAGAGAAGGGCACCTGCACGCCGAACTGGATCTTGTGCGTATAAAGAATCCCAGCCGCGATGCAGGCGAGTGCCGGCAGTGCCCCCAAGACGACAGAGACGCCGAGGTCCCGCGCGGCCTTGCCGCTCGCGGCAGCGGACCGCGTGCGAACTGCGATCCGTGCGAGCGTCGCAGCGACGAGAACGCAGGCGGCTTCGATCATAGCGACATGGAACAGAGCGCCGAAGCCGACTGCGCCTGAAAACGCTGCACGATGTCTCGTCTTTTCCCGATCTCCAAGAAAATTTTCGAGCGCTTCGGCGGCGAGAAAAAGCATCAGCAGAAAGCCGGCATAGCCGCGCGCTTCCGAACCATAATGAACGAATATCAGTCCGAAAGCGACGAGCGCGGCAGCGGCAAGCGCTGCCGTCCGACCGGCATGCGAGGCGAGTTTTGCCGCCGCCGGGATGGTCAAAGTCCCGCAGAGGATCGCTTCGAGCCGGATGATTTGCGGCGGCGTATTCGGCCCGACGACGAAGAGCCAGAGCGAATTCAGGAAATGGTTGTTGTCTTGCGAGATCGCGTAAAAGATTTCATCGGCGCGATGGAGAGGCTCGAGGCTCTGCAAGGACCAGATCTCGTCGAGCCAGAGATCGCCGCGCGCGCAAAAGAGCCGCAACACGAAACCGGCGAGGCTAAGCGCGAGGACGGCCCAGACCGGAAAACTGTTCTCCGCGTTGAGTGCTGGTTTGCTGGACAGGCGCCTCTCCTGGCGATTCGGCGAACTGCTCGTAAGATTGGCACGGAAAGGACTTTCCCGCGAATTGGGTGCGGGGCAATCTGGCGGTGTGCTTTTCAGAGCATTCTTATGCTTTGAGACATGTGAATTCGTGCCATTTGTTGCCGCACCCCACCCGGCACCTTCGGCGTCACCCCCCGTTCCAGCAAGGGATTTGCAGCAACCGGCTCTTTTGAAACACAAACCATGCTGCAAATCCTTTCGTTGGAAAGTGAATCCCGACGCCGCGAGCAGCCTCTCACGTGCCACAGTCGGCACAGGCAATATGCGCCGCAAACCGACGTAGACAAAATTTGCAACCGCCGGATCGTGGGGCCGTTTGCATGTCTGCAAAGGGTGGACTCCGGCCCTTTAGGCGAAACAAGTGTACGGCAGGAATGCGTTAGAATCGGAAGTTGGGCGTTGGCTGAAAGAACCCGCGTTTTCGGCGGAAGCCGGCGGCTCTATCCGGTCGCTCTGACAGCCGGAAGTTGCCAAACGGCCCGAGCTTGTCGGCAAAATACCAGCAGCCCAAGCCAAGAGCCGCTATTTTACCTTTGTGGGCCAATCATAAATTGCGACATGATTTGAAAAAATATCCGGTAAACTCGGGGCGGTTCAGGAGGAGGGCGATGATGGGAAACGCCACAAGCTCAAACAAGATACACGTGGCCGTTTTGGCGCTGGCCATTGCGTTGATGTCGGGCCTTGAGGTCGCTTTGGCGGCTGAAGGCGAGTATTCGCCGCGCAATATCAAGGAAACCTACGATAAAGGCTCGCGATATTGTTACTTTCGGCCGTTCTGCCCTTATTCGCCCGAGTTGCGAAAGATCATCGAACGCGCGATGCTGAGCGATCGATCCGCGCAATATGATCTCGGCGTCCTTTTGTCGACTGGCGAAGGCCTGCCTCAGGACAGGGAGGCGGGATTGGAATGGGTCGTGCGCGCGGCGGAACAAGGCTTGCCGGCCGCTGTGCGTCGGATCGCGAGACAACAGCGCAGCGGAGAAGCAATTGAAGTCGATGAAAGCAAGATTGTCGAAGCCCTGAAGCCGCAGGCCGAAGCTGGCGACCTCGAGGCCATGCGCGCGCTCGCGCCAATGATCATCGCCGGCCGCGGCGCGAAGCAGGATCCGGTTCAGGGCATAGCGCTTTTGACGCGCGCCGCCGAAAAAGGCTCTGCCGAAGCGGAGAAAGAGCTTTTCGATCTTTATCTGAACGGAGCGCCTCATATCCCGGCTAACAAGCCCGAAGCGATGAAGTGGCTGGCGATGTCGGCGCGCCACGGCGATGTCGACGCCATGAGCAACATCGGTCATATGGCCATGAATGCGGCGATGGCCGACCGCAACCTCGTCGATGGTTATTGCTGGCTTTCGCGCGCCGCCCTTTTGGACAATGGCCAGGCACAGGAAAAGTTGGCCCTGACCTTCGCTTTGGGTGACAAGGACAGTCGGGGCGCCGTGCTCGCTGTCGATCTCGTTCAGGCCGATTTGTGGTTGCGGGTCGCCGCGCGAAGCCCGTTTCACGATAATTCGCAAATTCGCTCACGGATCGAGCCAAACATGACCTCAGACCAGTTGAACGAGGCCAAGCGCCTTTTCCAGGCATGGCGTCCCGTGCGCTTCGAAGAGGTGAAGCTCATGTCGCTCGCTTTGCCGGCGTCGATGACTAGTCCTGCGCCCCGCACCTGCGCGGCGATGAATTGAATAAATATCTTTATCAACAAATGCCGCTCGGTCGTCCTGTGTAGGAGTTAGAATTGTTTTTGAAAGGGCCGCTCCCGGCGCATCTTCACCTTTTGGACGTTTGTCAGCGAATGACTCCTTTGAGCCGTTCATTTGACGTGCCCGACGCCTTCGGCGAACGGCGGCAATGGGTCGAAGGTCGCCGGCACCGCTGCCAACTGCAATCGTTGCACGACGGGAGCAATCTGGAAGCAGACGTGATGCAAAGTGGAGCATGATGACGGAAACACTGTTTCGGCGACTGCCAAATGCACGGCCTGGAACAAAGGAAAGCTGATTGGAGCAAAGCCGCCGCTTCGGCCAAAGCACGTCTGATCGATCCGTACCAAGCTTCAAGTCGAGGGGCGGACGCGTGATTTGGCTATGTTCAATCTCGCCATCGACAGTAAACTGCGAGGGTGCGATGTCGTTGCTCTCAGGGTCGAAGATATCGTGCCCGGTGGGTACGCAATGGATCGTGCTTCTGTGCGTCAAAAAAAGACCGGGCGCCCTGCGAAGTTCGAATTGACGGAACAAACGCGCCAGGCAGTCGACGACTAGATAAGGGCTTTTCCCAGGAAGGCCGGCGAATTTCTGTTCGCAAGCCGAGGCGATCCAAAGCGGTGCATGTCAACGCGGCAATACGCGCGGCTCGCCTCCGAGCAGATTGCCAGCATCTTGCTTGATGCGAGCCTATCTGGAACACATTCGCTCCGATGAACCAAAGCAACGCTGATTTATCTTCGCACCGGAAACCTCCGGGCCGTGCAGCTTCTTGTTGGCATATCAAGATCGAAAGCACGGTCAGGTATCTGGGCATCGAGGTGGATGACGCCCTCGCCATAGCAGAGCAAGTCGACGTCTGAAGCACCCGGGCAGAGCGGCCCCACTCTGCCCGTCCGATTGGATCTGAGTGGCGCCGAAAGCGGGCATAGGCGACAGGGTGTCAGTCGCACGCGCCACACCATTCCACACCATTGGAAAAGTGGGCTCACTGCCCAGCGTGGAGCGGTCCGAATGCGTTGGCAAGCATGAGTGACATGAGCAGGATGCCCGCCCCGAGTACAAGGACGTGTTGGGTCTTGCGCAGATCGAAGCTGCCGACGCGGCAGATGAGCAGATAGCCGACGGCAAGGTTGAAGAAGCCCCATAGGACGTTGACCATCGGGGAGGACAAGCCTACCCCAGGTGGTGATGCGAAGGGGCTCTGGAAGGCGTGCCCGGAAATCCCATTGCCGAGATGGGGCAAGGTGTTCGCGAGGAATGCGCCGCCGAAGAAGTAAGCCAAATAGTGGTACCAGCGCATTGTTGTCACCTTCTAGCTGCCAAGCCAATGGTAGCAAGTTTCAGCAGAATGCCAACAACATT
>JBKQHN010000221.1:0-3610 GCA_052148755.1 Beijerinckiaceae bacterium | reverse complement strand
GGTCTGCAACCCCGAATAGATTTTGCAGAGGAAATAGAGGTACGATTTGAAGCCCGCCGCATCGCAGACCATGTGATTCATTTTGAACGCGACGGCGAAGGGGCTCGTGTCGTGGACGCAGACTCTGACTTGCGGGCCGAGGCCTTCGTCGACGCGTGTGACGACGAACTCCTCGAATTCCGCCTGCGTCCGCGCGATGACGAAAGCTCGATTGAAGTCATCGGGATCGAGGCTCGACCAATGCGGTCTGGCGCCGGCAACGTAGCGGCTGCCGAGGATGGGAATTGCCCCGATCGAGGCGATGACGGCTTTCTTCAGGACTTCGGCATCCGGCCCAGTCTCGAATCTCAGGACGCAATGCAACTCGTGGTCATTGAACCCGTTAATGTCGAAAAGCAGTTGGACCTGGTCGAAGACTTCCGCGGCATATTCCACCGGTTGCAGCTCCTTGGCTCGCGGTATGATTCACAATTGCAGGGTTCCAATGTGCCGGAAGAAATTCGAGCCCCCGACCTACGGTTTTCGAATCCACCGCTCTAGGCTTCCAAGCCGCCCGGGCTTTCTCGCAAGAGCGTCCCGAGTGCTGCGTCGACGACTGCGAGAAAAGATTCGAGCTCCGCTTGCTCGTCCCAGGCCTGCTGCAAGATAAAGCCGTGGTAGAGCGCAATGAGAACCCGCGCGACCGCGTCGGGCTGAAGATCAGACCGCAGCTTTCCGCGCCGCTGCGCATCCTCTATGAGGCCGCCAAGAAGTTTGCGCGGCGCGTCGACGCCGTCTCGGACGATCGCCAGGATTCGCTCATTGCGAAGGGCCTCGGCCCAGAGTTGGATGCCGACGCGGCGGCGTTCTCGTTCATCTGCTTCGTGCAATGACCCGAAAAAATATTGCGAAATCTGCTCGAGCGCATTGCGAAGCTCGGCTCGACGGCAGGCGTCGGCGATCAATTCCTGCTCTCTTGCGTGGCGTTCGGTGTTGATGGCCTCGATGATTTCGTCCTTGCTGGCGAAATAGCTGTAAATGGCGCCAGCGCTCAGTCCCGATTGCCGAATGATAGCCTGTATCGTCGTGGCGTGCAGTCCCTCACGCGAAAAGCACTGGCTTGCGGCTTCAAGAATCTGCGCACGGCGAGCGTCGAGATGTGCCTGATTAACCTTCGGCATGCGGATTACCTTGAGAGTGAGACGTACTAACGGCCGGCAGATCCGACGCGCCGTGATTTGTCACTTCCGCCAGGGCAATCCGGTGGAACTCATAGCCGATCAAATGGCCGCCTCGATCGCCCATGTACTGGGCCCGGTATTTAACCGAATCGACATCCGAAATGAGGCGCAGCCCGCGCGCTTCGAGATAGTGCGGCAGGTCCTGCGGATCAAAACCAAACGTCCATGGCTCGCCGGCATTGCGAAGCGTGTCGCGCGTGCGATCGGTGCCGCGAAAGGCCGAGTCCGGGCGCAATACATCGCGATGAAGGTAGGTGAAGAGAACGCGGCTGTTTGCGGCGGCCGTTGCGATCGCGCTCAATGTCGCGTCGACCGCCGCCTCGGTCAGATAGCTGGTGACCCCTTCCCATAGGAAAAATATCGGCCGGCTGAGATCCAGACCGCTCAAACGCATGACGTCTGCGGGATTGTCGCGGTTGAAGTCGATCGCGGTGAATGAGACGTGCGGCGGCAGGTCCCCCAAAATCCTTCGCATGAACCTCTGCTTGGTCAGGGATGTATCGGGGTGATCGACCTCGACGACATGGATGTTGGCAAGGCCGGGGATGCGATAGGCACGACTGTCGAAACCGGCGCCCAATATCACCACCTGGCTCGCCCCGGCGCCAATGGCATCTTGCAAAACTTCGTCGATGTATCGCGTTCGGGCCACGCCCGATGCCCGTGCGCCCGGCCAGCGCCGGTCGATGAACCGGGACATGGCCGAGTTGAGAAACGGCAGGCGCGCCATCGCTGCGGCAAGGCGGAGCGACGGCTTTAGAAAGCGGCACGCAAAGGGATCGGTGAAAAGACGCAACTTCCGGCGACGCGCGGATTCCAGCGCGCGAAAGAACGCCATGTATTCCGCCGTGCGGCTGTGCTGCGACATGTCCTCGCTCAAAAACGAATATCCGTTTTATATTCTAACCCAAGGAGCCTGTCAATATGGGCCGGCCGTTCATGGGCCCGCGCCCGTGAAGACCTCCGATTGCCGCTGATTTTGGCGTTCCGCGGTCGAAGGAGATGGGCAATATTGCTTCGCTAGAGCAAGATGAGGAAAAGTGGGACGCTGCGCGGGTTTTGCGGCGCGACAAACAAGATGAGAGTCCCATCCGGATTGTCGCGCTACCGCCCAGAAAAGACCGGGGCCGAGCTGCTCATTGAGCTCGCAAGCAAAAACAAGCAAAAAGACAGCGGTGACCGCGCCGCTTTCCGTGGTCTCCTGATGGCGTCGGGACGACGAGCAGGCCGGCCTTCCCGATCAGGACGGGCTCTGAGCGCTGTTCAGCCGCAAAAGTCACATTCCTTTGACGACCTGGCCGCGGAGCTCCCCGGCTTTGTTCGCAGCGGTGTGAATATTGAAGTAAATCTGCCCGTCCAACAGGTCTTTGGCCTGTGCATCGGTCAAAGTGGCTGAACCTTCGAACGGGCTCTTGTCGGCACCTGGCGCGACAACTTCAATGCCGGCCGCTTTGCCAGCCGGTGCGGGCCCATGGAAATGCGCGGCTGTCGCCGGACCCGTCAAATTCGAATAGGTCACGGTCCATGTCAGTTGCTTTGTTTCCGTGTCATAAGTGGCCTGCACGGTGCCCGTCCCTTTGGCGTCGTTCGGGGGTGTTTCTTCAGAGCCTTTCAGGTCGGCTTTGAAGTGTATTGACTCGGCTTGACCGGGCGTCGCCGCGAACAAAAAGAAAACAGAAAGACCGGCAACTGCGGCCCAGGGAAGCAGGGAACGCAACATCTCAATCCTCCATAAATGGGGCCCACTCGTTATATGGTTCCAGGAATTGAGCCCGACTTGTTGTATAGCTCGGTCGCAAAGCGTTCCAGCAAACATTTGCGTTACCCAAAAGGTGGGCAGGCAAGCCGCATAGCCAGACGGCTCTGCTGGCGCTATGGTCCGCGCGCCACCAGCGCGCCACTAGATCACGATGATTTTGGATTGGTTCAATCCAAAATCATGAACGTGATCGATTCCAATAATTTAGAGCGGAATACTAGCGGAAAACCGGTTTTCACTTTTCCGCATCCCGCTCTAGATCGAAGAGTTAGCATTTTATGCTCGATGTGAACGAAGACGAGGAACGCGACCGAACGATGGAAAATGAGCGCGAGAAAACCCATTTCGGCTTTTCGTCCGTGCCTTTGCACGACAAGCAGCGACGCGTCGATGACGTCTTCCACAAAGTCGCAACCCGCTACGATTTGATGAACGACCTCATGTCCGGCGGGCTTCACCGGTTTTGGAAGAACCGGTTCGTCGCAAAGGTCCACCCCTCTCAGACGCTGCGGTTTCGCCATCTCGACGTCGCCGGCGGAACGGGAGACATCGCGTTCCGAATCGCGCAAGCCGGTGGGCCGCGGACGGAAGTCACCGTGCTCGACATAAATGCCGACATGCTCGAACAAGG
>JBKQHN010000220.1:0-6528 GCA_052148755.1 Beijerinckiaceae bacterium | reverse complement strand
GTTATTACCGAGATTGCTTTGGCGCTGCTGGCCGGCGCCGCGATCCTCCTCGACGCGCCTTTTCTGCTCGATTGGCATAACGCGTCGGCCGTGTTTCGCGATCCGGTCGAAGCCCATGTCGGGCTCGTCTTGCTGCTCCACCAGCTCGGTTACTTCAACATTCTGCCGCTCTATGTCGTGCTGATGGCGGGCGCGCCTTTCCTCACCCTCACGTTTCGTTACGTGCCATGGGCGCTGCTTCCGGTCTCTTTGGCAATTTACGCCGCTGCACTTGCGAAGGGGCTCAATCTGCCGACATGGCCGGTCGAGGGTACCTGGTTCCTGAACCCATTCGCCTGGCAACTTATTTTCGTGCTCGGCTTCGTCTTGGCCGGTGGCAACGGTCTCGGCCGGCTGGTGCGACGATATCGCCGCACCTTGTTCTGGTGCGCCCTGCCGATCGTCGGTGCGGGCATATTCGTCGGGCTCACCCGTTATTCTCCTGAGCCGCTCAACGTTCCCGATCCCAAGCTCTTCTTTGTCTTCGACAAGACCTTTCTGTCACCCGCCCGGCTGCTCCACATGCTTGCGCTGACGGCGGTTTTTGCGGGAAGCTTCGGTGTGATCAACAGGTTTCTTCCGCGCAGCTGCGGTTATTGTGCGATGCTCGGGCGACATTCACTTTATGTGTTTTGCGTCGCCTCGTTGCTCAGTCTGGCCGGGCAGATCGTCCGTTTTGCTTACGGCGGGCTCATTGCAACCGACACCGTCATGCTTATTGTGGGCCTTATCGTCATGGGAACGGTTGCATGGATATCGGAATGGCGCGATCGGCTGCGCACCGCCTCGGTTGGTTTGCAAGTCTCGCCTTCGGCGTCTGCCTAACCCTGCCGGCACTTGCCGTGGAGGAGACTCCAGCTCCGCCTTTGCCGCCTCTGAGCGCGGCTTGCGATGTGCCGGCGAATGACATCGCCCTGCCGGCGCCCCTCCCAAACGTCGCGGCGCTGCTGCAAAAGACCCGTACGGTTCATATTCTAGCCATCGGCTCATCTTCGACGATCGGCATCGGCGCTTCCGCCGACGTCAAGAGCTACCCGGCGCAACTCAGCGCGATTTTGGAACATGCGCTCAAGGACGTCGACGTTGAAATCGTCAATCGCGGCGTCGCCGGCGAAGTCGCAGAGACGACCGCCGAACGAATCCGCAATGAAGTGGCTTTGTCGAAACCCGACCTCGTGCTTTGGCAATTGGGAACCAACGATGCCATCTCACGCGTCCCACCGGAGGACTTCGACAGGACGGTCCGAGAGACGATCGCATGGCTTAGAGGAGACGGCATAGACGTCGTGCTCGTCGGCCTGCAGTATTCCTCGCGTCTTGCCAAGGACGCGAGCTATTTTGCCATCCGCGAGGTTCTCCGCAAGATTGCGGCGGACGAAAATATACTTTATGTCCGCCGCTTTGATGCAATGCAATTCATCGCCCGGACGCGTGCTAATCTGCAGCTGTTGGCGAGCGATAATTTTCATTTGAACGACCTCGGCTACCAATGCATGGCCGAACATGTGGCGCACGCCGTGATAGTCGGCCTCTTCGTCAAACGATTCCGGCCGTCCACGCAGTGAAGGCGGGTCCGGCACGCCAACTTTCACCCCGCCCGCAAAAGCTTGACCGCCGCCTCGCGTTCGAAGAGATACAAGAGGATCCGCAAAGCCTCGCCATGCGCGCCTTCGAGGTGCGGATTGGTCGCGAAGATGTCTTGCGCCTCGGCTCGCGCGAGGCTGAGCAAGTCGGCATGCTCGGGCAAACATGCGAGACGGAAGCCGGGAGCGCCTGATTGCCGCGTACCGAGCACTTCGCCTTCACCGCGCAAGCGCAGATCCTCCTCGGCAATGCGAAAACCATCCTGAGTTTCGCGCATGATGGCGATGCGGGCGCGCGCAGCCGCACCAAGTGGAGCTTTATAGAGCAAGAGACAAGCCGATTGCACCTCGCCGCGACCGACGCGGCCGCGCAATTGGTGCAATTGGGCGAGCCCGAAACGCTCGGCGTGTTCGATGACCATAATGCTCGCATCGGGGACATCGACGCCGACCTCGATGACCGTCGTGGCAACGAGTATTTGCGTTTCGCCCTTGGCGAAAGCCGCCATTGCGAAATCTTTGTCGCGGCTTTTCATCTTGCCGTGGACCAGCCCGACCTTTTCGCCGAAAACCGTCTTGAGGGCCTCGAACCTCTCTTGCGCGGCGGCGACATCGAGTTCCTCGCTCTCTTCGACCAGGGGACACACCCAGTAGGCGCGACCACCTGCGGCAAGAGCGCGGCCGAGCCGGGCGACGACTTCTTCGAGCCGTTCGAGCGGCAAGGCGCGCGTCTCGATCGGCCTGCGGCCTGCAGGTTTCTCCCGCAAGGTCGAAACATCCATGTCGCCGAAATAGGTCAGCACCAAAGTGCGTGGAATGGGTGTCGCCGTCATCACGAGCACGTCGACGCCCTCGCCTTTGCGGCCGAGCGCCAAACGCTGGTAGACGCCGAACTTATGCTGCTCATCGACGACGGCGAGGCCGAGGTCGTGGAACTGGACGCTTTCTTGAAACAAGGCATGCGTCCCGATCGCTATGTCGATCTCGCCCGAGGCGAGAGCCGTCAGTGTATTTTTACGCTCCGCCGGCTTGTCGCGGCCCGTCATCAACGCAATCTTCAATCCGCGCGCATGTTTGGCGATCGCCTCGAAATGCTGGCGCGCGAGGATCTCTGTCGGCGCCATCAGCGCCGCCTGGCGGCCGGCTTCCACCACATGCGCCATGGCGATCAAAGCCACGATCGTCTTGCCCGACCCGACGTCACCCTGCAGCAGCCGCAACATGCGGCGCGGTTCGGCAAGGTCAGCGCGAATTTCGGCACTGGCCTGGGTCTGCGCCGCCGTCAGTGTGAAAGGCAGACTGTGCAGGATTTCCTGTGCAAGTTCTCCGCCACCGCAATTGTTGCGGCCAGCAATGCTGCGCATTTGCGCACGCACCAGGATGAGCGCGAGCTGGTGGGCGAGCAATTCGTCGAAGGCGAGCCTGATGCGCGCCGGCGTGAGGAGTTCTATGGAAGCAGGGTCTTGCGGGTGATGCAGCGCGTTCAACGCCGCGGCGAAATTCGGCAGGTGAGGGATTTTCGCAACTTTGTGGGCCTGCCATTCCGGCAGAATAGGGAGCCGCTTGAGTGCCGCATCGACAGCTTTCGCAAGCACGCGCGGATAAAGCCCTTCGGTCAAGCCATAGACCGGCTCGACGAGAGGCATCCGGGCGAATCCTTCGGCGTCGAGGATGCGATCGGGATGGACCATTTGCCGATATCCCTCCCAAAGTTCGAGCTTGCCCGAAATCCAGCGCGTTTCGCCAAGCGGAAGGCTGCGCTGGATCCACTGGTGATTGGCAAGAAAGAAGACGAGGAGGACGTCGCCCGTTTCATCTTCGACCAGAACTTTGTAGGGCGCTTTCGAGCGCGGGCCGGGCGGCCGATGCTCGACGACGATCGCTTCGATCGTGACAATTTGATCGAGCGGCGCTTCGGCAATCTTCGGCCGTTTGCGGCGATCGATCGTTGTGTAAGGCAAATGAAAAAGCAGGTCGATCGCCCGGGCCCCGGCGGTCGACTCGGCAAAAAGCCTGTCGAGGAGGGCGCCGGTCTTCGGCCCGATTCCCGGCAGGCTCGCGGCCGTGGCAAACAGAGGATTGAGCAAGGACGGCCGCATCGCCTGAGTTTCTTCCCACGGCGCAGCTAGAGAGCGGCGGCCGGCTTTGGTTACATCCCCACCGGACGGCCGGCAACGGCAACAAGCAGTTGCGCATCTCCCAACAAACGTTTGGCCGCGCGCTTGGCATCTTCGAGACTTACCGCAGCGATGAGCCTGTTGCGCTCGTCGAGATATTCGACGCCATAACCTTCGGTTTGAATATGCACCAGTTGGCTCGCGATCTTCGTCGACGTGTCGAAGCGCAGATCATAAGACCCGATGAGATAATTCTTGGCTTTGTCGAGTTCGTCCTCCTGCGGCCCCTGTTCGCCGAGACTGCGGATCTCGGCCTCGATCACATGGAGCGACTCTGCTGCTCTCTCGTTCTTCGTCGATGTCGAACCAATCAACATGGCTGCATGATCATAAGTCGCGAGTTGCGAATAGACGGAATAGGCAAGTCCGCGTTTCTCGCGCACTTCGCGAAAGAGACGGGCGGAAAAGACGCCACCGCCGAGGACATGATTGACGACCATCGCGGGGAAATAATCGGGATCCTTGCGTCCGATGCCTTGCCGGCCGAAACGGATCGTCGATTGGGGAATGTCGAGATCTACGATATGGCGCGTACCGATTCCGGCGAACTCCGCGTCAGGGACTCGGTCGAGAACGGCCTTTTCTCGCAGCGTACCGAAAACATCGTCGAGATGTTGCGCAAGCCGGGCGGCATCGATCGCGCCGACGGCGGCAATCTTCAGCCGGTCGCGCGCGAAGACTGCTGTTCGCATGTCGAAGAGATCTCGACGCGCCAGCTGATCCAAGCTGTCGAGATCGCCGTGCACCGGTGCTCCATAGGGATGACCCGGATAGGAGACGGCGCGGAACAGTCGGCCCGCAGCGCAATCGGGGTCGTTGATCTCGCGTTTCAAGCCGGCGGCGATCTGACCCAACACGCGCTTATAGGGTTCCTCGTCCAATCGCGCTTCGTTGACTACGAGCCGCAAAAGTTCGAAAGCCTTGTCGCTATGCCTCGCTAAGGTCTGCAGGCGCCCAGTGAGAATATCGCGGTCGGCAGAAAAGGATATTTCAATCGCATAATCGTCGAGGGCGCGATGGAACGCATCGGAATCATAAGGACCGGCCCCTTCGTCGAGCAGGCCGGAGAGTAAATACGCGACACCTGGTTTGCCCGAGGGATCTTGCGCTGCGCCTCCCGCGAAGGCAAATTCGACAGCAACGAGGGGAACCGTATAATCCTCGACCAGCCAGGCTTCGATGCCACCTTTGGAGACGATCTTTTGGACCGAAGCGGCGCGCGACCGGCTTTCTGTTTTGGCGAGTGCGGTCATGATGTTCTTTCCGACGCGGTGCGTGCGCACCAGTTCAAGCAAATGGGACCCCACCGCTTGGCAAAGGGCAGCGAAACCTGCCGGGCAATGGGGGCGTTCAACCGAGGTTAGCCCGGATTTCTCAGATTGGACATGGTCTGCGCAGGCCGCGTCTGATGTAAGTTAGCCGCCGGTCTTTGGCGGCCCCCTCGCATGAAACTTAGGTGGCCGGATCGAGGACGGCCTCTCTCGATCCGGCTAGTTTCTTCTTAGAATTCTGGGGCGGCCTCTGCCTCACGCAGCAGGAAACCGGTGACGCCGCGCCGCTTCTCAAGCCAGTGCAGGGCACGCAGGACATTTTCGGCGCTGACAGATTCTATCCGCGCCGACCATTGTGCAACGTCGTCGAGACTTAGGCCCGTCGCCAGGGATGCACCATACCAGCGCGCCAGCGTCGCCTGACTATCCTGCGCGTAAATAGCATCGGCGACAAGCCGCGTCTTGCTACGCACAAGATCGGCAGGAACGGCGCCGGTCTTGGCCAAGCGCGCGATCACCCGGTCGATTGCGTTGTCGAGCTTTTCGAGGGCAACACCGGCGGCCGGCACGGCGAACAGGTAAAAGCGTGTATTGTCGAGTGCAGTTCCCGCATAGTGCGCTCCGGCATTGACCGCGATCTTTTCATCGAGGACCAATGTCTTGAACAAAAGGCTCGTCGGACCGCCGCCGAGAAGATGGGCGAGAACTTCGAGCGCTTCGGCTTCACCTTGTTCGGCCGTGTGATAGGATGGCACCATGTAGACGCGTTGATATGACGGCTGCTCGACCTTTTGATCGGCGAGAGTCACCTGCCGATAGGCGTGCGGCTCCGGCTCGTGCGGTCGCAAGCGGGTGGGAGCTGCACCACGCGCCGGGATCTTGCCATAGATTGAGCCGGCAAGATCAATGACCTCTTCCGGCTCGACGTCGCCAGCGACGATGAGGATGGCGTTCTCCGGCGTA
Organism: Beijerinckiaceae bacterium; assembly: GCA_052148755.1. Classification (GTDB taxonomy): domain Bacteria; phylum Pseudomonadota; class Alphaproteobacteria; order Rhizobiales; family Beijerinckiaceae; genus Methylovirgula. Next base: position 495 of record JBKQHN010000220.1, on the reverse strand, counting down.
TAGAAACGGCTATAATAGGCGAGCGCGTCATCGCGGTTGAGGCTTTGGATTTCATGGCTCCAGCCGATGACCGGCGTTCCATAGGGGTGATGCGTGTAGAGCGCCGCCTGCACCGCCTCGTTGAGCTGATCGGCCGGATCCGAATCCGTCCGCATGCGCCGCTCTTCGAGCACAACGTCACGTTCGGGTGCGACGACGTCATCGGACAAAACGAGATTGACCATGCGGTCGGCCTCATAGTCCATGCAGACTTTCAAATGATCTTTAGCAACGCGTTGGAAATAGGCAGTGAAGTCATTCGAGGTGAAGGCGTTCTCCTGGCCGCCGAGATCGGCGATGAGCTGGGAAAACTTGCCCTGCGGATTATTTTTTGTTCCCTTGAACATCAGATGTTCGAGAAAATGCGCGATGCCCGACTTGCCGAGCGGATCGTCAGCTGAGCCGTTACGATACCAGACCATGTGCGTCACGACCGGCGCGCGGCGATCGGGAATG
>JBKQHN010000219.1:0-29287 GCA_052148755.1 Beijerinckiaceae bacterium | reverse complement strand
TTTCTGCGGGGGCAAAGCTCTATTTCGCCGAGCATGGCGCGAAAGTCGCCGGCAAATCCGTCGAACTCATCATCAAGGACGACACGGGCGTTGCCGATATCACGAAGCGCATCGCACAAGAACTCGTCGTCAACGAAAAGGTCGCCGTTCTCGCAGGCTTCGGTCTGACGCCTTTGGCCCTCGCGACGGCGCCGCTCACTGTTCAAGCCAAGGTGCCGGCCGTGATCATGGCGGCAGCGACCTCGATCATCGTCGAGAAGTCGCCCTTCTTCGTGCGCACCAGCTCGACTTTGCCGCAAAGCACTTTTCCGATGGCGGAATGGGCAGCCAAGCATGGCATCAAGACGGCGGTCACGTTGGTGACCGATTATGGGCCAGGCATCGATGCGGAGAAGACCTTTGTCGAATTTTTCGGCAAGGCTGGCGGCAAAGTCCTCGATTCGCTTCGGGCGCCGCTCGCCAATCCCGAGTTCTCGGCCTATCTGCAGAAAGCCAAGGACCTGAAGCCGGATGCGCTCTTTCTCTTTGTGCCGTCGGGGCAGGGCGCGGCGTTGATGAAGCAGGTCGGCGAACGCGAGTTCGACAAGGCCGGCATCAAAATCATCGCGACGGGCGATGTCACCGATGATGATCAATTGAACGGCATGGGCGATGTCGCGCTCGGCCTCGTCACGTCGCATTACTATTCGGTTGCGCATGAATCTCCAGAGAACAAGGCTTTCGTCGCCGCTTTCGAAAAGGCCAACAATGGCATGCGGCCGAATTTCATGGCAGTCGGCGGTTATGACGGAATTGATCTCATCTTCAAGGCAATCGAGAAAGTCGGTGACGCCTCCGATGGCACCAAACTCGTCGAAGCGATGAAAGGCATGGCCTGGACCAGTCCGCGAGGACCCGTCTCGATCGACCCGCAGACCCGCGACATCATCCAGAATGAATATATTCGCAAAGTCGAAAAGAAAGACGGGCAATTGTGGAACGTCGAATTCGAAACCATACCGGCCGTCAAAGATCCGGTGCATCAGCCGCATTGAGCGCTGACTGCGTCCAATGTGAGAACTCCGGGTGAGCGCGGGGCGACGGCAACGCCGCACGCGTCTTGCAAAAGAAGAAAAAGTGAAGAGAAAGAAAAGGAGATTTGCACATGAACCTGCGGCCTCCGTTTCGTGCCGATCACGTCGGATCGCTGCTGCGCAGTCCCGCTGTCAAGGAGGCGCGTACAAAACGCGGCACCGGCGAGATCGATGCTGCGCAATTGCGGGCGATCGAGGACGAAGAGATCATCAAGCTGATCGCCAAGCAAGAGGAGATCGGCTTGAAGTCCATCACCGACGGCGAATATCGTCGCTCCTGGTGGCATTTTGATTTTCTCGGTGCGCTCGATGGCGTGCAGATGGTCCAGGTCGAACAGGGCATTCAATTCGCCGGCATCCAGACCAAAGCGGAGGCGCCACGCATCGTCGGCAAGATCGGCTATTCCGCCCATCCGATGGTCGAACATTTCCGCTTCCTGAAAACGCACACGAAGCAGACGCCGAAAATGGCGATCCCTTCGCCGTCGATGCTGCATTATCGCGGCGGCCGCAAGATGATCAATGCGGGGCTTTATCCCGACATGAGTGAATTCTATGCCGATCTGGGTGCGGCCTATAACGAGGCCGTCGGCGCCTTTGCGGCTGCAGGGTGTCGCTATCTTCAGCTCGACGACGTGAGTTTTGCCTATCTTTGCGATCCCGAGCAGCGCAACATGCTCAAGGAGCGTGGCGATGATCCAGAAAAGCAACCGGGACTCTATGCTGGCATGATCAACAAGGCGGTTGCCGGCCGTCCCGAAGATATGGTCATTTCCATGCATTTGTGCCGCGGCAATTTCCGCTCGACCTTCGTTGCGTCGGGCGGATACGAGCCGGTCGCCGAGCTCTTGTTCAACGCAATCAATGTCGATGCCTATTTCATGGAATGGGACAGCGATCGCGCCGGTGGTTTCGAGCCTCTGCGATTCCTGCCGAAAGGCAAGAAGGTGGTTCTCGGCCTCGTGACCTCGAAAAGCGGAACGCTTGAGAAGAAGGACGTCATCAAGCGGCGCATTGACGAGGCGGCAAGGTTTGCGCCGATCGAGCAGCTCGCGCTCAGCCCGCAATGCGGTTTCGCCTCGACGGAAGAAGGCAACGTTCTCGCCATCGACGAGCAATGGGCGAAGCTGCGCCTGATCGTCGAGATCGCGCAAGAGGTCTGGGGCTAGAACCAGCGAGACATGAAGTCGCCTAAAGCGCGACACCACATATCTGTCGTTTCCCGCTGGCCGTCGGATCCGGCTTTCAGCCGCCAAGCGCCGGGGTCAGAGCTTCGCTCGCCATGCGCAGAACGGGCAGCATTTCGGCGAGCAATGTCTGCGTCGACACCCGCCCTACCTGTGCGGAAACGTTCATCGCGGCAACCACGCTTCCTTGCGCATTGCGCACGGGAACGGCGAGTGACCGCAGGCCGAGCTCGAGTTCCTCATCGACGAAGCTGTAACCGTCGCGGCGCACGCAGGTGAGAATGTCCAGAAGCGCGTCAATACTGGTTTGCGTGTGTGGCGTTAAGGCGCGCAAATTCGTCGTCATGAGTCTCGCCCTGGCTTCTTCCGGCGGGCAGGCTGCGAGCAGTACGCGACCCATCGATGTGCAGAAGGCGGGCAGGCGGCTGCCGACGGAAAGTCCGACGGACATGATGCGCTTTGTTGCCGCCCGCGCAATATAGACGATTTCGTCGCCGTCCAAAATCGTCGCCGAAGCGGATTCATGCGTCTTCTCGCTCACGCTTTCCAGCGCCGGCTGAACGAGGCGCGGCAAAGGCGTCGCTGCGAGATAGGCATAGCCGAGAGAGAGGATCGCCGGCGTCAGCGCAAAATATTTGCCGTCGCTCGCGATGAAGCCGAGCGACTGCAATGTCAAAAGGGCGCGCCTGACGGTGGCGCGGGGGAGATCGGTCAGCCGGCTGATTTCGGTCAGGGTTTGTTGCTCACGTCCAGCACCGAAGGTCTGAATGACGGAGAGACCGCGCGCCAGCGCAGCCACGAAGGCTGGATCTTCAGCGGAAATAGCGTTGCCGGTGCTCCGAACTCTCGTTTCGCTCATCCTTCCTCTTTCACCACCTCTTTTGACCCACGGGACGTGGCCTTGACGCAGTTCAGGGGCTCCCCAATTTGGACAAGGTTCGCACTTCGCATAATAGTGCGCAAGTCGAACTTTACGCGTTCCTTCGCAATGCGAGAGTGGTTGGGATGAGCCCGCAAGGCCGAGACCGTCTTTACTGGAGCGGGATGAGGAAAAGTGGGGCGCTGCGCGGATTTTCCGGCGCACTCAAGTTTACGCAGATTGCGTAAACTTATCTGCCTATCCCGCTCTGATTTCTTGGACTCGATCGCGACGATTTTGGATTGATTCAATCCAAAATCGTCGTGATCTAAGGCGACATGCTGAAATAAACGCTCCATCCTGGAGCTGCCGCAGGCTCACCTTGTGATAGGCTAGCCAAGCCGGGAGGCGGCAGCCTCGTCCGTCTCGCGACCGGCGGCGCGCGGTTCTTGCTCGACGTTCGGCGCCGGTGCGTCACCCAGCGTGAGGAAAACAAGTTCGGGCGGACGCATGAAGCGCACCGGGACATAAGACGTGCCGAGGCCGGCGGAGATGATCATGTGCCGGCCGTGTTCCACGATTTGGCCGTAGATATGATCCGAGCCGTAGCGCGACCGGGCAAAGACCGGGCCGATGATGGGCAGATTGATCTGGCCGCCATGCGTATGGCCGCAGAGAGTGATCGACACACGATCCGGCACCTTGCGGAAGATATAGGGCTCGTGCGCCAAGAGGATGATGGGCGCCTCATCCTTGACTTGCCCCAAAGTTCCCGAAAGATCATCGGCCCCTTTGAAAACACGGTGACCGATGGGGTGCGCCATCTGATCGCCGAGACCGGCAATCCAAAAGGCGGTATTGTTCATCATCAGCCGGACGGCCGTGTTCTCAAGCACATTGACGCCGGCATGGTGCAAGGTTTTGCGCACGGCCTCGCCGCCATCGCTGCGCATGCTGGGCAGCGGCCCGTGCCACCAATCATGATTGCCGAGCACGGCATAGGTCCCGAGCGGCGCGGAAAGGCCGGCGATGGCCTCGCCCCACTGCTCGGGCATTACCGGAGCGCTGACGAAGTTATGGCCGGCATTGAAGTCGCCGAGAAGAAAAATAATGTCGGGTTTCGAGCTATTTGCGAGATCGGCGATGGCGCGAACGCGCGACGCCGGCATCAAAGGCTCGCAAGCATGAATATCCGCGATGATTGCGGCCTTGAGCTGAACGTCGCGCGGCCAGCGCGGCGGCGTGAGCCGATAAGAAGTCACGTCGAGCCGAAATCCCGGCTCGATCGCGAAAGCATAGGAACTGATCCCAGACGTCGCTGCAAAAACAAATCCACCGGCCGTTTGCAGGAAAAGCCGGCGACTGAGCATGGTCATAATTTAGGATCGGTTCGAGACAGCATACCTGCGATTCGCTGAGGATTGTGGCGCAATTACGCAGCCATGTCACTCTTGGCGGGCGCTATCGGCGAGGACAAGTCCAGAGCGGCTGCGCTTTCATGGTCATGACCGATGCTGACCGAGAGTGCGGCGGCAACGGCCGAAATTCCAATCTCGTGATAGAGACGGGCGAGAAGATCGCGCGCATCCATTTTCGACTCCGCCGCGAAGGCGCCGGCAATGCGTGATACGGCTTGATCAGTCATAGGGATAGATCCTGAGCTGGGCGTCCCGGTCGGGGCGGTTTCGTCGTGCTGCTGGCGCAGATCTCGTCACGGCGGCATCGTAAAGCGATCCGCCGGATTGGACTGCGTTAGGATCGAACAGCGCGGTAAATAGAAAGTTTATGTCTCGTTTAAACTTTTGGATTTCTGACCGCGCCGGGTCGCTTTTAGGGAACTTCGGAAGGCAAATATTAACCATAGCTATTAATCTATCGTGGCACCCCCCGGCGCAACAAAGCCGCACGAAGCAATTCGAATTGGCACTACGGCTGCCGGCAAATCGGCAATTGTGGCGAGACTGGCCCGCATCATCAAATCCAAATAAGGCTTGGCTTCACCCTCTCTCTGGATGCGCCGTGCAAAGCCGAGGCGGGGTCTAAAAGGCGATCGGGCATGCCTATTCCCGATTCCTGAAAACTTTCGAGTTTTTATCGTCGAAATTGCCGCTCATGGCAGCAGTGAGACGAAACCATGAGGGAGCCGAGGGTCGCGCGGTCCTGCCCGGTTCGCCAACCGGCGCGCGTCCTGCCGAAGCCCAGATTCATGTGACGAACTGCGTGGCGCGTGCACGTGTCCTTGAGCTCGCCGGCGTCTCATTTTGTCAGCGCACGCCTAGGCGTGCCGTGCTGCCTCACATACAATGATGCAGCATTCTCGAACGCGCCTCCGTTTCATGCTCTGCGGTCCACGGATCAGCGCCCAAACACCAGTTGAAGTGCTGTCCATAGTTGGCGTGCCAACGCAGCCCGCCGATTCGCTCGGCGCAGTACGGATTGGCTTCCGCCCGCGCGAACTGTTCGACCGCGGTGCCGGCATAAACCCGGCAAAAGCCGTAGCCAGCAGCCTGCGCCGGGACGGCGCCGAAAGCAATGGCCAGAACCGATCCCGCCAAAGCTAGTCTCATCATTTGTTTCATCATGAACCCTCCAATGACGCGGCGGAGCTTGTCAGATTGCAGCCCGTCGCGTGTGGTCCAGAATGACATCGATCGGCGGTTCGGCATGTGCGCTCCCGCACAATAACGGCTGCGGGCAAAATCCGCTGCGGCGGCGCAGCGATCCAGGATTAGGGAGAAACTCATGCTCTGCTTAGACGTGTGAACAGGGCGCCGGCGTGCCGCGGCTCGCCATCCGGGCGACAAGGTCGCGCCGCCCGTCCTGTTCCATCTCGCTCCCTGCTAACAAGGAATTTGTCGTCGATGCGGGACGATTTGACGTGGGTTGAGCCGCTGCACAAGACTGGCAAAGATCTTATAAAACTGCTACAACAATAGTTTAGTAGAGTGCGGAGGAAACAATGCAAGGTTTGATGCAGGATTGGCCACTTCTCATCCATAAGATCATTGATCATGCTGCGGCGCAGCATGGCGGGCGCGAAGTCGTTTCGCGGGCGCTGGAAGGGTATATCCACCGTACCAATTATTCGGCGGTGCAGCAGCGCGCTTTGAAGGTTGCCAAACGTCTCACGCAGGACGGCATCGTCAACGGCGATCGGGTCGCGACGATGGCGTGGAATACCTGGCGTCATCTCGAGTCGTGGTATGGGATTACCGGCATTGGAGCCATCTATCACACCGTCAATCCGCGCCTTTTCCCGGAGCAGATCGTTTGGATCGTCAATCACGCGGAAGACCGCGTTTTATTGGTCGACCTCACATTTGTGCCGCTCATTGAAAACATCGCCGATAAATTGCCGAGTATCGAGCGTTACGTCGTTTTGACGGATGCGAAGCATATGCCACCGACTTCATTGCGAAATGCCATTGCTTATGAAGAATGGATCGGCTCGGTCGATGCGGATTTCCGTTGGCACGAGTTCGATGAGAATACCGGCGCAGGGCTTTGCTATACGTCGGGTACGACCGGCGATCCGAAGGGCGTGCTTTACTCGCACCGGTCGAATGTGCTTCACGCGATGATGGCCACTGCCATGGATTGCCTCAATGTGAGCGGGCGCGATTCCATTCTTCCCGTCGTGCCGATGTTCCACGCCAATTCCTGGTCGCTCGCCTTTTCGGCACCCATGGCCGGTGCGAAACTCGTTCTTCCCGGCAATAGACTGGACGGCGAATCGATCTTCAATCTGCTTGAAGAAGAGCAGGTGAGCTTCACTGCCGCCGTGCCGACTGTTTGGCTGATGCTCCTGCAATATATGCAGACGCATGGCAAACGCCTCACCAGTCTGAAGCGCGTCGCGATCGGCGGTTCGGCCTGCCCGCGCGCCATGATCGAGGCCTTCGAAAACGATTATGGCATCAATGTCACCCATGCTTGGGGCATGACCGAAATGAGTCCGATCGGCACGCTCGGCACGATCAAACACAGCGTGTCGAATCTGACCGGTGCCGCCTTAATCGACCTCAAGTGCAAGCAAGGCGCGGCTCCGTTCGGGGTGGAGATGAAGATCACGGACGACCAGAACAAGGAACTGCCGCATGACGGCAAAGCATTCGGCCGCTTGAAGGTGCGCGGCGTTTGTGTTTCGAAAGCCTATTTCCGGCTTGACGAAGACATTCTCGACGAAGAGGGCTTCTTCGATACGGGCGACGTCGCCACGATCGACGAGCATGGTTACATGGGCATCACCGACCGTGCCAAAGACGTGATCAAGTCCGGCGGCGAATGGATCTCCTCGATCGATCTCGAAAACCTCGCGGTCGGGCATCCCGATGTTGCCGAGGCTGCGGTGATCGGCGTCGTGCATCCGAAATGGGACGAGCGGCCGTTGCTCGTCGTCGTGCCGAAGCAGGGGCACCCGACAGACCGCGACTCGATTCTGCACTATTTCGACGGAAAAATCGCCAAATGGTGGATGCCGGACGACGTGCAATTCGTGGCCGAGATCCCGCATACGGCAACGGGAAAGATCAACAAACTGAAGTTGCGCGAAACCTTCCGCGACTTCCGTCTGCCGAATGCCTGAAGGCTTGATCGCAATTGCCAGGCGAGACTGGTTGCACGCCAAATCTTTCGCCTCGCGAGAAACTGCCAGCCAAATCGGGCCCGCCCGATTTGGCCAGGCAGCAGATACTTCGCCGATACGGCCGAACCCTAACCTCTCGCTTACCTGAAACTCACGTCGGAAGGGGAGCCGGTGTTTTCAGCCCCTCAAGAAGGGCTTCGCGGAAGATTGCGATCGGGCCGGCGAGGCGGCCGGTCGGCGGTCGGTGCAACATCCAGACGCGGACCTGGGGGCGGAAGTCTTGGGCCTTGATTTCCTCGACCGTCTCAAGCCATCTATTCCCGATGAAGGCGGCCGGTGTGACAATTCCGATGCCAAGGCCACGTGCAACCAGCGATAGTCGGAGGTCGGCGTTGAGCGCCTCTACCGCCACGTGGAAGGGAAGCCGCGCAGCTTCCAAGGTTTGACGAATGTGGGTGCGAAACCCGCAGCCGCTCTCGTTCATGACCCACGGAAACCGCGAGAGATCACAGAGTGTCGCGGGCTTTGGCACCCCAAGGCTGGGAGCAGCCACGAGCACGACGTGTTGCGTGCCGAGATCCTCACTGATCAGATCTTCTGGAGGGCTGACGCCATCGACGAGGCAAAGGGCTGCTGCATCGAGCTCGCTACGGGCAACCTGCTCGATGAGCCGCAGCGACCAGCCTGACGTGATGCGGAGTGTCAGTTGCGGGAATTCGCCGCGAAGCCGGTCAAGCGGAACGGAGAGAGCAGCCTCCGACAGTAAGGGCATCACGCCGAGCCGGAACTCGCCTCGGACGTCTCCCTCCGGTGAAACGCTTGCCTTGAGATCATCGAGCGAACGCAGGACCCGCCGCCCGTGCTCATAGGCCTCCCTTCCAGCCGAGGTAGGTTTAAGCGGCTTCGATTGGCGGTCGAGAAGGGGCGCGCCGAGGACCTCCTCCAAGTTCTGGATGCGTCGTGTGACCCCCGGCTGAGTGAGATTGAGCCTGGTTGAAGCTGCGACGATCGAACCGGTTTCCACGACTGCAAGGAAGGCTTCGAGGTCATGTATATTCATGCTTAACTCGCATAATTATTATATAATCAATTGAATTGTATCATATTGAATTCTGAGAATAAAGTCTTCAATCGATATGTGAATTTATCATTCGATTGGAGCCTTCATGTCTACTACGAGCGAAGCTACCGTCACTGCAGCCACTTCACCCGCGCCGGACACTGTTATCAGTGGCCCGCTCACGGTGCTTTTCGCGATTTCCGTGGGCGTTATCGTCACCAATCTTTTCGCGTCGCAAACCCTTGTCGGCCTCATAGCGCCGTCGCTCGGCATGGCCGCCGCCAGTGGTGGCCTCGTTGCCATGGCGACCTTGCTCGGCTACGCCGCCGGCCTCTTCCTCCTGGTTCCGCTTGCCGATCTTCTCGAAAACCGGGCGCTCGTCGTCCGCATGCTCGGCTTTGCGACGCTGGCGGCAGGCGCGGCGGCAGCGGCCCCGACTCCGACAGTTTTGCTCGCCCTACTCTTCGTTCTCGGCGCGGCGTGTTCGGCCATTCAGATCTTGGTCCCGATCGCCGCTTCGATGGCGCCGCCGGAGCGACGCGGCCGCGTCATTGGCGACGTGATGAGCGGGCTCATGATCGGCATTCTGCTGTCGCGGCCGCTTGCAAGCTTCATTGCCGACGCATTCGGCTGGCGCGCGTTCTACGCTTCGACCGCTGCTCTCATGGCCGTCCTCACGATCGTGCTCGTGCGACGCCTGTCCGAACATCGGCCGGCGGCGCATTCCAATCATCTTGCCAACTATCCTGCCCTGATTGCCTCGCTCTGGCATCTCTTGCGCGGCGAGCCCCTGCTGCGGCTACGGGCGCTGACAGCGAGCCTCTCAATGGCGGCATTCAGTCTGTTCTGGACCTCCGTTGCGCTGCGGCTCGCGCAGCCGCCTTTTGACCTCAGCCAACGCGATATCGCCCTTTTTGCGCTCGCAGGCGCGGGCGGCGCGGTGGTGACGCCGCTCGCCGGACGGGCAGGGGATCGAGGATGGAGCCGCCCCCTGACGATCGCAGCTCATGTCGTCATCGTGGCAGCCTTCGTGCTCGCGGCATGGGCGGGGACATCGGAGTTCGCGGCGCGGCTCGTCCCCCTCCTTCTGATGGGCGTGAGTGCCATAGTGCTCGATGTCGGTGTCATCGGCGATCAGACGTTCGGACGCCGCGCCATCAACCTTCTCAAGCCCGAAGCACGCGGGCGCCTCAACGGGCTCTTCGTCGGCCTGTTCTTCCTCGGCGGCGCTTTTGGCTCGGCGGTTGCGGGCTTCGCCTGGGTGTCGGGGGGATGGCAGATGATCTGCATGATTGGAGCAGCATTCGCAATCGCCAGCTTGCTGGTCGACTATGTCGGCAGGTCGACGTGAGTTTGCCGCCTCGCCGCTGCATCAGAGCAGGCGTTTTTGTGACAGGGTCGCTGTGAAATGAGCCCTCCTTGACAAACCAGGATCATTGCTCGCAGCTTGCATGCATGGGTGGATCGCACGAAGCAAACTGGCGTAGCCTTCAGCAGTTCGCATTCGGAGACAGCGCCGCGCTCGCAAACGAGCTCGCCGAATTGGTCTTGATAGGGACAAAGCGGGCAACATGTTGGGTCGCCAGCGATAGCGCCAACCTCACAAGCCTCGGCCAGTGCTGGGTGATGCTCGACGGATCGGGCGTCCCCAAAGCAATCCTTGAGACCGTCGAGTTGACCTGGAAGCGATTTGACGAAGTCGACGAAGCTTTCGCATTTGAAGAAGGAGAGGGCGACCGGACCCTGTCATATTGGCGGGCGGCACATCGGCTTTATTTCGAGCGGCAAAGCACGTTCTCGCCTGACATGCTCCTCTGCTGCGAGCGGTTTCGCCTGATCGAGCGAATCGAAGCAAACTGATCCACGGCAGAAAAATCTGCACTTTTACCGGCGCATGCTCTAAAATCTTCCCTCCGCTAGATCACGGGGTGCGGCGTAAAATGCGGCATGTCATCATTGAAGAACCCTATTCCGAGGCGGCGCTTTGGAGCCGCCGCTTGGCGGTTTTCGCTTTGGCGGTCGCGGCCATCGGGCTGGTTCTGGCGCGAACCGGCCTTGAGCCGGTGGCCGTGCTTGCCGTCGTCGGATCGGCGATCCTGATCGCCTGTCTCGCGGTTCTCTGCGCCGGTTCAGCCTTCGTTTCGATATGGCAGACGGGGCGCAGGGGCGTCGGTCTGGGGTTCGCGGGGCTTCTGCTCGCCCTGCTTCTGCTCGCCTATCCGGCTTATTTGGCTGTCGAGGCCGTCCGCTTGCCTGTCCTCAATGATATAACGACGGATGTCGATGATCCGCCGGCCTTTTTGCAATCGCGTAAGGCGCTGGCGGCGCGCCATGGCTTCGTGCCGCCTTCCGTCGCGCCCGGCCTTCGCGCGCTTCAGGCCAATACATATCCGGATATCCAGCCTTTGACTCTCGACGTCGAGGCGGACGAGGCCTATCAGGCGGTCCTCAAGGCCATTGCCGCGCAGAATTGGACAATCATTGACGAGAGCGGGCCCAGCCGGCGGTCCGGCTTTCGCCACATAGATGCCATTGCCCGCGGTTTGCTTCTTGGGTTTCCCGATGACGTGACGATACGGATTCGGCCGCTCGCCGGTCAAACCCGCATCGACATGCGCTGCGTATCACGCTTCGGCCGCCATGATTTCGGCGCCAATGCGCGTCGCATCCAGGCCTTCATCGAGGAAATGAATGCCCAGACCGAGGCCAAATGATCATTCGTCCAATCATTTCGATGATCCCTTGGAAAATCTCTTGATTCTACTTGGGCTCGAAGAGTGCAGTCAAAGACAAGGGACCATGCGATCGCGCTGCGCCGCGCTCGACGAGATCTTCGAGGTGGGCGAGAACAGAAAGGGCCGCGGCTCTTTGCAAAGCCGGATCGAGGCCTTGATAAACATTCGCGACGATCTCCGATATCAGCCGATCCCCCGTCGCCAGCCTGGAGAGAATCGCCTGTTCGCGCTGGCGGCGATGATGGGCGAGGGCGCGCACGAAACGCTGCGGCTCGGTGACGGCGCCGCCGTGACCTGGCCAAAATAGTTTGTCGTCGCGAACCTTGAGTTTTTCGAGCGAAGCCATGTAGTCGCTCAAGCCGCCGTCTGGTGGAATGATGACGGACGTCGACCAGGCCATTACATGATCGCCGGAAAACAGCGCCGCCTCTTCGGCGAGGGCGAAGGTGAGGTGGTTTTTCGTATGGCCTGGGGTCGCGACGACGCGCAGCGAAAACCCTCTGCCTTCGACGACATCGCCGTCTTGCAAGATTTCGTCGGGCACATAGTTTCGATCATGCGCCGCATCGAGCCGCGGCATTGAATCGTTGCCTTCGGCATCGGGCGCCGCGTAAGGCGCACAGCCGATGATCTTGGCGCCGGTCGCAGCCTTTAATGCTGCTGCTGCAGGGGAATGGTCGCGATGGGTGTGAGTGACGAGTATTGTCGTGATCGTCTCGTTGCGCAGCGCATCGAGAAGGGCCGCCACATGCTCGTTTGAATCCGGACCAGGGTCGATGACAGCGACATTTCCCGAGCCGATCACGTAAGTGCAGGTGCCCGTGAATGTCATCGGCCCGGCATTGCCGGCGACCATGCGGCGCACCAACGAAGAGAGTCGCACGAGGTCACCGGGGCCACCCTCGAACGTACGGTTGAAGGCGATGTCATCGGAAGCGGTTTCGTCGAGGCGGTCTTCGGCGGTCATTTGTGGCCTTTGTTGCGTGATCCGGCAGTCTCGAGGTACGGCCGGGCGAGGGCGCGGTAAAGGCCCTCGGGGCAAACCGATTTCGATATAGCGTCGGCAATCAAGGCCGCCACCATCAGGGGGATAACCATTGCGTGATCCTGGGTCATTTCGGAAACGATGACGAAAGAGGTGATTGGCGTCTGCAGGACACCCGTTAAATAGGAAACCATACAGATGACGGCCAGGGCTCCCAGCGGAATCGACTGAAAAAGCGGGTGCAGGCTGGCGGCGAGTCCGGCGCCGACGGCAAGCGAAGGTGCAAACAGCCCACCCGGAATGCCGGAAGCACTCGAGAATAGCGTCGCAACGAATTTCATCGGCGCAAACAAATCGCTCGACGGCGCGGTTCCATGGACGATGTCGCGCGCCTGGGCGTAGCCCGTGCCGTAGATCGTGTCATTGGAAACGAGACCGCAACAAGCGACGCCCAAGCCGCAAACCATCGCGAAGGAGATCGGATGTTGCTTGACGAGTTGTCCGATTTTTCCGGGAATCCCCTGCGAAACGGTGATGAGGATGCGGCTGAACAGCCCGCCCGAGAAACCACCGAGAACGGCGCAAACCGGCAAGACAAGCCATGTTCCGCCCAGCGGGAACACGGCAGACGTTCTGCCGAAGTATGAGTAGTCTCCGAGCAGGCCGAGTGAGGTCAAGCCTGCCGCAATGATTGCCGCGAGGACAAGGCCGCTGGTGCGCGATTCGAAGGACCGGCTCAATTCCTCAATGCCGAAGACGATCCCTGCCAGCGGCGTGTTGAAGGCCGCGGCTATGCCCGCTGCCGATCCGGCAAGGAGAAGACCACGATGATAAGTGAGCGCGCGCCTGCCGGCCGCAACCATCAAGGCAGCGCCGACCTGTACGGTCGGCCCCTCCCTGCCGACCGAGGCGCCGCACAGCAGCCCGAGCATCAACAGGACGATCTTTCCCGTGGCGACCCTTAGCGAAACAAGTCCGTTGCGAAGCGGCCCGTCGGGCAATTCGCGTGCCGCAATGACCTGCGGAATGCCGCTGCCCTGCGAATTGGGAAAGACGCGCTGGGCGAGCCAAGCGGCCGCGCCGAAGCCAAGCGGTGTGATCACGAGCGCAAGCAAACGCGAGATGGAAAGCATAGCGGCCCAGCCGTCTTGTGCGGCGTCCGCAAGTTTGGCCATAGATACGGCGGCGGCGCCGACCATGAGGCCGCCGATGAGAAAGAAAATGCGTCGCCGCCAGCGGGGCAAGACCCTGAGCACTCGGGTCTGAAGATGCAGGATATGTTGGCTGAGCATGGACGACATAATTCACGAATTAGCGAAACCCCGTGTGCCCTTTGCGTAAGAAGGCGGGCTTTGTCAAATTATGCAATGCAAAATTCAGTCAAAGTCCAGAGGCTTTCGCTCCAAACATAGACATGCCAGGCGTCCGAAAATGGCCCGGCTTTCCGGCACCGGACTGCGCCGCAAAGCGAGGACGGGCATGGAAACGCTCGCAAATAGTCTCCAACCTTGCCGCGGTCTGCCCGGCGTCGGCGACTTCCAGGTTGAGGCGGCGAACGACGTTGTCGAGTTCACTCCGATCGAAGATCTTAACACGCTGAAGCAGAGCTTCGCAGCCGCAGCGGCCATCGTTCGTCTCTTTGGACGGATCGTCGACTTCGCGCCCGATATGAATGATTTGGAGGTGTTAACTGGTTTGATCGTGAAAGCGCTACGCAGCTCCGCAGCGCAGCGCTTTCATCGTCTATTTCACTGAAAGATGACTTTCGCGGCGTCGAGCGTCTTCCAGACGCCCCAGGCGAGCGGAATCCCAACCGCGAGCCAGGCCAAAGCTGCTTTAGCGTCCAACCCTCCGAGGCCTATGCCATGGGAGCCGAGCGGACCCGAAGGCTCTGACGCGGCAGCTTGCAATTTGGCCGTCTCGGATTCGCTCATGAACCATTTTGGGTTCACCGGCCGGATCAGAGCATTGCAGATGAAGCCGACGACGAGGAAGCTTGCCAAGATGTAAAGTGTCACATCGTAGAGGCGGTCCGCCGGGACACCGGCCTGTTTGTTGAACTCGCGAATATAATTCACAACGACCGGGCCGACGATACCGGCGGTGGACCAGGCTGTCATAAGGCGGCCGTGGATCGCGCCGACGAATTGCGTTCCGAACATGTCGGCAAGATAGGCGGGAACCGTGGCAAAACCGCCGCCATACATGGACAGAATGATGCAGAAGGCACCGACGAAGAGAAGCTTCGAGCCCATATGCGCGAAAGTTGGGGCCAAGGCGTAAAGCAGGATGCCGAGCCCGAAGAATGCGAAGTAAGTGAGTTTGCGGCCAAGAGCATCCGACAGGGAAGCCCAGAAGAAACGCCCGGCAATGTTGAATAAGGACAAAAGTGCCGCAAATCCCGCGGCGATGGCGGCGATCGTTGTCTTCTGCGTCGCATCGAGGGCAGCAAACCCCAATTCGGGCTTGCCGATCAAGGCGCCGCCGAAAACCTCCTGGAGCATGGGAGAGGCCATGCCGATCACGCCGATTCCCGCCGAGACGTTCAGGCAGAGCACCGCCCAGATCAGCCAGAATTGCGGAGTCTTGTGGGCATTGTGCAGATGGACATTGCCGGTGGTGATCATCTTTTTTGTAGTGGCCGGCGGTATCCATCCGTCCGGACGCCATCCGTGCGGCGGGATGCGGTAGCCGAAGGCTCCTCCCAGCATGTAGACGAAATAGCCCAATCCGAGCACGACGAAAGTCTGCCAGACACCGACCGAGGTGGCCGATCTGAATCCGTCGATATGCAGGGCCGAAAAAGCACCTTTCCACTCGATGAGATTGCCGCCATTCATGAGCAGGGCGGCGAGAGGCGAACCGATCATTGCACCGCCGCCGAACCCCATGATCGCCATGCCGGTTGCCATGCCGCGTCGATCAGGGAACCATTTGATCAATGTGGAGACCGGCGAAATATAGCCGAGGCCGAGACCAATGCCGCCGATGACGCCGGAGCCGAGCCACAACATCCACAATTGATGCACATAAACACCGATTGCCGAGATCATCAGACCGCCGCCCCAGCAAAAGGCGGCGACCACGCCAGCCTTGCGCGGCCCTACGCGTTCAAGCCAACCGCCCCAAAGCGCCGCAGAAGAGCCGAGAAGCACGAAGAAAAGCGTGAACATCCAGCCGAGCTCAGAGACTTTCCAGTCGCAGGTCGTCGTGAACAGCGCGTTCAGAATGGTCGAACCGGGAGCACAGGCCAGCGGCTTCGTGACACCGACAGCTTGCGCCAGCGGCAGCCAGAAGACGCTGAAACCATAGGCCATACCAATGCACAAATGGATGGCCAAAGCGGCGGGTGGGACAAGCCAACGGTTGAATCCGGGCTTGGCGATAATTCTTTCGCGATCGAGTAGCCCGGCATTTGCCTGGCTCGACCGCAATGATCCGATGGCGCTAGTCAATCGTGCTCTCCCCCGACTCTGTTTTTGGTTTTCACCGTCAGATTTACGGTCCCGGCGGTTCCCGTCAAGTTGATTTCACGTTAGTCGAAAGCAATCGACCCATTGAAATCGTCAATGAGCGGGCGGAATTCATTGGCAATGTTTTGCTGCACATGCGACGCAACGGGGCTTCCTGCCGGGGATTGCGCTCGTATACTTGGGGTGCGCAGCGCGCGACATGCCCTAGATCACGTTCATGATTTTGGATTGAATCAATCCAAAATCATGAACGTGATCGATTCCAATAAAATGGAGCGGGATGCGGGCGGAAAACCGGTTCCCACTTTTCCTCATCCCGCTCTAGCGGATCAAGCCGTAATCGATGAAGCCGACGATATCGCCCGGCATGATTCGGGTCACGTCCTCGCGCAATTCCACGAGTCCTTGCGTGCGGGTCAGCGACGTCAGGGTAGCGCTGCCTTGGACCGGATATTTCTCGGCGACGGTCAGGCCTTGCGCGCTTTTCGTTAGACAGACGCGTACATATTCGCGCCGCCCTGGCTTCTTCTCGAAAGTGAAGCCGGAGACGACCTCGAGCACGTGCGGGCGCTCCGGCAAGGCGCCATTCAAGGCTGCGATGAGCGGACGCAAAACGTAAATGAACGCGATGAAGACTGCGGCCGGATTGCCGGGCAAGCCGACGAAGGGTTTGCCGCCGAGCATGCCCATGGCAACCGGGCGGCCGGGCTTCATCGCGAGACGCCAGAACACGAGCGAACCATTCTGGCTCAGCGCCGCCTTCACGTGATCTTCTTCGCCCGTCGAAACACCGCCCGATGTCACGACGAGATCATGGCTCTGCGCAGCTTGCCAAAGCGCGCGTGCAATTGCGTCGCGATCGTCGGCGAGAATGCCGAGATCGGTAATCTCGACACCTTGCCGTCGCAACATGGCCGCCAGCATAAATCGGTTGGCATCGTAGACGCCGGCGTCCGGCTGAACCGCACCGGGTGGGACAATCTCATCGCCCGTCGAAAAAATGGCCGCCTTCAGCCGGCGCCGCACGCAAAGCCTGTCTCGCCCAAGCGCGGCGGCAAGGCCTATGTCTTCGGGGACGAGGCGACGGCCCGCCGCGAGAGCCTGTGCACCCTTTTTTAAATCTTCACCGCGTCGCCGACAATTGGCACCTGCCGGAAGGCTCGTTGGAAGGACCAATGTTCCATCTTCGCAGACCTTGCAAACTTCTTGCATATAGACCGTATCGCAGCCGGGCGGCATGGGTGCGCCGGTGAAGATGCGAACCGCCGTTTTCTCGGCTGGCGCAAATCCAGAGGCGTGACCGGCCGCAACACGACCGGCGAGCTTCAATTTCGTTTCCGATGCGGGGATGAGGTCGGCGGCGCGGACGGCATAGCCGTCGACGGCGGAGTTGTCGAAGCTCGGCAGATCGATGGGCGCTATGAGGTCGCTGGCGAGAATGCGCCCCTCAGCCGCGAAGAGGTCGACGGTTTCGGTTTCTCCGACGGGCGGCACGCGTGCGAACAGAAGCTCGACTGCTTCGTCGACCGACATGAGCCCGTCGCCGATGGCAAACACGTCCTCGCTGAGCTGAGCCATAAATTTATCCCGAGGCCGGCATGTCAGTTTTCGCAACGCCGCGTCTGTTTAACCGTGTCCCGGAAAGGAATGGCGGAGCGCGCTAATGCGTGCAACTCTTTATTTTTGATTGCTCTTCCTGCGGCAAGTCCGTCAAACTCGGCCTATGCAGCCGTTTCATCGTGATCGAAGCCGGCGGAAGCCGATGGCCTCGATGGCGATCTTCGTGCTGTGTAGCCGGCGTGGAACGCCGGCAAATCCCGCATCGCGGCATCGATGCACAGAGATCGCCCGATCATCGCCAGCGCCCGGGGGAGGTCGCCGACGTCGCCGGGAGATGTTGTGGAGACGGGTTCAAACGACGCGCGGGATCTGCGCCTGGGCGGCGAGTTCAGGGAAAACATCTTCGAAGAAAAGCTTTGCCGCCACCGCGTCTTCACGCGCGATCTTGGCCACCGCGTAACGTTGCGCCTGCAGAGCGAGGAAGTCGCCCGGCTGCACTGTCTCCGACATCATCATCAGACTGACGACGAAGCGCTTGCCATAGACATCGACGAGCGCGGTCGGCCCGTCGATCGATACCACCTCGGCTGGAACGGCGATGCACATTGTTGCAATGACCTAATGCAGCCGCGGCGTCGGCGCCATACCGAGACGGGTGAGTTCATCGACGATCATGGTCACGGCCGCATCGCGTCCGCTGGCGGCTGCCGGAGACAGATCCAGGCCGAGGCTCAGTTTCTGCGGGACGACGCCGATGACGATGACCCGTCGGGGCGCCTTGTCCATAAGGCGCAGTGCGGCAAGCAGATCCGAGAGACCCAATTGATGCGGCGAGAACCGGGTCTCGAACAACATCCTTATGTTCTCGTTTTCGAGCCGGATCAGGCGACCGGCCGGCCCATCAGAATTCACGGCGTCGGCGACGATCAGACAGTCGCGTTCCGCGACCATGTCGAGCAGCTCCATGCCCGAGGTGCCGCCATCGAGCAGCTCGACTTCGTCCGGCAACTCGTGCGACGCATCGAGCGCCTCGACGATCCGTACGCCGACCCCCTCGTCCGACAGGAGGATGTTGCCAAGGCCGAGGACGAGGATGCTCGCGATCGGTTCACCCATCACATCGCCTTGATTTGGACGATCGGCCGCTTCTCAGCGTCGACCATGTGGACTGCGCAGGCGAGGCACGGGTCGAAAGAGTGGACGGTGCGCAGCACCTCGAGCGGCAGGTTCGCATCGGCAACCGGAGTGTCGATGAGCGAGGCCTCATAGGGGCCGGGCTCGTCGTTCTGGTCGCGCGGGCCGGCGTTCCAGGTCGACGGCACGACGCATTGATAATTGTCGATCTTGCCGTCCTTGATCACGACCCAGTGAGAGAGCACTCCGCGCGGCGCCTCATGATAGCCGAAGCCACGGATCTCGCCCTTGGGGAACACCGGCCGATTGAAGGTGCGGTCATCCCCCCTGGCGATGTTGTCGAGCAGCAGCTGCCACTGGTTTTGCAGGGCTTCGTGCAACACCGCGCAGCGCACGGCACGCGCCGCGATGCGTCCGATCGTCGAGTGCAGCGCAGTGAGCGGGATCGGCGCGCCCGCAACCTTGCTGGCGACCTCGATCAGCTTGGTCAGGTGCCGCTTGGTCGGCTCGTGGCCGGCGGCATACATGCCCAGCACGTTGGCGAGCGGACCGACCTGCGCGCGTTTGTCGAGGAAGGTCGGCGCCTTGACCCAGGAATATTTCCCGTCGTCATGGAAGTCGTCGTATTTTGGCGTCGTTTGACCGACGTAGGGATGCAGTGCGGCGGCTCCGCCCGAATATTCGTACCAGGAGTGCTTGACCGCTTCCTTGACGCCGTCGCGGAAGAAGGCGTCCTGATAGCTGGTGATCGGCTGGAACTTCGCCAGGTCGCCGGGGATGTAACCGCCGGGAAGCTCGAACTTCGTCCCTTTGGTGTCGAGCGGCAGATCGGGCACCGACAGATAATTGGTGACGCCGGCGCCGTATTTTGTCCAATCCGCGTACAGCGCGCCGACCGCGGCGACGTCGTTCATCATCGCATTGTGGACGAAATCGCCCAGTTCGTCGATCAGCGCCTTGATGGCGTACAGACGCTCTATCGTCAGAGTCGATTGGCTGTTCGGATTGATCGCATTCGCCACGCCGCCAACCGCCAGGTTCTGAATGTGTGGCGTCTTGGCACCCAGGATGGTGACGATCTTGTTGGCGGTGCGCTGCACTTCGAGCGCCTGGATGTAGTGCGTCGCCGCCAGCAGATTGACATCCGGCGGCAACTTCATGGCCGGGTGGCCCCAGTACCCCGATGCGAACACGCCGAGATTGCCGCTGTCGATGAAGGTTTGCAGCTTGTCGCGAACCGCCCGGATGTTGGGAACGCTGTTGGCCTTGTAGTCGGACAGGCTCGCTCCGAGCTTGGAAGCCCCCTCCGGATCGCCCTTGAGTGCCGAGACGATGTCGACCCAGTCGAGTGCGGCGAGCTGATAGAAATGCACGATATGGTCGTGTACTCCGTGCGCCGCGACAATCATGTTACGGATATACTGGGCATTGAGCGGCACTTCGAGACTCAGCGCGTTCTCCACCGCCCGCACCGAGGTGATGGCGTGCACCGTCGTGCAAACGCCGCAGATCCGTTGCGTAAATATCCAGGCATCGCGCGGGTCGCGGTCTTTGAGGATGAGCTCGATGCCCCGCCACATCTGGCCGGATGACCAGGCCTTAGTCACCTTGCCGCCATCGACTTGGCAATCGATGCGGAGGTGCCCCTCAATGCGGGTGATGGGGTCGATCGTGATGCGGGTCAAGGCAGCCTCCTTTTAGTGATGCGCGGCATCGCCGTGCAGCACGGGCAAGGTCTTAATGAAGATGAGATAGAGAAGCACCTCGAGCGCAACGACGCCGATCGTCACCATCAGCTCGGATAGCGAGGGGAAGTATGACCAATTGCCGATCGGCTGATAGCCGATCAGATAGGCATCGAGGCGATAGAGCGATCCGCCGGCAAGCAGCGCGACGGCGCCGAGGAACGAAGCCCGCTCATTTGCACGCCCGGCCGGAGTGATGAACACCAGAGCGGCGGCGAGGAACAAGGCATTTTCGATCCAGAACATCAAGACATTGGTGCCGCCGACGAAGGCCAGCGGCAGGGCGCCGCGGGCGACCAGATCGCCCCAGCGCAGAACCAGCCAACCGACGGTGATCCAGCCGACAACCGTTGAGAGCTTGGAGATCAGTGCGTGCTCGGACGGCAGCCCGAAGCTCTTGGATACAAGCGTCGCCTCGAACATCACCACGGCATAGCCCATGACCAACGCACTGATCACGAACAAGGCAGGCAGCCACATCGTGAACCACAGGGGGGAGAGTCTGTATCCCATCACCAGCAGTAGCGATCCGAGCGAAGACTGGTGCATCGTCGGCAGCAGGACACCGAGCGCGACGAAGACGAACATCCAGCGTTCGAGATTACGCTTGATCCCGACAAAGCCCCAGCGTTCGAGGAATGCCGGCGAAAACTCGATCCAAAGCACCACCACATAGGCCATCACGCAAAGCGCGACCTCGTACATCACCGAGTTCAACTGCGCATGCCACGGCAGCACAAGATTGTAGGCCTGCCAATATCGGCCGAGATCGAAGATCACGGCGAAGCCGCCGAGCGTATAGCCGAACAGTCCGCCGAGCAGCGCCGGCCGCATCAACGGATGGTATTCGCCGCGATTGAAGATGTAGACCAGCAACGCCAAGGCGAAGCCGCCACAGCCGATCGCGGTGCCGATGATGACGTCGACGACGACCCAGATTCCCCAAGGGTAGCCGGAATTGATGTTGGCGACTGCGCCAATTCCATGGAGAAATCGCTGCAAGAGGAAGTAAAAGCCGATGACGACAAGAGCGGCGAGCACCAGCGTGGTCGGAGTTATGAGATTTCTGCGCAGCGGCGTTGTGGTGCTCACGGTCAACTCCCTCGAGACTTCGGCCCGTCGTCGTCATGGTTTCGCGCCATATTGCGATGAACAAGGAACGCAAACCCGACAAAGGCGACAATCGGTGCAATCATCCAGTGGTAGAGCGTGTGCTGCATGCCTTCAGTAAACGCAGCGGGAGACTGCCGCCCGACTGTCGGCAGCCCGAGTTTCTCGAACGGCACACCGGCGAGATAGTGCACCTGGGTGCCGCCAGCCTCGTGTTCGCCGTAGACGCCCTTGACGTAGGACGCGATCGCCGCAGCATTGGGCGGACGATCGTCCCCGAGCTTGCCGCGCGGGAACTGATAGGCAGTGCCGGCAGCAGCGGTGGTGCGTCGCTCAATCTCCTGCTTGAGGTCCTTGACCGTGCCGAACAACGATGCACCGGTCGGACACACGTCGCAGCAGGCGGGAACCTTGCCTTGCTTTTGCAAGTGGCTGCAGAACTGGCACTTTGCGATCTTGCCGAATGGATTGTTGAAATCGAATTGTGGGACCCCGAACGGACAGCCGTAGACGCAATAGCGGCAACCGATGCAGGCGTCCGCGTTGTGGGTGACGATGCCCGTCGCCGCGTCCTTCTTCATGGCGCCGACCGGGCAGACCGAGACGCATGACGGGTCGACGCAATGCAGGCAATGCCGCTTGACGAAGGCAAAACCGTTGACCTCGCGGTCCTTCTGCTCCGCCGTGCCGTTGCGATAGACCTTGATGACGTTGAGCGTGCGGCCGGACAGATCCTCCGGGGAATCCCAGGTGTTCTCGTTCCAGCCGCTCAGATCGGCCGGGATGTCGGCCGGCATGTTGTTGGCGGTTTTGCATGCCGACACGCATGCCTTGCAGCCGATGCAGAGCGTCGAGTCGTAGAGCATCCCGACCGCCTGGGGCGGCATCTCTTTCGGCGGCCGTGCGATGTCCGCCGTCGCCTCGGTGGGCACCGCCGCTGCCGCGGTGGCAAAGCCGGCGCCCTTCAGGAAATCCCTGCGGTCGACCTCGCTCATGGCTAGGCCCCCTTATTCGGTTCGTCCGGCCCGCTCTGCTTGTCGCTCACCTGCTTGAGCAGCATCGCTCCGCCGCCCACCACGAGGCCGGCGACGACGCCAACTGCTGCCGCGGCGCCGACGCTGATCCCCTTGCCCTCCGCGGCGCCGACCTGCGGAAAGGCGGTCGGTGGCGTCAGGGTCTTGACCGTTGCCAGCGCATGCAGCGGCTTGCGGAAGCCCGTTTCCTTCTCGGTGCAGCCGAAACATGGATGCCCGGTTCCCACCGGCCACGAGCCGAACCCAACGTCGCCAAATCCGAGCGACGGGCAGTTTGCGTAGGTTTCGGGACCCTTGCAGCCGATCTTGTAGAGACAGAAGCCCTGACGGTGCCCTTCGTCGCCGAACTCGAGCGCGAAGCGTCCGGCATCGAAATGCGGCCGCCGCTCACAGTTCTCGTGGATCAATCGCCCATAGGCGAATTTCGGCCGGTTCAGCTGATCGAGTTCTGGCGGTTTACCGAAAGTCAGTAGGTAGAGAACGGTCGACAGGAAATTGTAGGGGCTGGGCGGACAGCCGGGAATATTGACCACCACCTTGCCGGGAATGACTTCATGCGTGCCGACCGCGCCGGTCGGGTTCGGATCGGCCGATTGAATGCCGCCCCAGGACGCGCACGACCCGATAGCAATGATAGCGGCCGCGCCCTCGGCGGCCTCGCGCACGAGTTCCGCCTGGGTCTTGCCGCCGACCTTGCAGTAGATGCCGCCGTCCTTCATCGGCGTTCCGCCCTCGGTCACGAGCACGTACTTGCCTTTGTTCTGCTCCATCATCTTATGCTTGTAAGCGAGCGCCTGCTGTCCGGCGCCGACGCAAAGCGTGTCGTGATAATCGAGCGAGATGACATCGAGGAGGATCGATTCAATGGTCGGGTGGTAGGAGCGCAGCAGCGATTCCGTGCACCCGGTGCATTCCTGGCCATGCAGCCAAATGACCGGCGGCCTTGCCGGCGCTGTCGCCGCCTCCGCCATCCGAACGCCTGCGGCTGTTGAGAGCCCCATCGTTGCGGCAACGCCGGCGCAGAACTTCAGTAACTGGCGGCGGCTGAGGCCACCATGCATCGGTTCATCGGGGTTGGGGCCCAAGTAGGCCCCGTAATCGATGTCGGGATTGCAAGTGGCGTCCATGGCCCGACCCTCTTTGTGATTAGTGCGAGATTGGAGAATTATGCAAGAAATGCCCTAACACGAGACGCGCTAACACGGGCCTCGGCAGACGGCGATGACGATCGTCAATTTTTTCGGATACGGCTAATGACGCGCCGGATTACGTCGAGATCGGCCAATCGATTTCGCCGGCGAGCGCTTCCACGCTGGGGATCGTGACCTGGCGGCCGGAAAAGTACGCCATTCCATCGGTCTCAAGTCGGCCGATGATGCGAGAGATCGTCTCGTGGCGCGTGCCGATCATCGATGCGAGGTCGCGTCGCGACACCGGCAGATCGATCGTTTGCGAGCCGTTCGAGTGCCGCCGGCCGTGCCGTCGCACGAGGACGAGCAGAAGATGCACGAGCTGGTGGCGGTTCGACAGTGTCGCCTGACGGAACATCGCGTCGTGAGCGCGTTCCAGCTCGCCGATCGAACGTTTGAGAAACCGCAGGCCAAAAGCCGAATTGCTGGCTAACAGTTCCGTGACCGTCGCGCGGTCGATATGGCACACCACGCTCGGACCCAGTGCCTCTGCGCTCGTCTTATGCTCGCTGCCGGTGAGGAACGAACGGTACCCGATCGTGTCGCCCGGATAGGCGAGCCCCAACAGCACCGAGTTGCCGTTGGCGTCGAGCCTGCGGATTCCGACTGTGCCGCCGGAGACGCAGTGCACGCCGTCGTTGCTTTCACCCTGCACGAAGACGAGTTCGCCTGAACCATATTCACGCCGCCGCCGACCGCGCTCGAGCACAGCGTTCGCGGCTTCGTCGAGGTCGTGCCAATCGCTCCGCCGTCCGACGTGACAGACAAAACAGCCTTGCCCCTCGGGCTTTGTAGAGCCTTGTCCCATGGTCTATGTTATTATTCTCGCGCTCAAGGCGGCATCGCGGTCTGGTGCGCCGGACTGACCAAAATGATACTGTAACCCAGGCCGGGCGTTTTGACATAACGCAATAAAACCGCTGGCCTAATCCAAAGTAGAAGGGCCCTGATCGCGGCGGCTGGCCGATCAAGCGAGGCGCCGGTGTCCGCTGGCCGCACTATGCGGCGCGGAATCGACAATGTCGGACGAAATTGACGATCATCAACGACGATCGACGCACTTCCGGCTAAAGCCGCAAACGCCTGCAGGGTCGGCATCGGGCCGCGGATGCAGGCGTTATTACGCGGGTGCAAACCATGCAGCGGGTTGGCTCTTATGTTGCGGCCGCCGTGGTCATAGTCGCCGTCGTGGCGGCTGTCGGCTGGGCGGTCACGATGCAACCGCGGGCGATGCCCGGCCCGCAAACGGCCGAAGCGGGTCGCTATAAGTTCGAGGCGACGCCGGTCGGCGCCGACGGACCGCTGAAGCGATGCGTCGTATGCCACAGCATCGAGACAGGTGGGCCGCCTCGAATGGCGCCTCCGCTGCACGGCATCGTGGGTGCGCGCAAGGCGCGGGCGGACTGGTACGCCTATTCGGCCACACTGCAGAAGGCCGGTGGCGACTGGACCGAAGCCGATCTCGATAAATTTCTGACGTCGCCGAGCACGTTCCTGCCGGGCACGAAGATGGCCATTGTCGGCATTGCCGACCCCAAAGAGCGCGCGGACATCGTTGCGGCTCTGAAGAACGCGCGGTGATGTGACGTTTTGCCCGCGGTTCGTCCCCATCTCTAGAGCGGGATGATTTTGGATTGAATCAATCCAAAATCATCGTGAACTCGTGCCAAAATCGACGATGCGATCGAAAGGCACGGGTTCCTATGCTTTCCTCCCAGCGGCGTCGTCTGATCCTGTTTCGGCATCCCTGAGCCGGCTCGGTCGCAACTCCCCGGCGCGTTCGAGCACGGGGTAGGCGACCGAACAAATGTGTGAATGGATGCGTTTCAAATCGCGCAGGATATCGAGATGGAGCGAGCTCGACTCGATGCTTTCGGGCCGGCCTTCGCGCAGCCGTGCCAAATGGCTTTCCGTTGCCGCCAATTCGATTGTTCGGAGCTGGGTTTTCTCGGCAATCAAATGGCGCGCCGTCTTGACGTCGCCCGATATGAAGACGCTGAAAGCAAATTTCAGATTGTCCAGCACCTCCTGATGGAAGGCTGCAATTTCGGCCGCACCTTCCGGCGAGAAGACGAGCTGGCGTTTTATCTTTTTTGCCGCGAGCTCCATCAGATTCTTGTCGATGATGTCGCCGACATGCTCCAGATTGATGGAGAATGAAATGATCTCCATTGCTCTGGAGCCGTCTTCGTCGCTCAGGCTCTCGCGGGTGAGTCGGATCACGTAGAGCTTGATGGCCTCGTCCAGCTTATCGACGGCATTGTCCATCCGGCTGATCTCGGCGACCATTTTACGGTCGTCAGTCGTCAGAGCGACCATAGTCTGACGTAGCATGGCTTCGACGATGTCGCCGACGTGTAGCGTCTCGCGCGCCGCACAAGCGAGCGCGACGGATGGCGCACTCAGAGCCGACTCGTCGAGATAAAGGGGCGTCGCGGGATAGGAGGACTTCTTCTTTTCAGGCAGGAAACGTGTCAGCAGCGACGCCAATCCATTGAGCGGCAGGATGAAGAGGAGCGCGAGCGCCAGATTGAATCCCGTGTGGAAATCTGCGGCCATTCGCGACGGGTTGGGTTCAATGGTCAAAATTGCGTCGGCGATGGGTCGCAGGAATGGAAGGACGACAGCACAGCCGACCACGCGATTGATCAAATTGCCGACCGGAACGCGGCGGCTCGCCGGATTGCCGGACTGCCCGCCCTCGACGAGCGGATTGATCGCGCTGCCAAGGTTAGCGCCGACCACGAGGGCCAAGGCTGCAACCGGCGTGATGAAGTTCGAAAAAGCAAGTGACATGACGAGCAGGACGATGGTCACGCTTGAATGGGCGGCCCATGTCAATACGGCTGCGATCAAGACGCAAAGAATCGGCTCGCCGGTGATGGCTGCGAGCAACGTGCGCACGGCCGGGGCGTTTTCCGCCGGCGTCAGAGTGTCGAGGAGAATGTGAAGCGAGAGAAGCATCAGCCCGACGCCGATCGCAACGCGGCCGAGATCGCGGGTGCGGGTGTTGCCGCCGCGCCGGAATGCGACAAGGCCGACCAGGAACAGGATGGGTGCGACGGCAGAAATATTGAAGGAGAGGATCTGAACGATGAGCGTCGTGCCAACGTTGGCGCCGAGCATGATCGCGAGAGCGGGAACGAGATCCACCGCGCCGCTGGCAGCGAACGACGCCGTCATCAAGCCGGTAGCTGTGCTGCTCTGGAGGAGCGCCGTGATCAAGAGGCCCGCCGAGAAAGCGAGATAGCGGTTGCGCAGCCCGATCCCTAAAAACCGCCGCAGATCCGAACCGAAGGCGCGGACGATGCCGCTGTGCACCATGTGCAGGCCCCACAGCAGCAGGGCCACGCCGCCCATGAGATCGAGAAGAACGAGACTTCCCAAACGCTTATCCTCCTTCGACGGCGGCGCATCCAGACGCCGGGACATTTCCCCGAATATCGCCGGACTTTTCCGGCTTTTCGGTTATCAGAGATATGCGATATCCCGCCAATAAAGGATACGGTGCGCGCCTGTCGGTGCCTCGCCATCCTGATATGACGCCTGCCGCAATGGAAGATGACAAGGAGGCGTGATGCCGACCGATATCGAGATTGCCCGTGCGGCGAAACTGCAGTCGATTGCCGCCGTCGCGGAGCGAGCCGGTGCAGATCGGAGAATTCCTGGCAAGGTCACATACCCTGTGCCGGCAGGAGGCGCGCCTTGCAGATCAATTGAGTCGACGATCCAGCCGTTGCTGCGCGCGAGCAGGGGCGGAATTTCGTGGCGACGCGAATGAAGCAGGTGATGGCCCGGTTCTGGGAAAACATTCGCTGAGAAATCTTAGCCAGTTGAAGCATGCGTGCTTGATGCAACGTGGAACAGGAGACGAAAATGGCGATTCCGACATCGATGCGACAAGTTTATTTCGAGGGTGCCGGCGGCCCGGACGTCATACGTATTGGCGAGGCCAAGGTGCCGCAGCCGGGAAAGGGCCAGGTCCTTGTTGAAGTGGTTGCGGCGGGCGTCAATCGGCCCGATTGCATCCAGCGCGCTGGCTTTTATCCACCGCCTCCGGGTGAAAGCAATATTCCGGGTCTCGAGATTTCCGGCCGCATTGTCGCTCGAGGTGATGACGTCGCGGGTTTCGCGCCCGGCGACGAAATCTGCGCACTTGTCGGGTCGGGTGGCTATGCCGAATACGCGCTCGCCGAAAGCGCGCTCTGCCTGCCGGTGCCGAAGCCTCTTTCGCTCGCCGACGCCGCCGGCCTTCCCGAAACATTTTTCACTGTCTATGACAATGTCTTCACGCGCGGTCGTCTCGCAGCGGGCGAGACCTTTCTCATTCACGGTGGATCGAGCGGCATCGGTTCGACTGCAATCCAGCTCGCCAAGGCATACGGTGCCCATGTCATCGCGACGGCTGGATCGACCGACAAATGCGGCTTTTGTCGCGGGCTCGGTGCCGACCATGCAATCAACTACAAGCAGCAAGACTTCGTCGAGGCCGTAAGAGGGTTCACGCAAAAGCGCGGGGTCGACGTGATTCTGGACATGGTCGGTGGCGCCTATTTGCAAAAGAATCTCGCCATCCTCGCGATCGAGGGACGCCTGGTGCAAATTGCCTTCTTGCAAGGCAGCAAAGTTGCCGAATTCGATTTTCTGCCGGTGATGCTGAAACGTCTCACTCTGACTGGTTCGACGCTGCGTCCGCGCGCACTCCCGCTCAAGGCTGCGATCGCAAAAGAATTGCGAGAAAAAATTTGGCCCCTGCTCGATACCGGCAAGGTCAGGCCCATTATCGACGCGACCTTTCCGCTCGAAGACGCTGGCAAGGCACATGAATTGATGGAATCCTCCGCCCATAGCGGCAAGATTTTGCTGCTGACGGGAAAATAGGAAAGGATCAACGCAGTTGCCTTTCGCTCGTGCGAAGCGGATGAAGCTGATCGTTATTCGTAGTTCGGCGTTTTCCCGATCCGGGCTGGATCATGAACGTGATCGATTCCTATAAGTTTGAGCGGGATAAGGAAAACCGGTTCCCACTTTTCCTCAACCCGCCCTAGTGGCAAGTACGTCTTGAAGCGAGTGTGATCGCGAGAGTCCGGGAGAATATGTGCTGGAAGTCACAGAGGTGTAGCGGCCTCCAGGTTAAATTGGCAAATCGCCAGCCGCATCGAACGAGTGCCTATTCCGATCGGGTGGTCCCGATCGCTCGATAAGAATTTTTGCCAATTCAATAGGCTTGAGGACGTCCTTTATGAGACACCGGATATATCCCATGTCCGAACATCGGAAAACTGGATTCACTTATCCGGGACATGCCGTATTCACGAAAATCGAGCAGTCTAAGCTGCTGTCGCGCTGTTGTTTTGGGAGGGGAAAGTGGCTTTAGCGCGGTGCTTCAACCGAATGATCTTGATCGGTGTAGTGGCCGTCGCGGCGTTGGCGAGCACGACATCGCACGCCGCAGCGCGCGATCTTAGCGCCATGACTGGCGAAGACATCTGGGTTCTCCAGCAAAGGCTGGCTGACGCCGGCTGCTACAAGGGGCCGATCGACGGCAAGGCCAATT
>JBKQHN010000218.1:0-69826 GCA_052148755.1 Beijerinckiaceae bacterium | reverse complement strand
TTCCGAATCTATATCGGATGTCTCATCAGGGGCATGCGCTTTGGAGCGGCTTTCGCTTGGTCGGCCGCTGTGATTTAACTGCTGCGCATGGGGTTTAGCGGCCTCGAAAAGAACAATTTATACGCTGAAAGCTCCGGTTCAGTTTGATCCGCGTCTGCGTGCCCGAGGAAATGCCTTTGTCGCCGTCCCACCCTCACCCAAACGTCTTCGATCCGCTCATATGTTCGCGCGCCAGCGGGGTGCTACGCCAGCATTCCGTTTCGCGATGCAAGGCTCGGGCCGACCAGCCCGTGTTTCCAATTCGAGCCCGCGGGGACGCAAAATAACTCATGTCGCTCATTGAAACGACCGTCACCACTGCGACGCCGGGCCATCATGAACTCGGGCTGGTTCTTGCCGGGCCAAACGAGGCGGCGGCGCGGTTTTCGGCGCGCGCTTGGAGCCGGCGCGCTACGGCGTTGGCGATCGCGAGCGTCATCATTTTCGTTAGTGCAGCCTATGCGGCCTGGCTTTTGACCGGCCAGGTCGTGCCCTGGGACTCGAAAAATCACTTCTATCCGATGTTTCGTTTTCTCGCCGATGCCTTGCAGCATGGCGAGATTCCGAGCTGGAACCCTTATCACTTCGGCGGCTATCCGGCGATCGCCGACCCGCAATCCTTGATCTTCACTCCGAGCATGGTGCTGTTCGCACTCATCGCACCGCTGGCCTCCCTGCAGATGTTCGATGCGGTCATTCTGGCGCACCTGTGCTTCGGCGGCCTCGGCGTCCTGGCCATTTTCCGGCATAGGCGCTGGCATCCGGCGGCAGCCGTCTTCGCCGCCTTGATCTTCATGCTGGGCGGTTCGGCGAGCGGGCGCCTGCAACATACCGGCATGATCATCTCTTACGCGTTTTTTCCGATCGCGCTTCTGCTCCTGGAGATCATGCTCGAGCGGCGCTCTTACCGCTATGCTGCGATCTTTGGCGTTTTTGCCGCTTTCATGACGCTCGGCCGCGATCAGGTCGCCTATCTGATGGCATTGATCCTCATCGGGCGTGCGATCTGGCTGATCGCCGCGGCGCGCGACACGGGCGTCTATCTTCGCGGCCGTCTCGGCCCGCTGGCGCTCTCGGGTTTTCTCGCAGCGGCACTGATGCTGGTGCCGGTGCTCCTCACGATGCAATTTCTCGGCACTTCAAACCGGCCGGGCATTGCCTTTGGCGTTGCCGCTGCCGGTTCCCTCGCACCCGTCAATCTCATCACGCTCCTGATACCGAATTTCTTCGGCTCGCTCGATTGGAACTACGATTATTGGGGGCCGGGTTATGAGACGATGACTAACGATCCCGACTGGACGGATCGTTCGATCAATTATCTGTTCATCGGCACGGCGCCGATCCTGCTGCTGCTCTGGCACGGCTTCGCAGGCGGCCGTATTTTCGCGCGCGGAACGCGGTTCTTCTTCGCCGTTCTCGCGCTCGGCCTCATTTATACCATCGGCCATTTCAGCCCGCTGTTCGGCTGGGCCTTCGATCGGCTTCCTGGCGTCTCGCTCTATCGGCGGCCTGCCGACGCGACGTTCATCATGAACATCGGCTTCGCCTTTCTCTGCGGCTACCTTCTGCATCGCTTCATTGTCGATGGGCTGCCGCGCCCTTTCGTTGTCTTGCCGAAATGGCTGGCGTTCGCGTGTGGCGGCGGTTCGCTCGTCGTGGTTGCAGGCCTCATCGGCACCGGCCTTGCCTGGTCGCTGCATCAAGGCCATTTGCCGCAATCGCTCGTCGAGCTCGGCATTTTCATGGTGAGCTCGGCTTTAGCGGTGACGCTGCTCGTTACCTTCCGGGGACATCGCGTCCGCGTTCTTGCGGCGTCTCTGCTCGTCTCACTCACCGCCGGCGAACTCATTTGGCGCAATGCCGCCTCTTCCCTCAACGCCGAACCGGCAAGCCGCTATTCCGTCTTCGCCCAAATGACCCCGGCGAATGCCGCCGGTCTCGACGTGCTGCGCCGCGAAGTGAACCTGGAGATTTCCCACGGCGAATATCCGCGGGTCGAAATCATCGGCCTGAACGGACCCTGGCAGAATGCCGCAATGGTGTTCAAACTCGAAGATACGCTCGGCTACAATCCTTTGCGTATTGCCGACTATGAACGCGCCGTCGGTCCCGGCGAAAACGCCCAGGACCTGACGGCACGCCACTTCCCCGACACGTTCCGTGGATACAAATGCAAATTGGCGGGCCTGCTCGGCCTCGAATATCTGGTTTTCGACCGGCCACTTGCCGAATTGCCGCGCCACTTCCCGAGGCCCAAGGCCACGCTGATCTACTCGGGCGACTCGATGTATGTGTATAAGCTCGGCTCGGCAGCGCCGCGGGCCTATTTTGCAACACACATCCACCCCGTCGACGACGAAGCCGTTCTCGATGATCATTCGCTGCCGGACTTCGACCGCGCGCATGACGTCTTGATCGATGAAAAGAGCCTTGGCGACATCACCGCCGATGTCCCGCGAAGCCTAGAAGCGCCGCCGGCCAATGCCTCCGTCAGCCTTTTGAAATATGAAGACAACGCCGTCGAACTCGAGGTCGACACCGACAAAGCCGGGGTGGTCGTCCTGCACGATCTGTTTTACCCGGGCTGGCGCGTTCGCGTCGACGAGCAGGAAAAGCCGGTGTTGCGCGCCAACATCCTCTTCCGTGGCGTCGAAGTACCTGCGGGTCATCATAAGGTCCGGTTTTCCTTCGAACCTTTGTCGCTCGCCCATCTCGCGGCCGCCGGCACCAGCCTGCTGCAGGAACATGCTGAAGAATAGAGCCAAGCGGGCACGACTGCGGCGCGTCGGCCTTCTCGTTCTTGCCATCTGCGCAATGAGCCCGCTCACGTCGTCGCATGCGCAGCAACCGCCCGGGCAAGCGAACCTCACCCTTTCCGCGGTGCTCGCCGCCGATACTCCGCCTTTGCGCGCCGGGTTGAAATGGCGGGTTTTCGACGAGGCCGCCGAACCCGACGGGTCGCACAAGCTCGCGGCGCAATCCTCCGACCCCTCGCCGACTCTCACCCTGCCGAACGGAACCTACATAGTCCACGCGGCACTTGGCCTGGCCGGAACCACGAAGCGCGTGACGATAGCCGGGCAAGCAGTCAGCGAAAGGCTCGTCATGAACGCCGGTGCCTTGCGCATCGTCTGCATGCTCGGAGACCAGCCGATCAATCCGACCAAATTGTCGATTTCGATCTATGTGCCGCAGCGCGGCAATTCCGAAGCCAAGCTCATCCTCGTCAATGCGAAAGCCGGCGACGTGATCGGCCTTCCGGATGGAACTTACCACGTGGTTTCGACCCTTCTGGACACGACCGGCATCGGCTCATTGGCGCAAAACGGCATCGCCAATGCGACCAATTCCGTCGTCAATGCCGATTTGCGTGTGCAAGCCGGGAAAATGACCGATGCGACCTTGCGACACCGTGCGGCGGTGACGACCTTGAAGCTCGTCAACGGCCCTGGCGGCGAGGCGCTTGCCAATACCGCCTTCACGATTTT
This sequence comes from Beijerinckiaceae bacterium, assembly GCA_052148755.1. GTDB lineage: Bacteria > Pseudomonadota > Alphaproteobacteria > Rhizobiales > Beijerinckiaceae > Methylovirgula. Next base: position 66,299 of record JBKQHN010000218.1, on the reverse strand, counting down.
GACGCCGGGCGGCGACGTCATTCGTGAATTGATCGGCGCCTTCCCTTCCCTCGTCCTTGCAGAAGGCGAATATGTCGCCATTGCGCGGCACGACAACAAGACCTATCAGGCAAGCTTCAAAGTCCGATCGACGCTCGACCGGGACGTTGAGGTCATCGCCAAATAGGCGAGCGCCAACCGCGACCATGAGCTCTGGAATGCAAACTTTCTTCGTCGAAATCAAATGTGCGCTAGGGCGCACTTACGCTGTCGCCAACGCCCTGGCGCAAGCCGAAATCGCCTCGGAAATCTATTCGATCGCAGGCAATTACGACATACTCGCCAAGTTCTACGTCGGCCCCGAAGTCGATATCGGACATTTCGTCGGGGAAAAAGTGCAGACGATCGAGGGGATCGTCGACACTCGCACGATCATCACGTTCAAAGCTTTTTGAACGCGCCAAAGGTGCCGATCGCGAAATCGTCCCGCCGGTGGTCGGTATCGACTGCGCGGCGGCGCTGCTGCACATCCGGGATGTTTTGGGAATCCGGTCTTGTCCGATGGAGGCCACCGGAATAGTCTTGCAAGAATCGATCTCGTGAAGGTGGAAGCGCCTATGCAACCCACCTCAATCAGGTCTTTTCTGGCGACGCGAAGTCCGAAATCCGACGCCTTCATGGGGGGATGATGAAGTATATTTTCCTGCTGATCCCGTGCGTCCTGGCGCTCGCTGTACCCCTTTATAACGCGATCGAGCCTCGGCTTTTCGGCTTCCCGCTTTTCTATTGGTATCTGCTTCTCCTCATCCCGGTCTCAAGCCTCTTCATCTATCTCGCCTACAGGAGTGAGAAACGATGATCGAGCATTTGAACTGGCCGGCGACGCTCGTCTTCGTTTTCTTTTTCGCGCTCGTGACTATCCTCGGCTTCGTCGCGGCGCACTGGAAGCGCGGTGATCTCGGCGACATCCACGAGTGGGGCTTGGGCGGGCGCCGCTTCGGCCCGTTCATCACGTGGTTCCTGATCGGCGGCGATCTCTATACGGCCTATACGGTGATCGCCGTCCCGGCCATCGTTTATGCGATCGGCGCCTACGGCTTCTTTGCGGTGCCTTATACGATTCTGATCTATCCGCTGCTCTTCATCGCTTTTCCGCGGCTTTGGGCCGTGACGCATCGCAAAGGTTATATGACCGCCAGTGACTACATCTTTGGTCGCTACGGCAACCGGTGGCTCGAACTCGCCGTCGCTTTCACGGGCATTCTCGCGACCATGCCTTATATCGCGCTGCAGCTCGTCGGCATGGAGAAAGTCATCCAGACTCTGGGATTTTCCGGCGAAGGCTGGGCCGCTCACCTGCCGCTGTCGATCGCCTTCGTGATTCTCGCCGTCTATACCTACCGCAGCGGGTTGCGCGCGCCCGCCATGATCGCCTTCGTCAAGGATATCATGATTTATATCTTCGTGATCGTCGCGGTCGTGGTCGTACCGATCAAACTCGGCGGTTATGGCGCAATCTTCGACGCGGCAAACAGCGTGTTCGACAAAAAAATTGCGGCATCGGGCGGCAAATTGGCCGCCGGCCTGATCCTGTCGCCGGCGCAGATCGCGCCGTTCGTCTCGCTTGCCATCGGCTCGACTCTCGCGCTCTTCATGTATCCGCATTCGCTGACCGGCATTCTTTCGGCGCGCAGCGGCAATGCGATCCGCATCAATGCGATCGCTTTGCCGGCCTATTCCCTCGTGCTGGGCCTGATCGCGTTGATGGGCTATATGGCGCATGCGGCAGGCGTCAAAGTGAGCGACCCGCAACTCGCCGTGCCGCATCTTTTCCTAGCACTTTTTCCGGACTGGTTCGTCGGCTTCACCTTCGCGGCCATCGCGATCGGCGCCCTTGTTCCGGCCGCGGTCATGTCGATCGGCGCTGCCAACACATTCACGCGCAACATCTGGAAGCCTTTCGTGCATCCGAACATGAGCATGCAGGAACAGGCGGTGCTCGCGAAAATCATGTCGCTCGTCGTCAAGGTCGGCGCCTTGATCGTCATCTTGCTCGTGCCGACGCAATTCGCGCTCGACCTGCAATTGCTGGGCGGCGTGTGGATGTGTCAGATTTTCCCGGCCCTCGTGTTCGGCCTGTTCACACGCCGGTTCAGCGGCTATGCCTTGCTCGTCGGCTGGGCGGTCGGAATGATCCTTGGCACTTGGCTCGCCTGGACGCCGGATGCTTGGGTGCCCGTCGCACCGATCTTCGGCGCAAGCTTTAAGATCTATAACGGCCTCACCGCGATCATCGTCAATATTGCCGTCGCCGCATTTCTCTCCGCCCTGCTTCCGAATACGGCGCGAGATGAAACGGTCATCGAAGATTATGCCGACGTGCCGGCAAATAACCTCGCAGCTTGACGGGATAGCTTCGCAAAGGGCATTCCGCAGTCAGAGGGGCGATGCCCGCCTGTTTATTGTGCTGCAGGGCAGGATCGTTGTCGCCCGCAGACGGGTCAAGCTTTCGTCTGTCTGCGGGTCCGCGCCTATGCTGGCAGGCTAGGCTATGCCGGAACCCAACTCCGGCCCTTTCCGAACCCTTTATCATATCAATGCACGAGCCGATTCATCGTGACATTTCACGGGTTTGATGAAAGGCCACGGCTCGGCTAGGGCGTCCGTGCCGGTGCCCTAATGGCATAAAATTTGCGTCTTAGCTTATATGATGCAATCGGCCATGGACGCCCCCCGGCCAATGCCGCCTGGCTGGGACGCAGGCGACAATCTCATCGATTTCGGCGACATGCCTGAAGAGGTCAACGCTTTGCTGCAAGCGGGCGTCGTTGCCTATCGCTGCGACCAGGCACGAGCCGAAGCGCTTTTCCGTCGAGCTCTCGAGATCGCGCCGCAGGCGCTGCCCGTCTATTTCTGCCTTTACAAAATTCAAACCTATCGGGGCCACTTGGACAATGCGCTCGCCTGCGCCGAGGCTGGTTTGGCCGAGGCCGCGCGCCAGGCCTCGCTTGATCCCGACATGAAAACCTGGCCCGGGACGAAGCTTGCCCTCGATGGGCCTGGGCGTTTCGCCCTTTATACGTTGAAGGCCCTGGCCTTCATCCGCCTCAAACGCAATGAACATGACGAGGCCCGTCGGATTCTCGACATTCTATCGGTCTTGGACCCCGTTGGCCTTGTCGGCTGGCAGGTGATCGAAAGCTTGGGTGAAGCTGTCGGGGGCGGTTCTCGATTCCGTAAGCAATCGAAAATGTTGCACTGCACCAATTGCTGAGCGTATAAATGGCGGCAAACTGGGATAACGCGAGTCTCGTCCATCGATTGAGCGTCGAGGCCGTCGCGGAGGGTTTGTGATGTTGACCGCTGCACGATACGAGCCGCCGGCAGACATAGGGCGGTCGACCAGCCGGGCGGAAACCGCCTTGGTCGGAGTCTACGAGATTTCCAAAATGCTGGTGTCGCCGCACCGGCTCGAGGTTAATTTGTCCGGTGTTCTGACGCTGTTGTCCAGTTTCCTGGACATGGGACACGGACTGATCGCGCTGCTTGATTCCAAGGGCGACCCCGAAGTGGTGGTCGGCTCCGGTTGGAGTGAAACCAACGCCAAGTGCTACTTTGACCGTTTGCCCGAACGCGCGGTCGGGCAGATCGTCGCGACACGCATGCCATTGGTGGTTCCCAACGTGCGCAACTCCGCCCTGTTCGCCGGGGTCGACCTGCAAGGATGGGGTCCACAGGAGGGCAAGCCTTTCGCGCTGATTGGCGTGCCGATCAAGGACGGCGATAACGTCGTCGGAACCTTGACGATCGATCGCACCCTTGACGAAAAAACCCGGGTGCGGTTCGATGAAGACGTCCGTTTCCTGACCATGATCGCCAATCTGGTCGGCCAGACATTGCGCCTGCATAGGACGGTGACGCGTGACCGCGAACGCCTGATGGTCGACCAGTCGCGCCGCGACAAGGAATTATCCTCGGCACTCGCCGGCAAAACCAACGACATCGTCAAAATCGAAGGCATCGTCAGCAATTCTGCGGCAGTTCTCAACGTCATCGAAAAGATCCGGGTGGTGGCGAAGAGCCGGGCGACCGTCCTGCTGCACGGCGAAACCGGCACGGGCAAGGAATTGTTCGCCAAAGCGATCCACACGTTGTCGCCGCGCGCCAAGCATCCGTTGATAAAATTGAATTGCGCTGCTTTGCCTGAATCAGTCCTCGAATCGGAGCTTTTCGGCCACGAAAAGGGATCTTTCACCGGTGCCCATGCGCAGCACAAAGGCCGTTTCGAAATGGCCGATGGCGGCACGCTGTTCTTGGACGAAATCGGCGAAATCTCACCGCCTTTCCAAGCCAAGCTCCTGCGGGTCTTGCAAGAAGGTGAGTTCGAGCGGGTCGGCGGCAATCGTCCGATCAAGACGGACTTCCGTCTGATCTGCGCCACCAACCGCAATCTGGAAGACATGGTGGCGAAGGGCACGTTTCGCGCCGATCTCTATTACCGCATCGCGGTGGTGCCAATCTTCTTGCCGCCGCTGCGCGAGCGGAAAGGCGACGTTCCCATTCTGGCCAAGGAATTCCTGCGCCGGTTCAATAAAATGCACGGCACCAACCTGCTCTTGAGCGCCGAAGCGCTGACGGTGATGAGCGAATGCATGTTTCCCGGAAACATCCGCGAACTGGAGAATTGCATCAACCGCACGGCCACTTTGGCGCGCGGAGAGTGCATCGCCGACATCGACTTCGCCTGCCGCAACGAAGGCTGTCTGTCCTCGGTGCTCTGGCGGGGATCCTCGCAACCGTCCGTATTTCCGCCAGGGTTCGTCCCTTTGCCCATCGCCTCCGCAACCACCGCTTCCGCCTCTGCGACGCACGCGCCGGCGGCGCCCGCACCCACCGTGCCGGCAGCGCCCGCTAGCGATGGCACACCGGCCTGGACGGCGACTCCTCACAACTGCCCGGTGCCCGGCGCCTGTCCTGTGCCCGGTGCCGACAACCGCGGCGAACGCGAACGCCTGATCGAGGCCATGGAAACGGCCGGATGGGTCCAGGCCAAAGCGGCCCGCATCTTGGGTTTGACGCCGCGCCAGATCGGCTATGCGCTGCGCAAACACGACGTCGATGTGAAGAAGTTTTAGGACGCCTTCAGCTTGCCGCCCGTATGTAAGGACAGGTGATCCGCTATGTCTGAGGGCTGACGTTCCCCCTGTCCGGGATCGCACCGGATGGTGCGAAACCGAACATCGGTGTCGCGGACGAAACTCATTGCAAATCAATTGATTGGGCCTGGCACGGCGATTGCTTTTCGGCTGATGCAACCGATACGCCATTGCCGCTATTGGTGTTTTTCCGCCCGGTTCCGCATCAGGAGAGCGAACATGGCCTTAAAAATCGTCAAGTCCCAATGCACAGTCTGCGGCGCTTGTGAATTCGAATGCCCGAACGCCGCCATTTCTTTCAAGGGCGACACCTACATCATCAGTCCGACTAAGTGCACCGAGTGCGAAGGCCACTTTGACAGCCCGCAATGCGCCGAAGTTTGTCCGGTTCCCGACACCTGCGTTCCCGCATAAAGGAGCTTGCGAAGGAAACATCGCTTTGGCTCCCCGCCTTGCTGCGACGAACCGGAAACGATCTCGAAGCAAACAGCCGCCGAAGAGCGAAACGGCCGCGGTCGATTGGCAAGGGCAGCCCATCCGCTGCCGGGATTGTCCACATCAGGTGATCCGGCGCGACGGGCTGTGCCGCAAAGGAACGGCCTGCGTTCGCGATCGCAGAACCCGCCGCGTTGCGCTGTTTTTCGCCGAGCATCCCGAACTGGCCGAGGATTATCTCGACCATCCTTATTTCGAGGTGCGGGCAGCAGCCGCCAGACACGCCTCGGTCTTCCGCCTCGTTCCCCTGCTTGCCGATCCAGAAGCCGATGTCCGCATCGCTGCGGCCATGCGCATGCCGCTCGCGCGGATCAAGAGCCTGGCGGCAGATCCGGAACCAAAGGCGCGCATTGCCGCGGCGACCCGCTTGGAAGGGCGCGATCTCGTCGCCATGCTGGCCGATCCCGACTATGCGGTCCGTCGCATGGTGGTTCGGCGTTTGCCCGTCGACCTCTTGCCGCTCGCCGTCGATGATCCCGACTCCGATGTCAGGCGTCATGTGGCCTTGCGCATCGCTCCAGATCGGCTGGCCTCTATGGCCTGCGACCGCGATCCGATGGTGCGCGTCGAAGTGGCCGCAAGGCTGAAGCCGGCGCAACTCCATATTCTTCTGCGCGACAAGGATCTACGGGTCCGCTTCATCGTGGCCGAACGGATACCTGAAGCCCAACTGGCGCCGCTTCTCGAGGATAGCGACGATCTGGTGCGTGAGGCCGCCCGTCAGCGGCTGCAGACTAACCCCGGCTGACTTCCGGTTTTGTCGGATATCGGCAGTGGCATTTGTCACAATCGCCCCTTTTGCCGCTCAGCTGACCTGTCAGAATCCCGACAAGAGATCTAATAAAGTAAATTAACTCAATAGCTTATAACGCTGGCACGAGCATTGCTGCTGGGCTCTTCAAACGCGGTCCATCCGCTGCGGCGCGGCAGATGGACCGTTGAGAACCCTAGGCCAATCGCGAAGGCAAGGACGAGCCATGTACACAGATCCTCCCGAGCCCGTGGAATCACCCGTTCAATTGGATGAAGTCTTGCAAACGATTGCCGAGCACAAAGGCTGTGGCACCGAAGGCGGCAGCGGCAAGGCAAGCTGCGGTTCTGCTGCCGGGCAAGGCGACCTCGCCCCCGACATTTGGGAAAAGGTCAAGAACCACCCGTGCTACAGCGAAGAAGCCCATCACCATTACGCCCGCATGCATGTGGCAGTGGCGCCGGCGTGCAACATTCAATGCAATTATTGTAATCGCAAATATGATTGCGCCAACGAATCCCGTCCCGGCGTGGTCAGCGAGAAACTGACGCCCGAGCAGGCGGCAAAGAAAGTTCTGGCGGTCGCCTCGACGATTCCGCAGATGACTGTTCTGGGCATTGCCGGTCCCGGCGACCCGATGGCCAATCCGGAAAAGACGTTCAAGACCTTCGATCTGATCTACAAGGCGGCGCCCGACATCAAGCTGTGCCTGTCGACGAATGGTCTGATGCTGCCCGACTACGTCGACGTGATCAAGGGCTTCAACGTCGACCATGTGACCATCACCATCAACATGATCGACCCGGAAATAGGCGCTAAGATTTATCCGTGGGTATTCTACAAACACAAGCGCTACACCGGCGTTGAAGGCGCCAAGATCCTGACGGACCGCCAGTTGCTCGGGCTGGAAATGCTGACCGAAGCGGGCATCCTGTGCAAGGTCAACTCGGTCATGATCCCGGGCATCAACGACCATCATCTCGTCGAGGTGAACAAGGCGGTGAAATCACGCGGCGCCTTCCTGCACAATATCATGCCGCTGATCTCTGCTCCCGAACACGGCACGGTCTTCGGCCTCAGCGGCCAGCGCGGCCCCTCGGCCCAGGAACTCAAGGCGCTGCAGGACAGTTGCGAAGGCGAGATGAACATGATGCGGCACTGCCGCCAGTGCCGTGCCGACGCGGTCGGCCTGTTGGGCGAGGATCGCAGCGCCGAATTCACCACCGAAAAGATCATGGCCATGGACGTCAACTACGACTCCGCCAAGCGGCATGCCTATCAGGCCGAGGTCGAGAAGGAACGCGTCGCCAAAGCCGCGGCAAAGACCGCCGAACTCGAAACTCTGGCTGGTGAATCGACCGACATCTCGATCCTGGTTGCCGTGGCGACCAAGGGCGGCGGCCGCATCAACGAGCATTTCGGCCATGCCAAGGAGTTTCAGATCTACGAGCTGAGCGCCGGCGGCGCCAAGTTCGTCGGTCACCGCCGCGTCGACCATTATTGCAAGGGCGGCTATGGCGACGAAGACAGCCTGGAGACGGTCCTGCGCGCCATCAACGACTGCACCGCGGTATTCGTCGCCAAAGTCGGAGGCTGTCCCAAGGACTCGTTGAAGCAGGCGGGTATCGATCCGGTGGACGAATATGCGCATGAGTTCATCGAGCAATCGGCGATCGCCTACTTCAAGTCCTATCTCGACAAGGTGAAGTCGGGCGAAATCGAGCATGTCGCGCGTGGCGACGCTTCGATCCGCCAAGGCGCCTTCGTGGCGCCGTAAGGAGGGATTGCGCAATGCCCTTCAAGATCGTTGCTTCTCAGTGCACGTCCTGCACCGCCTGCGAGGCCGAGTGTCCCAACACGGCCATCTCTGAGAAGGGCGGAAAATTCGTCATCGATCCCGAGAAGTGCACGGAATGTGTCGGGTTTTACGATTCGGCACAATGCGCCGCGGTTTGTCCTATCGACGACACCTGCATTATCGACACGAGGCTGCCGCGTTATCAGGTGCCGGCATAGTGCCAAAGGTCGCCAATTCTCATTGTTCATGAGCCTTGGCGCAACATGGAGAAAAGGCTGATCATGAACCTGACCATCAAGCCTGCGGCGGAAAAGTTCATCCGCCGCATCATGCGCTTTTCGAGCGGGCCGGACGCCGGCTTCCGCTTGGTCGTCACGGCCGGCGGCTGCGCCGGACTCTCGGCGAATTTCGACGCGGCAGAGAACCCGATGCCCGGCGACGGCGTCTTCCTCATCAATGGCATCCGCTTCTTCCTACCGGCGGAAAGCCGTCTCCTGCTCGAAGGCGTGACCATGGACTTCGTCGACTCTCCCCTGCAGACCGGCTTTGTGTTCTTCGATCCGAAGCAGAAAATGACTTGTGGCAGCAGGGATAGTTCCGCCACGGCGGCGGCCCGCTAGGATCATGTCCGATGTTGGCTGACGGGGCACTGATCGAACAGATCCACGGCGATTGGGCGGGCGACGCCCAATTGGCCGATATGCTGTTGGGCGGTGGTCTTCCCTCCAAGGCAGAATGGCATCTGCGCGAGGCCGGACGCTGCTACCATCAGGAAGATGTCGCAGAAGCGCATCTGCGCGAGGCGCAGATGATCGCACCTGACCATGTCGCGGTGCTGATCGGCCTCTATCGTTTCTATTTCTATAAGGGACGGCTTCAGGACGCCCTGGGGGTGGCCGTAATTTGCCTCGGCAAAGCGTCCGCGATGCTCGGACTGCCGCGGGATTGGCGTGACGTCGACGTACATGATTCGGCTTTCGACGATTTCTCCGCCGGTCTTTCCCGCTTCTTTCTGTTCACCCTCAAGGGATATGCCTACCTCCACTTGCGCCAAGGCCACATCGAGGAAGGCCGCGAGGCGCTGATGAAACTCATCGAGCTCGATCCCAACGACAAGATGGGCGGCTCCGTCCTTCGGGGCGTCCTCGATCGCATGGGGCGCAGCGATGACGACTGAGGACATCGACGAGGCCAAGGACTGGCTCGGCCGCGACGTCGACTGCGGCTCTTGCATCCACCATGCGCTGCTGGAAACAGGCAAGTGCCGCTTGAAGCATGCCTGCGTGCACGATCGCTACGCCCGCCGCATCGACCGTTTTTTCGCGTGGAACGCCGACCTCGCCAATGATTACCTGGAGCATCCGCATTTCGAGGTCCGGGCCATCGCCGCCAAATCGGCGGATGTTTTCCGGCTGCCGCCCCTCATCGACGACCCCGACGAGACGGTGCGCTGGAATGCCGTGCGCAGGCTGCCGTCGCGTTACATGCTGAAACTGCGCAACGATCCGCACCGCGAGGTGCGTATCCGCGTGGCGGCATTCCTGGGAAATGCCGATCTCGTCGCGATGATGCAGGATCAGGATTACTACGTGCGATTGATGGTGGCGCGGCGAATCGACGTCGGCTTCCTGCACTTGATGATGCACGATCAGGAAGCTGAAGTGCGGCGCACCGTGGCAGCCCGCATTGCGTCCATTTGGCTCGCATCTTTTGCAGCGGACGAGGATGGATCGGTGCGTCTCGAAGCGGCTCGCCGCATGAGCGCCAGCCAATTGGCCGCGATCATGGGCGACAAGGATTGGCGGGTGCGTCACGAAGTTGCGAGCCGTGCCCCACTGGACCTGATCACCGCCTTGGCCAACGACGCCGATTCGCAGGTCCGCGAAACCGTGCTCTGCCGTCTCGTATCCCCCAGCCAGGAGAGTGTGCAATGACCAACATCTCTCGCGACAGCGATGTAGTCGAGCTGAACGAGCCCCCAGTCTTCAATTACGGCGAAAAAGTCCGCTCGCGCCGCACGATCCGCAACGACGGGACCTATGCCGGCAAGGATATCGGCGAGATTCTCGCCAAGAAGGGCGAGGAAGGCTACGTGGTCAGCATCGGGACCTTCCTTCAGCAGTTCTATATTTACGGCGTCGAATTCATCGCCACCGGCTATCGGGTCGGCATGAAGCGCAAGGAATTGGAGCCAGCCGAGACACTTGACGCTGAAGACGCAACGTCGTCGGCCAAGGAGATGGCGCCATGATCGAGCCCACCGGCCCGAAATATCAATGGGGTCAGCGCATCCGGACGCTGCAGGACTTGTTCAACGACGGATCTTATCCGGATCGCGCCACCGATGCTCTGCTGGCGCCCGAGGGTGCCGTCGGAGAAATCGTGCAAGTCGGCCTGCATGAGGAGACCAACACGCCGGTCTATCTGGTCGAGTTCGCGCCCGACTGCGTCGTCGGCTGCGTCGAAGCTGAAATTGCACCGCTCTGAAACACCGGCAGCGAGCCGGAAAGGAACCCGAAAATGAAAGTCATGATCCGCCGGAATAGCGACGGCATCCTGTCGGCCTATATGGCGAAGAAGGATCTGGAAGAGCCGATCGTCAAGGTGGAGAAGCCGGACATATGGGGCGGCAAGGTCACCTTGGCCAATGGCTGGGAATTGCAACTCCCCGAAATGGCTGAAGGCACCGCATTGCCTATCACCGTCGAGGCCAGGCGCCTGAGCGGGGATTGATCATGGCGATCTCCACCGAGGCTCTCGAACTCGTCGATTCGCTGCTCGGCACTGTCGATCCCAGTCCGGCGGCCCTGTCGACGCTACGGCAGCAGCTGCCGGGCATCACGGTGACGCAATGCGCGAAATCCGACGTGGACATGGAGGAGCCTTTCCGCGAGTACCAAAGCTTCACCCTCTACTTGGTCGACGGCGCCGACCATTGCTGGCGCCTGACCAGCGATCCGGGCCGCGCCACGGGTTTGATCGTCGCCAGCAACCGAGGGGCGGCATGAACGACCCGGAGATCTCGATTGCTTTGTCCGATCCGGATGTGACCGCGCAGGAACTGGACGCGGTGCAAGCGGTGCTCACCTCGCCACGCCTTTCGGCAGGTGCCAGGGTGGAGCAGTTCGAACAGGCGTTCGCCGAATATCTCGGGCGGCGTTATGCCGTGGCTGTCAGCAGCGGGACCATCGCAATGGCGCTCGCTTTGAAAGCCTATGGCATAGGCCCGGGAGACGAAGTCGTCGCCTCGCCCTATTCATGGCGCGAGACCGCACATGCCATTACGCTTGCCGGCGCCAAACCGGTTTTTGCCGACATCGACTATTGGGCCGGAACCCTCGTTCCCGACAAAGCCGCGGCCAGCCTCACGGAAAAAACCAAAGCTGTGATGGTCGCCAATCCGAATGGCCATCCGGCCCCGTGGAGCGCATTCCGCGCGCTCGCCCACAACCACAATCTGGTGCTCCTCGAGGACTCGACCGAAGCCATCGGCTCGATCTATTTGGGGGCGAAGGTCGGCACTTTCGGGGATTGCGCGGTGTTCGACTTCTCGCAGCCGGGCCCTCTCGCCTGCGGCGAAGGCGGCATGGTTGTCACCGACGACGCGGACATCGCCATTGCCCTGCGGCGCCATCGCGGCCGCCGCCCGGAAGAACGCTCATCCGTCGTGATCGGCGCGACTGTCCCTTTGCAAGCGTGGATGAGCGACGTTTCCGCTGCCCTCGGCTTGGTGCAGTTGAACGGGCTCGACCGCATTCTCGCCCGGCGCAAGCAGGCCGAAACCCATTACTTCGAATATGTCGCGTCCTTCGAGGGCGTCAAAGACCCTTATATCGCCCCCGACGTGGATATCGTGCACTGGTTCCTCTACGTGGTGCATCTCGGCACGCGTTTCTCGCGGTCGAGCCGCGACGCCATCATCGACGACTTGCGCACGGAAAAGATCGAGGCGGCGGCTTACTGCGTGCCCCTGCACGCCCAGCCCCATTACGTCAGCGCGGGCTATCGCCGCGGCCAATTCCTGGTGACCGAAAAGGTCGCCGACCGCGCCATCGCCCTGCCCTTTCACGGACACCTGAGCCAGACGCACATCGCCTTCATCGTCGGCACCATGAAGGATGCCTCGATCAACGTGGGCGCTGGAACTGCCATCTACCTTTGACTGGAGAAAACAGACATGCCTCTTTTAAACATTAAACCATCCGGCAAGACCTACGAGGCGCAGCAAGGTTCCACCCTGCTGGCCGCGCTGCTGGGCACCGGAGAACCGATCGAACACAAATGCGACGGCAAAGCGCAGTGCGGATCGTGCCATATCTTCATCCAGGAAGGCCGCAAGAGCGTTTCGAGGATCGCAGCGCTCGAGAATGAAAAGCTCGATACGCTCGTAGGGATCGGCTCGAAGTCGCGTCTGGCCTGCCAAGTCATCATCGGCGCCGAAGACATCACCGTCGAGCTCTTGAGCTTCAGTTCGGGGCTCTGATCGAAACACAGAAGGAGATAAGCATCATGTCCGAAGATAGGGTGATGATCCACGTCCGCTTCGCCCCCAATGGCGGCGTGACCGAGATCGGCGAACGGCCCGCGTCCTTGTCCGCTCAGGATTGGTTCAACCTGCTGAGCGACAATGCCGGCATGAGCTACCAGGCCCTCTCGGGTGGCCGCGGCCTGTTCCGGCTGACCCGCGTTGAGACGGAAACCCTGAAATCAGGGGCTGCGCGCTGACATGGACACAGCCATCCTCGACGACATCACTTCGGGCCTCGCTGCCGGCCGGGTCGTGCCCTATCTGGGCCCAGCCTTGCTCGAACTGGCTGGGAAGGACGCGCTGCTTCCGGCCTCGCCCGAAGCTCTGGTGGGACGGCTGACCGGCAAGGCCAGCGTCCCGCACAAGATCCGCAACAACTTGACGGGTGCGGCGCAGTTCATTGAGAATTTCAAGCACCGCAAGTCGGTGGTGGCGGGCATGAGCGAGGCATTCCGGGAGGGCGCAACCCCGAGCCCGCTGCATGCCGATCTCGCCGCCCTGCCGAACCTGCCGCTCTTGGTCCATGCCTGGTATGACGACCTGCCGCAGCGCGCCTTCGCCAACCGGACCGGCTGGGGTCTCGTTCAGGGCGTCAGCCAGTCCGAGCATTGGGGCGCTTGGGTCCATTATTTCCGTCCGGATGGCTCGCCTATCCCACACGGGCAAAGTCAGGAAGATTTACAGAACGGCGCGCATGGACAGGCAACGGCGCCGGATGAGGCGCTTGCCTGGTCGACGATGATCTACCAGCCGATCGGCTCGGTGGCGCCGGCCGCCAATTATATCGTCTCGGATTCCGACTACGTGGAAATACTGACCGAGATCGACATTCAGACCCCGATCCCCGCGCCGGTGCAGAACCTGCGGGTCGGCCGGCATTTCTTGTTCCTCGGCTGCCGCTTCGCCAACCAACTGGAGCGCCAATTCGCCCGGCAAATCATCAAACGTTCGTCGGATCACCATTGGGCGGTGCTGCCGAGCGAGCCGACCAAGAACGAGCGGCGCTTTCTGGACGATTATGGTATCAAGCGGATCGACATGCCGCTCAATGCCTTCGTCGACGCCCTGACCGGTCTCCGCCAAAAGGCGGCTTGAGGCGGACACCGCTCTGCACTTTAGTGGCTTCCGTCAATCAAATTGCGTGGAACTTACGATGCGGACCGGAGGTCCGCGTTCCGGACCGCGGACCTCCGGTCCGCACAAAACTCGAGTGTCTTTAATCCTCAATTCGAGCGGCTCGAGTCACTAGCAACCTAAGGACATGATCGTGACGATGATTGAAGAGACGGCATTCGCAAGACTCGAAACCGAAGGGCGTCTTCTGAACGCGGTCCACAAGGGACCGACCAAAGTGCCGGGACGCTTCGGCTTCCGCGGCGAGATCGCGCTCACCTTCCAAGAGCAGATCGCCGATGAGAAACGTCCGCCCGAAACCTCCGCCGATCAGGTCATGGCCGTTGTGCAGGCCGGCGAAAAGACGTTTCCGTTCATCGCCGCCTATCTGCATTCCTTCGCTTATCTTGCAACCTTCGTGGAGGTGTTGGGCGACACCCTCAGCCCATCCGGAAAATATTTCATGTTCTGCGACAACATCGATTTGCTGAAGAAGTACCGGGTCGAAATGGACGGCATCCCGTTCTTCATTCTGCCCATCGACGAAGCGACCGTCTACAACGAGCTGCTCGAACTGCTTTATCTCGACAAGAGCGAACTCAAGAAACTCGATACGCGCGGCAAGCTCGATAGAGTGGCCGACACGGCGGCCAAGTTCACCGCCGACTATCCAAAAATCGCCTACCAGGAAGGCCTCGCCTCGATGGAACCCTTGCGCAACCGCAACGAGAACCGGCCGGTTTGAGCGATCGCGATTGCGGGGTTTCCGCGGAACTGTCCCGGAAACATTTATTGGCGCACGCCGCGCGCGCACCGTCCGAGCCTTTGTTTTCCGTGCGCGAGAGGCCATGACTGTCCCGTAAATAGCCCTTTTCGGGACAGTTCGAGTGTATCATGCTCTTCAGTACGCAATTTCCAATTTCAAGTGAGTTGCACAATGTCCTTTGTGCGACGCCCATGTGCAGGCGAGCCTCAAGGAAAAGCTGATCAAGATTGGCGCGAAGCTCGTGAGCCACGGCCGCTATATCGCATTCCGAATGGCCGAGGTCGCGATCCCGAGCAACCTCTTCGCCGAAATCTTGCGGCTGATCGCCGAGTTACGGCCGCCGCCGGGCGCATCGAAAGCGTGAGGCGTTCCATCAAAAACAACGGGAGACATGTGCCTCGATTGAGGAAGATTCTGCGCTCTTAGCGTTCGACTTGGCTTCTGCGCGCCTCGACGCCGTCCGCCGACGAGCCGGCGGCGGTCCCGTTGGCGCCGTACCCAACTCGGTGCGCTAGCGCACATGTCGCAGGCCGACAGACAAGCAGACCGCCGAAAATCAATCGGAGCGTGAACCGGATCGGTCGGTGCCACGACAAAGACATGTCCGGGCTGCGATGGGCAGCCCGCGTGCAAAGGAATCTATGCCATGTCTCGTCAATCGCTTCGCAATATGTTTGCCGCCGCCGCTATCAGTGCTATTGCACTCGGTGCGGCCTTGGCTCCGACCGATGCTTCGGCGTTCGGCCGTGGTGGCGGATTCCATTTTGGTGGTAACCATTTTGCCGGCAACCATTTCGGTGGCCGCAATTGGGGCCGTTCTCCGACACGACCCCAGCCCGTTCCGATTCATTGGCCGCGCCCGCATCCTTGGCCGATCGGTTGCCATGGCTTTCATTGTGGCCATGGGCCGCATCGCTATGGGATATACGGGGGTGTCGAAGACGCAACCGTCGTCCAGGTTGCGCCTCCTGTTCAAGCGGTCGTCTCCTGCCCAACGCCAGTCGCTGACGGCTCTTTCATCATGGTGGCTTTCGTGCCCACCGCAACGGCGGCCGAGATCACCTCGTTCCTGCAAAGCTACAAGGCGGATATCTCCGACGGGCCTGACGCGGATGGGATTTATCGGGTTAAGGTCAGCGCCGAGAGATTGTCGCGGGCCGATATGGAAAACCTGATCGCATCGATCAAGGAGCAGACGGCGGTCGTGCGTTATGTGGCAGCCTAGACAAGACGGCTTCCACGCAATCGCCGCGCGATCTCATCCAGAGGCAGAGCGCTTCCGCAAGTATCGGAAACGCTCCCGCCGACAAAGTCGAGACGAAACCCGACTAAATAGCGAAGTTGGGCTAAGACCGAACGTCTGGAATGAGCGGGTCCGACTGTCCCGAAATTGACCTTGAACGGGACAGTTCAGGCCCGCTCTCAATAGCCATCGTTGCACATAGCGGTGCACCAAAACTCGCCCGCTGCCGGTGCCAAATCGGTGCCACACATTTCCGTCCACCAGTCTAAATCATTGAAAAAACTGGCTGGGGCGGGAGGATACCAAGCCGAACTCGGCGCGAACTCAGCCGAAGCTGATTCCCCTTATATTACAGGGTCTCTAACACGCTACAGACAGCTGAGTATTACACTGAATGGATACAGATGCCAAGGGCACCTCGCCATTCGGTTGTCGTATGTTTCAAAACCGTTGCAGAAGCATAGCGAGGAAAGCTGTCGAGAGCCGTCACGGCAACCCGCTGCTTCGACAAAAGCCGAGGTAGATCAGATCAAATAGATCCGGTCTGGCAGTTCATCGGGGTATGTTCTCGTCTGCGCCTTGCGCCGGATCGGCCTTGCCCATACCCAATTTGCCGTCGCGACCTGGATTCGCCCGCTTGTGCGGAAGGCATTGGCGACGCATCCACGCTGGCCGGCCATGCGCGCGGTCGCGCGGTTGAATCTCGAGAAGATGACACACGGGCCGATTTCGAAGGACCACGCAAGGTGCTCGAGATCGATTTAGACGGACACTAGTGCAGCGCCGGCACCTTGGCGATGATCTTGCCGTCAAGATGGACGGGGTACGTGGATCTCGTGCCGCCCTACGGCGTTGCGCCAATCCAATCGCATGAGCCGATGGCGGACTGCCCGATCGTGAACGCCTTGCACCTTTCCGGCGTCAAGCGGTTCGACTGCACCGCCGCTAAGGTCATCAGGCCAACGGCGATTAGAACAGCGATCATAATCAATGCTGCCCTGCGTTTGGCGTCGGCAATGGCTGGCGCACCGACTCCGATGGTCGTTTGTAGAGTCATGTCTACATTATAGCCGATATGACCCGCGCATGCCATCTTGCCAGCCCGAGAGCAGCGCAAATCATTGCGGGGAGAAACACCAGTTTTAGGATAAATCAAACTGTTATACCTTGGTGGGATAAAAAATCCGCTTATGTAATCATTATACTTTCTTTGACGAGTGTCCCACCTTTTTAGGCGATCGATGTGCCTCTCAGCCCACCGCTGGCGATCGATGTGCTCGCCAACCCGGCGAAGCGGAGACGCGCCGATCGATCCGCGGAGCGCGGTAGGAGGCAACCCGCTCTGACGAAAAGCCTGGGCGACGGCTACGGAATCAGCGAACGGTCTCAGCGGGAGAGCACTCCCTTCAGACGGGAGGGGTCACAGGTTGAATCCCTGTCGCGCCAACCAGATAAACTATTGATTTCATTTCAATAATCCAAACAGCCCTAAGACGCTATTCGGCAGGAAACGGCGAACAACGGCAGAACATGGAACGGGGAGACGTGCAAAATCCGTGCGATTTGTTCGCAGAATTCCCCTCAGCCTACGGCCCCTACTCCGCCTCGGCGAATTAGCGGTGCACCCTCCCGCGAGCCAGCGCAGAGAGGATGTCTTTTCCATTGGCCGCTGACTCTTAATCAGCGGGTCCAAGGTTCGAGCCCTTGTGCGCCCACCATCGAAATCAAATAGTTACTTCTCACACGACGGCAAGATGCTTCCCAGAAATGTGGATTGGGAAGCACATGGGAAACAATTAGAGCGTTTTTCCTGTTCCTCGCGCTCGATGTTCCCGCCAATTGGGCCGAACGTAAGACGGCCTCGCCCCGCACGCTGAACACCTCAACCGCTCCCGTGTCGCGGGAACCGAGACAGCATCCGGTAATCGGGACACGTCCGCCACGCCCTGGTGACCGCATGAGCACGTCGCTTCGATCGACCGAACGCCGATCAACCGCATATTGCCAAGGGACATTGGAGTGCCCGGAGATCGGCGCATGCCGGAGAGTATAGCGCACCGCCGGGTTGGCTTCGATTGCGTACACGGAGGCTAGGTCCGCGCCAGAAGCAGATGCTAAGGATTGTAAAAACGCGCCGAAGCGTGACCCCATATGTGGAGGGCCCCCTCCTCGCACGTCGAACGGTGATCATCGCCCTGGTTTCGCGCTGAAAATCGGCATTCTCCGAGGGTCAGCATCGGCGCCGATCGTGACCCTTCATCTGGTCGTAAAATTATAGCGACTTCAATCTCTTAATCGCCGCGTTTGGTGGGGTCAGGGTTGGACGCGTTTTTACAATCGGCTCCTTGGCCTGAATGCGGCGAAGGTGGCGCGCCACGCGCCGACCTGAAAAAGCCACGGGCGGCGGTATTGAGATTCACGGCGGGCTGGCTTTCACTCTCGAACTCTACAGGATACCACAGCATTACGCTGTGCTCGCCAGATTCTTATCCAATGTCCGGCGAATAAGATGGGTTGGAACAGGGAGCTTAACAGCAAAACAGCGGAGGATTCTTAGGTGACGTGCAAGGACTTTTCCCGCTCGCTTTGCCAGTACCGACCCTAAAATGAACAATAACAATGCAGGACGTAAGCTGATCGGGCGCCTCCTGCAGCACATAGGAGTAGAAATGCCCTTTTCCGCGGACGAGACGACGCTAGTGCTCGTCGATTTGCAGGCACGGCTGATGCCCAAGATCGATCAGGGCGAAGCAGTCCTGCGACATTGCGAATTGCTCGCGCGTTCGGCGCGGGCTTTGGGGATACCCGTCCTCGTCACAGAGCAAAATCCAAAGGGACTCGGCTTTACGGTAGAGCCTATCGCCCGATGGGTCGACCACACCATCACTAAGATCTCCTTTGATGCAACAAAAGAACCGGCCTTTTTGGCCGCGATTGCGGCCAATCGTTGCAAATTGGTGCTGGGAGGTTGCGAGGCCCACGTCTGCCTGCTCCAGACTGTGCTTGGTCTGCATCGCCATGGCTTCGAGATCGAGGTGACTGCCGACGCTATTGGCTCTCGTCGCGCCCTGGACCGCGAGGTTGCTCTCGTGCGGATGCAACATTACGGCATCGAGGTCGTCACCTCGGAAATGGTTTTGTTCGAATGGCTTCAGCGCAGCGACCACGCAGGGTTCAGGGAAATTCTGGAGCTGATCCGATGAGGCGTCGTGTCCACTTCATTTCAACAATGGTCTCAAAGCACCCCCGATGAAGTCCGTGCCGAGTCGCAGTGCGAGGCAGCGCTGACGACGTTCTCGAATTACCCGGCACGACGACGCCCCGGCCGGTGCTCTACTGCAACGCAAAGCAGAACATGATTGCATGCATCGGTATCTAGCCCGAACGAATCTATCGAGCGGAACAGATCGATGACTCCCCACCAGATCAGTTTGAACATGTCCTCATGTGACAATGCATCGTCCGATTCGCACTTAAACATCAGTCGGATTGAGTTTATGGCAGGGACAGGCATCTGCACAGCCCAAAAATGCCTTCGTCGAATCGGACGAGGCTCAAGATCAAAGGACTGGAGCATGCCTTCTCCGAAAAGCGGAGCCACTTTTCCGCCAAAGGCTAGAGCGGCGCATGCTTTTGGCAATGCCAGCGCTCAACAGTCCAGCGTTGTGTCAAGTTCCCACTGCGTGAGCTGACGCAAATAAGCGTTCCAATCGGCGCTGCGCAGCTTCGTGTAGCTTTCGAGGAACTCTTTGCCCAGAGCAGCGCCGAACACGGTGGATTGCTCCAGGGCGCGCAATGCATCGAGCAAATTAAGCGGCAGCTTCTTTGCGTCGATGACCTTATGTCCGTCGGTATACATATTGATGTCGAGGCGCTCACCCGGCGAGCGCTTACAATGAATACCATCGAGACCGGCGGCAAGAATTCCAGCTTGCAGGAGATAGGGATTGGCCGCCCCGTCAGGAAGTCGGAACTCCAAGCGACCTTTATCGGGTATGCGGACCATATGGGTGCGATTGTTGCCGGCATAGGTCACTGTATTCGGTGACCATGTAGCACCAGAAGTCGTGCGTGGTGCATTGATGCGCTTATACGAATTGACCGTCGGATTGGTTAGGGCGCAGAGGGCTTCGGCATTATGTATGAGACCGCCGATGAAATTATAGCCGAGCGGCGAAATGCCGAGTTCATCATCGCGATCGGCGAAGAGATTGGTATCGCCATTCCACAGCGAGACATGGGCGTGGCAGCCGTTGCCGGTGAGGTTAGGGAACGGCTTCGGCATGAAAGTCGCGCGCACGCCATGTTTCTCGGCGATGGTCTTGACCATGTATTTGAAAAAGGAATGCCTATCCGCCGTGACTAGGGCTAGGTCGTAATCCCAGTTCATCTCAAACTGCCCGTTGGCGTCTTCATGGTCGTTCTGATAGGGCTTCCACCCGAGCTGCTGCATCGCATCGCAAATCTCGGTGATTATGTCATAACGACGCATCAACGCGAGCTGGTCGTAGCAGGGCTTTTCCTGCGTGTCGGCACCATCAGAAACACTCTTGCCGTCCGGACTGATCAGGAAGAATTCGCATTCGACGCCGGTTTTGAGCTCGTAGCCAAGGGCTTTAGCCTCAGCGATGAGCCGCTTCAGGAGATTGCGCGGCGCTTGCGCCACCGGCTCGCCATCCATCCATAAATCGGCCGCCAGCCAGCCGACTTCCGGCTTCCAAGGCAGCCGAACCAGACTCTGTGTATCCGGCATCGCAAAAAGATCCGAGTCGGCCGGCGACATATCGAGCCAAGTCGCAAATCCGGCGAAACCGGCACCGGCTTTCGCCATACCGCCGATTGCCGCTGCAGGCACCAATTTGGCACGCTGCGCGCCAAATAAGTCGGTGTATGAAATCAGAAAATACTTGATGCCCTTCTCGTGGGCGGCTTCGACGAGATCCGTCGTCATCGATTTTTCCTGACCCAGTCATAGACCTATCACATTACATATCGGGCCCCTCCGCCTTCGCCCTCTTCGAGGGCGAAGGCGGAGGGGCGGAACCCGAAATCGTTCACCCGTCGGACCTCGCAAGTCGACGCCAAGCGCTACGACGCATGCAGACCGAGAGAAGTTTCAAGCAAGGTATGGACGGCCAGCGACGTGGAAATGCTTCGATCTTCGAATGCGTGCGTTGTCGTGCGAACCGCGACTTTCATTGAATTCTGAAAACGCGACGCAGGGTCACCTCATAAATTTGTGGCCTTTCCCGGTATCCAGTCCGTTCCCGCGAGAGGAAGCTGCGCCATGGCTGCCGCCTCGACAGTCAAAGCGGCAAGATCCTCTGGTTCAAGATTGTGCACGTGGCTCTTGCCGCAGGCACGCGCTATCGTCTGGGTTTCGAGCACGAGGACGGCCAGATAATTCGCAAGACGCCGACCGGCGCGCACCGGATCAAGGCGTGCCATCAAGACAGGATCCTGGGTGGTTATGCCCGCTGGATCGTCACCTTCGTGCCAGTCGTCATAGGCTCCTGCAGTAGTCCCAAGCGCAGCATATTCGCCTTCATGGGCAGGATCATTGTCGCCAAGCGCAACAAGTGCCGCGGTCCCGATCGAGGCAGCATCAGCACCAAGCGCCAAGCACTTTGCGACGTCGGCTCCATTGCGAATTCCGCCTGAGATGATGAGCGAAACCTTTCGGTGCATACCAAGCTCTTGCAAAGCGCGCACTGCTTGCCGGACTGCGGCGAGCGTCGGAATACCGACATGTTCGATGAAGACTTCTTGCGTTGCAGCAGTACCACCTTGCATGCCATCGACCACTATGGCATCCGCGCCTGCCTTCACGGCCAGGGCGGTATCGTAATAGGGGCGCGACGCACCGATTTTCACGTAAATGGGCTTCTCCCAATCAGTGATTTCGCGAAGTTCTTCGATCTTGATTTGCAAGTCGTCTGGACCAGTCCAGTCCGGATGCCGGCAGGCCGAGCGCTGATCGATTCCCTCCGGTAGGGCACGCATGTCGGCGACCCGCTTGGACATCTTTTGACCGAGCAACATGCCGCCGCCACCAGGCTTGGCGCCCTGCCCGACCACGACTTCTATTGCATCGGACTTTCGCAGATCATCCGGATTCATGCCATAGCGCGACGGCAGACATTGATAGACGAGGATCGAAGAATGCTGCCGCTCTTCCGCCGTCATGCCGCCATCACCGGTCGTGGTCGAAGTTCCCATTGCAGACGCACCGCGACCCAAAGCCTCTTTGGCCGGACCGGACAATGAGCCAAAACTCATCCCGGCGATCGTGATTGGGATCTTCAATTCAATCGGCTTTTTGGCGAAGCGTGCACCAAGCACGACATTCGTTCCGCATTTCTCGCGGTAGCCCTCAAGCGGATAGCGGCTTATCGAAGCACCGAGAAAGACGAGATCATCGAAGTGGGGCAGCTTGCGTTTGGTACCGCCGCCGCGGATATCATAAATACCGGTCGCCGCCGCACGGCGGATTTCAGAAAGCGTATAGTCATCAAAAACCGCCGACTTTCGCGGCAAGGTGCGCGGACTCTTTAAGTGGTCAGTCATGCAAAGGCGCCTTAGTATGCCATCACGTTATCGACGTGGAAGTGGTAGAGTTGGCGTGCGGAACCGTAACGCCTGAATTCCGATATATCCACTTCACCGGCAATGCCGGCAGCCTTGAGTTTCTCGTAGAGCTGTGCCTTGTGCACATCCTCCATCGGCTTTGCGATGCAATCGGAGCCGAGGCTTTTGACCGCGCCACGAACATAGAGCCTTGCTTCATAAAGCGAGTCTCCCAGGTTGTCGCCTGCATCACCGAGAACGGTGAGCGTGCCGGTCTGCCCCATGAAAGCGGACATGTGGCCGATGGAGCCTTTCACAACGATGTCGACGCCCTTCATCGATATCCCGCAGCGCGCCGCGGCATTACCGTCGATGACGAGAGTACCGCCGCAGCCTGTCGCGCCGGCCGACTGGCTCGCATCGCCAATGACATGAACGAAGCCCGACATGATGTTCTCCGCAATGCCGACACCAGCATTGCCGCGCACGATGATCTTCGCGCATTTGTTCATGCCGGCACAATAATAGCCGACATGGCCGCAGATCTCGATCGTCAGCGGTGCATCGGCACCGACCGCGATTGCGTGCAGACCGCGTGGATTGATCACGCGCCACAAAATACCGTCCGATTGTTGCAGCGGAGCATGCAATGCCGCATTCAATGTTCGCACGCCACTAACGGACAGATCGAATTCCAGCGCTTGAAGCGTGGCACGGACGGCAGCGGCCGTTTCAATTCGTGCTGTCATGCTGCACGTTCCCAGAAATAGACTTGAGCCGGCTCCGGCTCCCAAACCGCCGCGGTCTCGATATCAGGCAGATCGACGAGAGCGCGATATTCCGAACCAAAGGCGACGTAGCGGTCGGTCTCTGCCATCACGGCGGGCTTGCAGGCAATCGGATCGCGCAGCACGCCAAAGCCGGACACCGTGCCGACGACAAATGTGTAAAAGCCGTCGAGATCGCGCAGCGACTGGTCGAGCGCTTCACCGAGAGATGCTCCTTCGTGCATGCGGCTTGTGAGGTAGGCGGCAGCCACTTCGGAATCATTGTCGGTACTGAAGCGCAAACCTTGGCGTTCGAGCCGGCGCCGCACGGCGTGATGGTTCGACAAAGAGCCATTATGGACGAGACATTGATCCAGCCCTGTCGAGAAGGGATGCGCACCATTTGTCGTCACGGCGCTCTCCGTCGCCATGCGCGTGTGGCCTATGCCATGCGTACCTGCCAGGCTTGAAAGGCCGAAACGATGGGCGACCGCTGTCGGCAGGCCCACCTCTTTATAAAGTTCCATGCGCGTGCCGGCGCCAACCACGACCACCTCTGGAGCAAGGCGGAGAAGAATCGTCCGCAGTGTCGTTTCGCGATCCGCCGGGAGGGTGATGACGGCATGTGTATGCCGCACCAGAAGGTCGAGATCGACACGCGCCGTGACGGCCAATTCGGCGACGAGCGCATCAAAATCGGTCGCCGCCGTTCCCCGCAGCGTGAGCTTAATCCGACCTTTTTGTCCGGCCCCATAGACAGCAAAGCCGGCCGAGTCCGGGCCGCGATCGCTCATGACGCCGAGCATCGTCGACAACAGAGCGCCAAGCTCAGGCTCAAGTGCTTTGTCTTTCAAAAAAAGACCGACGATGCCGCACATTACGCGTTAGTCCCCGCCAGAGAAGGCGATGGGCAAACCCTACCCAACCGCTGCATGCGCGTCAACTACCAAGAAACTTTTTTTCTTGTGGAGAAACTTTCTCCGGATCGTCAGGTGCGCTGATAAATGATGATCGATAAATAGGTCATGGGAGTATCGATCAGTTTTTCTGGGCCGTGCGGTGCACCGGAATCGAACAGCAGCGCATCACCCGGCGACAAGTGATAACCACGATCGCCGAGTGCGTAGACGACCTCTCCAGACAGCATGTAGATGAGTTCAATGCCTTCGTGCTGGAACGCGGTATAAGGCGCAGCGTCCGCGCTGAGCTTTATCAGATAGGGTTCCACGACGATGTCACCGAAGAGAGAATGACCGATCAATTCGTACTGATGCCCGATCTTCGTGCCGCGCCGCTGAATGACGACGCCTTCGCCGGCCTTCACATAGGAACTGTCACGGCGTTCCTCGAAGGCTGCAAACAGCAAGGAAATGGGAAGATTGAGAGCGCCGGCAATCAGCTGCAGCGTCGCCAGCGAGGGTGAAATCTGGCCGTTCTCGATCTTCGACAACATGCTTGTCGAGAGGCCGGCGGCCGTCGCAAGTTCGGCCACGGTCAGAGAATTGCTTTTGCGATACTGCCGGATCTGGGCTCCAATCGCCTGTTCCAGGGTTCGCTCGGCCGCGATCGGCGCCCCGGACCCCGTGCGCAGCGGGACCGCTTCGGCCGACATTGCGTCTTCAGCCGTCTTTGCGTTTGCCATAATTCACTTTCCGTTCAAAATTTGGCAATTTGGCCTGATCATGTCAACGCCGCACAGCCACTTCGCGCCTGTTCCGGAAAAGTCAATGGCGGCTTCGGGCCGTACGGCGGCAATCATGGCTCGGAAACTGCTTGCAACGGGCGCCGCCGCTTCAGGCTGAGCCTCACGCACCGTCTCGTTGCTTCTAACGCAGGCTCCTGTGCTCCGGAATCGAGGCCTGTTGTTTTACGGATGGCCCGAGCTGCGGCCGGTGGACGCGCGGTGATCGGCCGAATCGGGCGTGGAAAGCGCGCGCAAAATGGCTCGCGCTGACGAAGCCGCAGGCGATGGCCACCTCCATCACCGGCATCGCCGTCTGATGCAGAAGGACCTCCGCGCGCTCCAGCCGTAAGGCGAGATGATGTCCGGCGACGGTGGTGCCAAGCTGGGCCCGAAACAATCTTTCGAGCTGTCGCAGCGAAAGGCCGACGGCTTTTGCCAGATCTTCCCGATCCAGCCAGCGGTCAAGCCGCCGCTCCATCCGCTCGAGCGCCATCAGGAGCTTGGGATGATGGACGTCATAGCGTTCGCGCAGCGCCATGCGCTGGGGTCCGCTCCCCTCCCGAGCGTGGCCATGCAGGAACCAGTCGCTCACTGCGGCGGCAAGAGAATGGCCGTGCTCGGCTTCGATCAGCGCATGCATCATGTCGAGAGCGGCGATACCGCCGGCACAGGTCAGCCGATCCCGATCGATCTCGAAGAGCGTGGGCGAGACGCTAACGGCGGGAAATTCTTCCTCGAAGGCGGGAACATGCGCCCAATGCACGGTGCAGCGGTAGCCGCCCAGGAGGCCGGCACGAGCCAGGATATAGGGGCCGCCGGAAACACCCGCTATCCTGCACCCCTTCCTGGCCAAGCCTCGCAGCCAGCCGAATGTGCGCTGTTCGTCGAACAAGGCGGGATTGCCGCCAGCGCAAACAAAGACAGTGTCGAAGTCGATCTGCGTGTCGCCGATGCGATAATCGGCCATGACCGAAGCGCCGTTAGAGGCCGCAACCGGTGCTCCGTCGCCTGAAACGTGGAACCAATCATAGAGCGGGCGGCCCGAGAGCACGTTGGCCGCCCGCAAGGGTTCCATCGCTGCGGCATAGGACATCAGCGCAAAGCCGGGAATGAGAAGGAACCCGACTCGATTCGGCGGCGCGTCTGCTATGTTCACTTGATGTCGCATTTAAGCAAGATAATGACGCAACGGGGCAAGAACACAAGAGCCCTTTGAATGAGTTTGGGTGTGTCGACCGACGGCCCACGACCGCAGAAGAGCATCGAATGACCCGGTATTCTCTTCTCAGCCTTTTCGGCAATGCCCTCACCGGCCAAAAGTTCTGGTCGCCGGCGTGGCGCGATGCGACCCCCAAGGACTCCTACGACATCGTCATCATAGGGGGCGGCCATGGCCTCGCCGCCGCTTATTACCTTGCCTCGCGCTATGGGATAACCAATGTGGCTGTAGTGGACAAAGGCTATCTCGGCTCGGGCAATATTGGCCGCAACACGACGATCGTGCGTTCGAACTATCTACTTCCCGGCAACGTCGGCTTCTACGAATTGGCGATGAAACTTTGGGAAGGCCTTGAACAAGACGTCAACTTCAATGCCATGGTCAGCCAACGTGGCGTCGTCAACCTCTATCATTCCGATGCACAGCGCGATTCTTATGCCCGGCGCGGCAATTCGATGCGCCTGCATGGCGTTGATGCCCAACTCGTCGATCTCGATTGGCTGCGATCCCACCTGCCCTTCCTCGATTTCGACAATGCCCGATTTCCGCTCCACGGCGGCCTCTTGCAACGCCGTGCAGGAACCGTGCGCCATGATGCCGTGGCCTGGGGCTATGCTCGCGCGGCCGACATGCGCGGTGTCGACATCATCCAGAATTGCGAAGTCACTGGCTTTCGCATCGCCGGCAGCCGGGTGACCGGCGTCGAAACGACACGCGGTTTCATTGGTGCCCGCAAAGTTGGGATCTCGGTCGCCGGCAATTCATCACGTGTCGCCGCGATGGCGGGGTTGCGGCTCCCAATCGAGAGCTGCGCACTGCAGGCCTTTGTCAGCGAGAGCGTAAAGCCCCTCATTGACACAGTGCTGACCTTCGGCGCCGGCCATTTATATATCAGCCAATCTGACAAGGGCAGCCTCGTCTTCGGCGGCGACATAGACGGCTATAATTCCTATGCGCAGCGCGGCAACCTGCCGGTCGTCGAGGACGTTGCCGAATGCGCCATGGCGGTCTGGCCGGGCCTCGGACGATTGCGACTGCTGCGCCATTGGGGCGGCATCATGGACATGTCCATGGACGGGTCACCGATCATCGACCGCACGCCGCTCGAGGGCCTTTTTCTCAACGCCGGCTGGTGCTACGGCGGCTTCAAGGCGACGCCGGCCTCTGGCTTGTGCTTCGCCCACCTGCTGGCCTGCGACGAGCCGCACGAACTGGCGGCGGCCTATCGTCTCGACCGTTTCGCGACCGGTCATCTCATCGATGAAAAGGGCGTCGGCGCCCAACCCAATCTCCATTGAGTCCGGACGCAAAGCCATGCGCATCACCTGCCCCTATTGCGGCGAACGCGATTCCCGCGAGTTCGTGACGGTCGGCGAAGAGCTCGCACCACGCCCGCACGGGCTGGAAGCAACGTCCGAAGTCATGTATGAACGGGTCTACCTCAGGACCAATGCGGCCGGTCCGCAGCGCAGCCATTGGTATCACGCGGCCGGGTGCCATGCCTGGCTCGTCGTCGAACGCGACACGCGCGATCACAGCATTCTCTCGGTAGAACCGGCGCGAGTGGCCAGATACAATGCGCCTCGCAATGGAGTCGGCGATGAATAAACCGACATCGTTTGCCGCTCCCGTCACTGGCCAGCCTTCGCGTATGCCGAGAGGCGGCTATATCGATCGGACACAGCCGCTCTCATTTACCTTCGATGGCGGCACTTACAGCGGTTTTGCCGGCGACACTCTCGCTTCGGCCTTGTTGGCGAATGGCGTTCGTCTCTTTGGACGTTCCTTCAAATATCACCGCCCGCGCGGACTCCTCGCGGCGGGCTCAGAAGAGCCCAACGCCCTCGTAGAACTGCGCAACGGCGCAAGACGGGAGCCGAATACGCGCGCGACAATGGTCGAGTTATACGCAGGGCTCGAGGCGGCGAGCCAGAACCGCTGGCCGACACTCGGCTTCGATCTCAGGGCCGTCACGTCGCTTGCCTCGCCCATGCTTGCGGCGGGCTTCTACTACAAGACCTTCATGTGGCCGCCATCTTTTTGGGAAAAAGTCTATGAGCCGGCGATCCGCCGGGCAGCCGGCCTCGGCCGGGCCGCCGGCGCAGCAGATCCTGACCACTACGAGCAGGCCACTGCCTTTTGCGATCTCTTGGTCATCGGCGGCGGTCCCGCCGGCCTTGCAGCCGCTCTCGCGGCGGCGCGCTCGGGAGCGCGCGTTATTCTTTGCGACGAAGACTTCCGTCTCGGTGGTCGTCTCCTCACCGAGCAGCGCCGCATCGGTGACACCAGCTCAACCGCCTGGCTTGCCGCTGGGCTGGCCGAGCTTGCGAGCTTGCCCGATGTACGCCTCATGCCGCGTACGACTGTCTTTGGCGCCTATGACCAAGGCACTTATGGCGCCATCGAAAGGGTCGGAGATCACCTGCAGGTACCCGAGCGCTCCGCTCCGCGTCAGCGCTATTGGCGCATCATCGCCCCACGCAGCATCCTCGCGGCCGGCGCGATCGAACGACCTGTCGTCTTTGCCGGCAATGACCGCCCCGGCGTCATGCTCGCGGGGGCCGTGCGCGCTTATGTCAACCGCTATGGGGTGCTGCCGGGCCGCCGTGCAGTCGTCTTTACGACCTGCGGCGACGGCTGGCGCACGGCGGCCGATCTTGCCGCTGCCGGTGCTGAAGTCGCAGCCGTCGTAGAGGCCCGCCCTCACGTCGCGCCCACGCATGCGGCGCTCGCCTCGGCCAGCGGCATACGCGTCATTGCCGGTGGTCGCGTCATCGCCACGCGCGGCACCAAACAGATCACGGCTGTCGAAATCCAGACCAGCGACAGTCGCACCGAGCGCATTGCCTGCGATCTCCTTGCAGTTGCAAACGGCTGGAACCCAACCCTGCACCTCACCTCCCACCTCGGTGGCAAGCCGGTCTGGGACACTGCGATCTCGGCCTTCGTCCCTGGCAAATTACCGCCCGGTATGGCGGCTGTCGGCGCTGCAGCCGGTCATCTGACGCTTGCACAAGCGCTCGCCGGAGGGGCGCAGAGTGGCATCGCGGCGGCGCGCGCCTGCGGTTTCGATGGCGCCGACTTGCCGGCACCTGCGACGGATCCCGAGGACAGCGATGGCACGCCCATCTGGCAGGTGATTGGCGGACGCGGCAAAGCCTTCGTCGATTTCCAGAACGACGTGACCCGTGCCGATGTCGAGCTTGCCCGGCGCGAAGGCTATGGTGCCGTCGAACATCTCAAGCGCTACACGACCCTCGGCATGGGCACCGATCAGGGCAAGACCGCGAATCTTTCCGGCCTCGCCCTTATGGCCGAACTCACTGGACGGCACATCACGGATGTCGGCATTACAGTGACACGGCCGCCTTACACGCCTGTCGCGATCGGCGCGCTGGCCGGGATTCATCGCGGCCGTCATTTTCGACCCACCCGGCTCGCACCGAGCCATCGCTGGGCCGAAAAGCAAGGTGCCGTCTTTACGGAGGCCGGAGCCTGGATGCGGGCGCAATATTATCCGCGTTCGGGCGAAACTACATGGCGCGAGACTGTCGATCGTGAGGTTCGCTCCACACGTTCCGCCGTTGGCGTGTGCGATGTTTCGACTCTCGGCAAGATCGACATCCAAGGCGCCGACGCGGCCTTGTTCCTCGATCGGATCTATTGCAACACCCTCAGTTCGCTCGCGATCGGGCGAGCACGCTATGGTCTGATGCTGCGCGAGGACGGCTTCATCATGGATGACGGCACGACGGCGAGGCTCGGCAACGACCATTTCGTCATGAGCACAACCACGGTGAATGCGGCTAAAGTGTTGCAACACCTCGATTACTGCCATCAGGTGCTATGGCCTTCGCTCGATGTCCAAATGGTGTCCGTGACGGAGCAATGGGCGCAGTTTTCGGTTGCTGGCCCCAAGGCCCGCGACGTTCTGCGAGGCGTGGTCGACGCCGAACACGACGTCTCGGATGTGGCCTTCCCGTTTCTCGCGGCATCCGAAATTAGCGTCGGCGGTGGCATCGGCGCCCGCCTGTTCCGCATCTCATTCTCCGGCGAACGCGCCTATGAACTCGCCGTGCCCGCCTCCTATGGAGAGGCGGCGATCAGCGCCATCATGGCGGCCGGAGCGCCCTTCGGAATTACGGCTTATGGGACCGAGGCGTTGGGCATCATGCGCATCGAGAAGGGCCATGTGGCCGGCAACGAGATCAACGGACAAACGACGGCCCATGATCTTGGCCTCGGGCGCATGCTGTCGAAGAAGAAAGATTATATCGGCCGGCTCATGGCCGAGCGGCCTGCGCTGATCGACCCCGAGCGACCGAGATTCGTTGGCTTCAAACCCGTCGACATCGCGGCGGGGCTCACCGCTGGCGCACATTTCCTTGCGCGCGGCGCGCCATCAAGTGCCAACTGCGACGAGGGCTACATGACATCCGTCGCAATTTCGCCGACGCTCGGCCACACCATCGGCCTCGGACTGCTGCGGCGCGGACCTGAGAGGATCGGCGAGCATATCCGCGCCGTCGATCTCGTGCGCGGTCTCGATGTCGAGGTCGAGATCTGCGATCCCGTTTTCGTCGATCCCGAAGGAGTGCGTGCGCATGGTTGAACCGGCGGCAAAGGCCTGGAGACCGGTCAGCGCCTGGGCCGGCATACCCGCTGCGCAGCGCAACGGCTGCGATCCCATGGGCGTCCGGGTCACGCTATGCGAAGACCGCGGCCAGGCGAACGTCCTCGTCGGTGCCGGAAAGCGCTCAGCCTTCGCCGCGGCGGCGATGGCAGCCTATGGCGTCACGCTCGCAGACCGCCCTCGCGCCTTCCCGGGACGCGAAGTGACTTTTCTTTGGTCGGGACCCGACCACTGGGCGGTGATTGCCGCCGATCCGCATATTGCCGCTGACCTCTCCCTTCGGCTCGCCCGGCTCGCCGCCGTGAGCGATCAATCCTCGTCCCGCGCCGCGCTTCGCGTCAGCGGCCCCAAAGTGCGAGAGATGCTCGCCAAAGGCGTCCTCGTCGACCTCCATCCGCGCGCCTTTCAGCCGGGTGACGTGGCCGTGACATCCATCGCCCATATCGGCGCCTCGCTGTGGCAGGTCGACGCCGCACCGACATACGAACTCTCGGTGTTTCGCAGCCTGGCCAAAAGCTTCTGGCACTGGTTGGTCCAGTCGGCGGCGCCGTTCGGCATTGCAATCGAGGGGCCGCCCGCAGCGCTCGATTGACGGCTGCGCGGCGCGTCAGCCTTGTTCATCAATTGCCATTCAACTCTGTGCCTGCCGACGAGACGGAGGCCATTACGCGGACCACGGCATGTCTTCCTTCATTCTCACGCTCTCTTGCACCAACCGCCCGGGAATCGTCGCTGCGGTCTCCTCCGCGCTTTTCGAACATGGCTTCAATATCCTCGACGCGCAGCAGTTCGACGACACGGAAACCGGTAGTTTTTTCATGCGGGTCGTGTTTGATGCTGTCAATGGCAAAGCCGACATAGCCGGGGTCAAACCTGTACTCGATACCATTGCCGTGCGCTTCGGGATGCGCCTTACGATCCGTGATAGCAGAGAACTCCTGCGGGTCCTGATCCTCGTATCGAAATTCGATCATTGCCTCGCCGATCTTCTCTACCGCTGGCGTATCGGCGAACTTCCCATAGACATTACCGCCATCGTTTCAAACCAACCACGCGAAACCCTGTCGCATCTCGACCTACACGATCTGTCGTTTCACTACCTGCCTGTCAGCAAAGAAACCAAGCTCGAACAAGAAACCTTGATCTGGAACCTCGTGCAGAAGACACGCAGCGATCTTATAGTGCTCGCCCGCTATATGCAGGTTCTTTCCGACGGTCTCACTGCGAAGCTCGCCGGCCGCTGCATCAACATCCACCACTCTTTCCTGCCGGGCTTCAAGGGCGCCAAACCCTACCATCAGGCCCACGCACGCGGCGTCAAACTGATTGGCGCCACCGCGCATCTCGTCACGGCTGATCTCGACGAGGGACCAATCATCGAGCAGGACGTCGAGCGCATCACGCATCGCGATACTCCGGACGATCTCATTCGCAAGGGCCGCGACATCGAGCGCCGCGTGTTGGCGCGGGCCATTCGCCTGATCGTCGAAAACCGCGTCCTCCAAAACGGCCGCAAGACGGTGGTCATGGCTGATTGACGTGATCCGTGAGAGCTCGCGACATAAATGGGAAAGCCGTCGCTTAAGAATTATGTGTCGGCATTGCCGAAGCCGTCGGCAGCTTTCGTAAGGCCGGCGTGCAACACGGCCTTGCCGTCGTCCTGATCAGCGAGGACCCTGAAAGCCAGGTCTACGTGCGCAACAAAACCCGGCAAACGATTGAGGCCGGCGCGGCCTCCTGCGAACATCGCTTCCCGGCGGATACGCAAGAGTCCGCACTCCGCGCCGGCGTCGAGCACGAAGCCGCGCGCAATGAAGCCATCCGAAAAAGGTGATCTACCGGGACAGCAACCGGGACGAGGTCGGATGAGCTGCTCTCTTCCTCTCCGGGAGATGAATATGCGACAACTCCACACAAAAGGACCGCGACGAACCCGCCTCGATCGCGCTTCCAATCCAAACAGGCTCGATAGCGGATGCCGGGAGCAAAGTCTGTGATTTCCTTGGAGTATCTGGAAGAGTATGGATCAAAACACATATGTAATTAAGGCGATGATCCGGTACTTGACTGGTGCCTTCAGCCCGCTCTATGTTGGGCAAGACAGGTCGGCGCGTTTCTTCTCTTAGTAGGCATATTCATATTCGGGATCATTAACGGCGTTAAAGCCCATGAACACGTTGCCGGTATCGGTGACATCGCAAGAGCGAGCGAATCCCGTTGTTCGCCTGACTCCATTGTCGTCAGAATAATAGATGCATCCGACAATGCAGAGCAGGCGATTGCCACTTTGAAGCGAAAAAGAATGGTCATAGTCCAATATAAATGCAGAACTTTGAGAGGTCATATCGGAATCGCCAGAGAACAGTTCTCTCTTTTTGAAATTGCAGCATGTCAAAGACATATTTCTCGGAATTTTACTATCCTTCAATATGAGAAAGACCACCGCCTCGACAACATCGATCTTCGCAGGCGTATCGCCAATATTGATGTAGGTAAAATTGATCGATATCGGATGATCGACAACGTAGCCGAGTGGGATAGACACATTCCGAACAATAATTTTTGGCCTGTGAGTCGAGACGAATTCCCTGTTAGCGATTTTGATGGAGTCGCGAGTCAACCGTGCTTGACGATTTGTGACCCAAACCAGAATTCCGGTGAAAGCGCCGATGAAGACAGTGGCAATAGCTGTAACAGCGCCGTTATAGGTTTGGAAAAACCCTACGACACACCAGAAGAAATCCGTCACAATACTCACCACCGAAGCCCTCTAATTCCATGGGGGTTTTTTATCGCCTTGCTCTTGGTTCCAATTATCGCTTGGCTAATTGGGAGGAATTAGCGATGATCTCCAAGTCAGCATCCTTTGATCTCTTCGCCGAAGATGTTCGCGTTCAGGCGATTGTTATAGCGGAACTGAAATTCGGCGACGTAGAGCGGCAGATATTTGCTGCTGACCTTGTGGAACGAGCCGACGACGCCGCGCTTGAAAATCGACCAAAAGCCCTCAATGGTTTGGGTGTGAACTGCGCCGATGACGTATTGTCTGCGCGCATGATCAACCGTCGCGTGCGGATATTCTTTGTTGAGATGTTTGTAGCCGACCCATTGATCGGTGCAGAGCAAGCTAACCTTCGTCGAGACAGCCTCGCGGATGAATTCCGTCAGAGTAGAAGCTCGCACATTTTCGATGACCCGTGCGACTACGTTTCCTTTGCGGCTTACGGCGCCTGCAATAATGGCCTTTCCCGAGCCGCCAGTTCCGCCGCTCCCATCACCGCGCTTGTCTTTATGCCGGTTCTTGGCAAGACCGCCGACGAAAGTCTCATCTACTTCGACAATGCCCATGAGCTTGTGGAAATTCTCGTCGGCGAGCCCGGCGCGGACGCGATGGCACATAGACCAGGCAGTTTCATAAGAACCGAAGCCGAGAGTCCTATGGATTTGGCGAGCGGAAATGCCTTTTTTGCTAGTGAGCATGAGATGGATCACGCGAAACCAGTCACGAAGCGGCTTATTTGTGTTCTCGAAAATCGTGCCAGTGAGATGCGAGAAGCGATAGCCGCTATCGGGCGAGCATGCATAGCACTGCCATTTGTTTGGCATCGTCGAGACGCTATGGGTGACCTCTGCTCCGCAGCGCGGGCAGCGCACACCTTCTGGCCAGCGATGGCCAATAAGATAAGCGCAGCAAGCATCCTCATTTGGGAAGGCTTTTTCCCATTGAGCGAAGGTCATTTGCTGAATTTGGCGGGGTTGCTTAGCGCGGGCCATGACGGGCTTCCTTTATCTAGGAGAACCCTACCATGTTAGAGCCGACCAGTCAAGTACCGGATCATCGCCGTAATTAAAACTGCACTATGATGTGCAGCCTCCGCAGCTCTTGGCCGCCTCGCGGGAACCAGACCGGGGTGGGCTAACGCGGCGAGCGCCTATACACAGTAAAGCACCGACCTGACCGTAGGAGCCTGCCAGCAGGCCGCTCACGCACTGCGCAGAACCCGAAGCCGCACGAATTTCTTCGTAAGGTCGAGTTCAAGGCTGGCTCTTCCCCCAAACGGGGTGTATTTCCCGCAAAGTCGGACGGAACGCCGGTCCAGATCTCGATATAATGATTTTCACGGTCCACCGGCAACATCGCTTGATGGCACCTCCCAGTGCGGCAGATTGTGGCAATCTGCGCCGGAGCAACCGCCGCGGGCGCTCGAAAATGCCCCGCCGCTGCTGCTTGAGTAATCCGCGCCTTGGCTAAGCTGGTCAGAGCGGCCCACACATATCGCTGCAACCTGTCCGATCAGGGACATGCCCTGCCGTCCCCCTCCGATTGGCGGCGGAGTGCGGCGACCCTGAGCTTTTCGAAACCGCGAGGGCATGCATGCGAAGCGCTCGGTTGCGCAAGCGTGCCGCAATCGTTATGGTTTGTTAGAAGCCGAACAATGATGTTCTGCGACATTGGCAGGGAAGCCTCTGATCCCGCGTGCGGGGTGGAGGCTTTTTTTGTTTGGGCGATAACAACGATATGACCGACAGTTGGCGGATCGGAGTCCTGTTCTCGCGAAGCGGCGTGACCGCTGCGATCGAGACCACCCAGGCGAATGCGACGATGCTCGCCGTCGAGGAAATAAACACCGCCGGCGGCGTTCTCGGACGGCCTATCGAGGCCATCATATACGACCCCGCTTCCTCCCCTAAGCACTATCGTGCGCTCGCCGCGCGTCTTCTGACCGAGAACAATGTGCGCATCATCTTCGGATGCTACATGTCCTCGACCCGTAAAGCCGTTCTGCCCGAAGTCGAAGCTCATAGAGGCCTTTTGTTCTACTCGACCCTCTACGAGGGGTTCGAATATTCCTCTCGCTGCATCTATACCGGTGCAGCCCCCAATCAGAATTCGCTGCAGCTAGCCAAATTCCTCATGGAGAACTACGGCTCGAAATTCCTGCTCGTAGGCTCGAATTACGTGTTTCCCTACGAGTCGAACCGCGTGATGACCGACCTTGTCATCCAGGCCAAAGGTACGATTGCCGATGAGATCTATGTTCCGCTGGATTGCAAACCGTCGGATTTTAATCGTGTCATAAAGCAGATCGAACGATTCAAGCCGGACGTGATTTTCTCGACCGTGGTGGGAGCTGGCACCGCCATGCTCTATCGAGCTTATCACGAGGCGGGATTCGATCCGGCTACCATGCCGATTGCAAGCCTGACCACCAGCGAAGCCGAGATCGCCGAAATGACGCCAGACGTCGCCGCCGGCCACATTACCGCCGCCCCCTTCTTCGAGGCCTTGAACACGCCCGATGCGCGCCGTTTCATCTCGGCCTACAAGTTGCGTTTCGGGGCGGACGCGCCGGTCACGGCCTGTGCCGAGGCCGCCTACTTTCAGGTCAAGCTCTATGCAATAGCTTTGCAGAGGGCCGGAACCGATGATCCGGAGGCAGTGGTCTCGAATTTGCTTGGTCTCGAATATGACGCACCGCAAGGAAGGGTTCGCGTTGACCCGGACAACCATCACACTGAGCTGTGGCCGCGCGTTGCGCGGGTCAATAGCGAAGGGAGGTTCGAGATCGTCTGGAATCCGAATTTACGGGTGAAGCCGGACCCCTACTTCATCGCACCCACGCTCGACGACTGGTCTGTCATCCGTTTGATCAGCAAGCAGGCTTGACGGAGCCCTTCCCTTGGCCATCCAGATCCTGCGCGACCTTCGCGGCTTACGGATCCAGGTTATCCACCCTCCCGACTCCGAGGGCCTCGCCTTGGTGGAGCAGTTGCGTCGTATCGGCTGTAATTGCGAGCCGACTTGGCCGCTACCGGAGGCTATCAACCCGATCGCCGATGTAGTGCTGCTGTCGGTGGACCAAGAGAGCCGCGACCACGTCCTTAAGCTCGTCCGCGGGGTGCAAGGCACGGCGCCGACGCTCCTTGCGATCGTTTCCTACGAAAACCCAAGCACTCTACAAGTCGTCCTGGAATGCGGGGCGCTCGCTGTCATCGACCGGCCGATTCGGCCGTTTGGTTTGCTCACCAGCCTCATTATTGCGCGAGCGCTCTGGCTTGAGCGGCAGGAAGCGGAAAAAAGGATCAGGAAACTCGAGCGCAAACTTTCTGGTAGCAATCGGATCTCGAAGGCCAAGGCCATTCTGATGGAAACGCAGGGGCTGTCCGAACAGGATGCTTACGACAACATCCGCCGTCAGGCCATGTCCAAGCGCTTGCCGATGGACGAGATGGCTGTGGCAATCATCAATGCACACGACCTCTTGAACTTCGGCGGAAAACATGATTAGCTTGATAATGAAGTTCTGGTAGCAATTGCCGCCGCAACTTCATCAATGGCCGCGTAACAGGGAAGTTATGCGCCGTTAGGCTAGGTAGCCCGTTCCACTCCTGACTGGAGTGAGCGGGCTTTTTTTTATTTTCTGGCCGTGCTGACAATGGTGTTGGCGTCTTTCTGCTTCACTCTGATCATCCGGACGTCTTCTTCCGGAGGTTGATGTCGTTTTACGCAAGGCATCGGAGGTCTCCCCCGATACCAGGGATTCATGTGCCCGCGATCTAAGCGGCGCCTGTCTAAAGCAAATTCGGAGGGATGTAATGAAATTAAACCGCCGTGACTTCATCCGCGCATCCGCCACTGCCGGCGCCGGCGCGGTTGTAACACCTTATTTCTTCACTCGCACTGCTGGGGCTGCTGACAACACGATTCCGGTCGGCGTGCTCTTCTCGCTCACCGGCGGCCTGTCGATCATCGAGAAGTCGCTGTCCGATGCCACGCTCATGGCGATCTCGGAAATCAACGCAAAGGGCGGCATCCTTGGCAAGCAGATCAAGCCGATCCTCGAAGACGGCGCATCCGACCCCAAGACTTACAACGAAAAAGCCTCGAAGCTCGTGGTGAG
This sequence comes from Beijerinckiaceae bacterium, assembly GCA_052148755.1. Classification (GTDB taxonomy): domain Bacteria; phylum Pseudomonadota; class Alphaproteobacteria; order Rhizobiales; family Beijerinckiaceae; genus Methylovirgula. The sequence continues at coordinate 28,698 of JBKQHN010000218.1, read as the reverse complement.
CGACCGTGTTCCGACTGTCTTCGGGTCCTATACCTCGGCCAGCCGCAAGGCCGTGCTCCCGGTCTTCGAGAAGCGCAACAACCTGTATTTCTACCCGACCTACTATGAAGGCTTCGAGTGCTCAAAGAACGTCGTCTACACCGGCGCCGTCCCCAACCAGCAATTGTCGAACTTCATTCCCTGGATCATTAAGACGCTCGGCAAGAAGAAGTTCTTCATCGTCGGCTCGAACTATATCTACCCGAGGGAAATGGCCAAGGTCTGCAAGATCCTCATCGAGCAGAACGGCGCCGAGTGGCTGGGTGATGAATATCTCGAACTCGGTCATTCCGAATGGGGCTCGATGGTCAATAAGATCAAGACCTCTGGCTGCGACGTCGTGCTCAGCAACGTCGTCGGCGACTCGGTCGTGGCCTTCTATCGCGAATTCAAGAACCAGGGGCTGTCGCATGACAAGTTGCCGATCTGCGCCACCGTAACGTCGGAGATCGAGATCGCCGCCATGGGCCCCGAATACGCCGTCGGCAGCTACACATCCTTCCCCTATTTCCAGGCGATCGACACCGACATCAACAAGGCCTTCGTCGAGCGCTATCGTGCCTATGTGAAGGATCCGAAGGCTGTCACACATCACGCCCTGGAGAGCTCCTACTTCCAGGTCTTCTTATGGGCACAGGCAGTTGCCAAGGCCAACGGGGAGCTCACGACCGAAGCGATTCGCGAAGCGGTGAAAGGGCAGGAATTCGACGCGCCGAACGGCCACGTGAAGATCGAGCCGGCGAACCTTCACACTTGGCTCACACCGCGCATCGCTCAATGGGGTGCGGATGGTCAAGGCAAGATTGTGAACGCCTATCCAAATCCGATTTTGCCGCTGCCCTACGTCGCTTACGGAGAAACGGCGGACAACCTGTTCTGCACTGCCAAGGGACTGGACTCCTCCAAACTCAAGCACTGATGGCTTACCGATAATGACGTCTTCCGGCTGCCGCCGAGGCGGCCGGAAGACCGGATTTTTGCCGCAAGTTCAGCCCGGGGCGACGGCGTGGTCGATACTATATTCATCGGATTGAGTCTTGGATCCATCTTGCTTCTGGTGGCGCTCGGACTCACCATCACTTACGGCACTATGGGCGTGATCAATATGGCGCATGGCGAGATGGTCATGCTCGGCGCCTATACGACGGTTTTGTCCCATATTTACCTTGGATTGAACTTTATCGCCGCGATTCCGGTCGCCTTCATCGTGACGGCCTTGATCGGCTGGGCCATCGAGCGCGTCCTGGTGCGTCGCCTTTATGGACGCATGATGGACACGCTGCTTGCGACCTGGGGCATTGCCATCCTGCTTCAGCAGGCGATACGGCTCGAATTCGGCCTCTCGTTCCTCGGCATCCATATCGAAGGGCTCGGCCCCGGCCTCCAAAACGTGAGCATCCCGGAATTCCTGCGCGGAACTTTCCCGGCATTCGGCACGGCGATTAACGCCAATCGGTCTTTCATCATCCTTGTCACCGTGGTCATGACGGCTGTGACTTGGATTATCGTGTACCGGACCTCGATCGGCCGCCAGGTCCGGGCAGTCATGCGCAATCGCAATATGGCGGCTGCCTGCGGCATCGACGTGGAGCGGGTCAACGCGCTGACATTCGCCTATGGTTCCGGCCTCGCCGGGATCGCCGGAGTCATGATGTCGGGCTTCAAGACGGTGTTCCCGGACATGGGTACATCCATGGTAGTGGATGGCTTCCTGGTGGTCGTGGTCGGCGGCGTCGGCAGCCTGCTCGGAGCTGTCGCGGCCTCCGGCCTCCTCGGCGAAATCAACGGGGTCGTTGCTTCAGTCACCAACGACATCCTGGCTCGCGCGGTCGTCTTCGGCACGGTCATCTTGATCATTGTGCTGATGCCCCGCGGCCTTTTCTCCTTCAAAGGTCGCTGAGATGACTATGCCACGCTCCGTCACTGTCGCGGCCTATGCTCTGTTTTGCGCGGCAATCCTGCTGTTGCCGCTCGTCATTCACGATCCGTTCTGGCTCAACCGCTTCGCCAAATATTGTGTCTACGGCATCCTTGGCGTGGCGGTGGCTCTGTCTTGGGGCTATGCTGGCGTACTCAATCTCGGCCAGGGCCTGTTCTTCGGCATCGGCGCCTACATGATCGCCATGTCGCTGAAGCTCGCCTCTGCGACCAGCCTCCAGCAGGGGTCGGACAAACCGGTGCCCGACTTCATGCTGTGGAATGCGGAGCCCGGTGCTCCCACTGAACTGTGCTGCATCAACAAGGCCTCTTTTATCTGGATTCCCTTTCAGTGGCAGTGGTTCGGAGTCGCCATGGGAATCCTGGTGCCGACCTTGGTGGCCGGCATTCTCGCCATGGTGATCTTCCGCAAACGAGTCGCCGGCGTGTTCATCTCCATTATCACCCTTGCATTGGTCCTCCTCGTGCGCCTCGTCATCATCGACGCGCAACCGGTCACCAACGGGTTCAACGGCCTCACCGACCTCGGATGGTTCACCGTCGGCGGCTTCGAGTTCGATCCTTATCTCACGGCCACCTATTATCTCATCGCAGTTTCGCTGTGCCTGATTCTGGTGGGCACCCGGCTCTTGCTCGAGACCCGCGCCGGGCTGATCCTGCAAGCCATTCGCGACGACGAGAACCGGGCGCGCTATCTCGGCTTCGATGTCCCAAGCTATCAGATCTTCTTCTTCTGCGTGTCGGCGTTGATCGCCGGCTTCGCTGGAATGCTCTATGTCCTCGCGTCCGAGTTCGCCTCGCCGACATTCATGGACCTCACCTTTTCGATCACCATGGTGGTATGGGCGGCCGTGGGCGGCCGCTCCTCGCTCCTCGGCGCCTGCATCGGCGCTATCCTGATCAACACGATCTCGGCCTCGATCAGCGAGACCGAGTCCCTCGTTGAAGCCTGGAAGGCGATCATCGGACTTCTGTTCGTGCTCGTCGTGCTGTTCCTCCCGCGCGGCCTCGCTGGTCTAGCAAAAGACCTCGTCATGGCGGCGCTCTCGCGATTGCGCCCGGTCGCGGCCCAGTCTGCCGTCGTGGTCAACGAGAGGCGAGCCCTATGACAAATGCCGCACTCACAATTGATGGCATCGGCGTCAGCTTCTCCGGTTTCAAGGCGGTCGACTGCGTTTCCATGATCGTCGAAGAGGGGGAACTGCGCGTTCTGCTCGGCCCCAACGGGGCCGGCAAGACCACGCTGATGGATCTCATCAGCGGCAAGACCAAAAGCACAGAGGGCCGAGTCTTCATCGAGGACATGGAGATCACCAATTGGGAGGAGCACCGCATCGCCCGCGAGGGGGTCGGCCGCAAATTCCAGATTCCGAGCGTCTTCAAGGACCTCACGGTTCGCCGCAACCTTGAGGTGGCGAGCTGCCTGAGGCCGTCTGTGTTCGCCAATCTGGGCTTCGGGTTTCCGGCACCCAACCGGGCCAAGGTCGATGATGCGCTTACCCTTGCCGGCCTTGAAGACCACGCCGGCCAGCGGGCCGCAGAACTCAGTCACGGCCAGACTCAGTGGCTCGAGCTCGCAATGCTCATTGTCCAGAACCCGCGCATCATCCTTTTGGATGAACCGACCGCTGGCATGACCCAGGCGGAGACCTTGAAGACCTCGCAAATAATCAACGGGCTTAAGGGTCGCCACACCCTCGTCGTGGTGGAGCACGATATGGCCTTTGTCCGTGAGATCGCCGAGAGGATCACCGTCATGCATCTCGGCAAGGTGCTCGCCGAAGGCCATATGGCGCAGATCGAAACGAACGAAGATGTCCGCCGGGCCTATCTCGGATCGAAGGGGATCATGTGATGCTGACGCTGAGAGATGTCGACAGCTTTTATGGCGGGAGCCACGTGCTGCACGGTTTCTCAATGTCTGTGCCGGGGCGCAGCATCCTCGCTGTGATGGGCCGAAACGGGGTCGGCAAGACGACCGTCCTGAAGACAGTGATGGGCCTCACCGACCGAGCGACCGGCCGCATCGCGCTCGGAGATTTGGACCTTTCACGCGCCGAAACCTTTCGGCGCGCCCGCGCCGGCATCGCCTACGTACCCCAGGGCCGCGAAATCTTTCCGGACTTTTCGATCCGCGAGAATATCCTCATGGGGTGCTACGCCCGCGCCGACGGTGCGCGCCGCATCCCGGACCTGGTCCCGGAACTCTTCCCCTATCTTCGCGACAATCTCGATCGGCCGGGTGGCGTGCTGTCTGGTGGCCAACAACAGCAGCTCGCCATCGCCCGTGCCCTCGCGGCAGATCCGAAGGTGCTCCTCCTCGACGAGCCCTGCGAGGGCATCCAGCCTTCGATTGTCGAGGAAATCGAGAAAGTCATTCTGCGCATTAACCGCGAACACGGCATCGCGATCGTTTTGGTTGAGCAAAACGTGGAGTTCGCGCGCCGTGCCGCCGACTGGTTCGTGATCGTCGAGAAAGGCCGCGTCGCGGCGTCCGGCACGCCCGCTGACCTCAGCGAGGAGGTCGTGCGCCGCCACCTCTCGGTCTGACCTTCATCAAGCGAACCCTCATGGCCGCGGCCAATACCGACCGCGTTCATGGACGAATGAAGAGCCGAACCTCACACAGGAGACGACAATGCTTCATGGCGATATTTCATCGAGCAACGATACCGTCGGCGTCGCGGTCGTGAACTACAAGATGCCGCGCCTTCACACCAAGGCCGAGATTATCGAGAACTGCCACAAGATTGCCGACATGGTGGTCGGCATGAAGCAGGGCTTGCCTGGCCTCGATCTAGCGGTATTCCCGGAATACTCGACCCACGGCATCATGTATGATGCGAAGGAAATGTATGAGAACGCCGCCTCCATTCCCGGCGACGAGACAGACATTTTCGCCGAGGCCTGCCGGAAGGCAAAAGTGTGGGGTGTCTTCTCGCTCACCGGCGAGCGCCACGAGGAACATCCGAAAAAGGCGCCTTACAACACCCTGATCCTGATGAATGACCATGGCGAGATCGTCCAGAAATATCGCAAGATCATGCCCTGGGTGCCGATCGAAGGCTGGTATCCCGGCAATTGCACCTACGTGTCTGACGGCCCGAAAGGCCTCAAGATATCGCTGATTATCTGCGATGACGGTAATTATCCGGAGATTTGGCGCGACTGCGCCATGCGCGGCGCCGAACTCGTCGTCCGGTGCCAAGGCTACATGTATCCGGCCAAGGACCAGCAGGTGCTCATGGCCAAGGCGATGGCCTGGGCCAACAATGTCTATGTAGCTGTCTCCAATGCCTCCGGCTTCGACGGCGTCTATTCTTACTTCGGGCACTCCGCCATCGTTGGCTTTGACGGCCGCACGTTGGGCGAATGCGGCGAGGAAGACTATGGGATCCAGTATGCCCAGCTCTCCAAATCGTTGATCCGCGACGCGCGCAAGACCGGTCAGTCGGAAAACCATCTCTTCAAGTTACTGCACCGCGGGTACACCGGGACGATCAACTCGGGCGACAGCAACCGCGGCGTCGCCGCCTGCCCCTATGATTTCTACAAGAAATGGATCAACGATCCGGACGGGACGCGCGAGATGGTTGAAGCGATCACGCGCCCGACGGTTGGCACCGAGGAATGCCCGATCGAGGGAATTCCCAACAAAGTCGCCCACCGATGATGGCCTGGGCTGCGCCGGTTGACGGCCGGCGCAGCCCGTGAGGACACGCCGAAATGCCTCACGACCGGTTGCTCAATCACCACCATGATCACGCAAACGACGCGGCCGGCCCTATAACAGCGGCCGATGCCGCCCGTGGTCCCGTGACGGTGAACTGCGTCCTCGGCAATCAGCTCGATCCGCCCTTCGACGAACGCCTACATCGCCTAGAGCATCGCGGCGCCGTCGAAAACGTCGCGATCGCCAGCGCCGATCTCGCCCGCCACCGGCTGCGAGTCCTCGGCTCCCTCGGGACCGAATACCGGATCGCCCTGCCGAGAGACGTCACGCTGTTCGACGGCGCCGTGATCGCATGCAGCCCAGACCATGCGGCTGTGGTCCGGGTCGATGCGCAGCGCTGGTTGCGCCTCATACCCCATAGCCTCGAGGCCGCCCTTAAACTCGGCTATCACGCCGGCAATCTGCATTGGCGCGTCCGTTTCTCAGGGAGCAACCTCCTCGTTGCCTTGGCGGGCCCGGCCGCAACTTATCTCGCCCGCATTGCCCCGATGATCGAAGCGGGCGACGTCGACGTCTTTACGGAGAACGAATGACATCGCCGTCAGCGGGACTCCTCGTTGCACTTCAGCACGCCGACGGCTTGTTCCCGTCGGGCAGTTTCGCTTTTTCGCAAGGGTTGGAAGCGAGCGCAGCACTCGCTGACTATCTCGGGCCGTTCGATCTCGACGGTTTCCTCATGGCCCAGATCCTCCATCGATGGACGGACTCGGATCGCGTCGCGGTCGTCCGCGCCCACCGGCTGGCTGGCGACCTCGACGCGATTGCCGCGCTCGACGCCGAAGTCGAGGCAAGCACGCTGAGTCAGGTCTTCCGCGAAGCGTCGCGGCGCAACGGCACCGCCTTGCTGACGACCCACGATCGCCTAGCGACACCGGGGGCCGGTGTCTATCGAGCCGAGGTCCGGCGTGGACATGCGCTCGGCCATATCGCCGTCATCCAAGGTTTGGTCTGGAGCGCGATTGGCCTGGACGAGGCCACGGCCGAGCTAATGAGCGGCTACGCCGCCGTCACAACTCCGACCGCTGCTGCCGTCCGGCTCGGCCTCATAGGCGCGATTGAGGCCCAGGCAGTCATTGCCCGCGCGCTCCCCCTCGTAAAGCGCTCCGCCGGAGCGCCTATCTCCGACGACCAACCGCTCGCCGCCTTCATGCCACTCGCAGACATCGCCGTCGCCCGCCACGGCGTGACCGGTCTACGGCTCTTCTCCAACTAAGGTCAACCTATGCTGCTGACGCCCACCGAACTCGAACGGCTCACGATCTTCTCCGCCGCGGAACTCGCCCGGAAACGGCGCGCGCGCGGCCTCAAGCTCAATTTCCCTGAGGCGGTGGCGATAATCTCGGACGAGATCCTGGAGGGAGCCCGTGACGGGCACTCCGTGGCCGAGATGATGTCGCACGGGTCAGGCATTCTGACCACGGCGGACGTCATGCCCGGCGTCGCCGCCATGCTTCCGATGCTGCAAGTGGAGGCGACCTTTCCCGACGGTACAAAGCTCGTCACCGTCCATGAACCCATCCGTTCAACACCCGCTGCCCTCGCCGACGAGTTCGAACCCGGGGCGATCATACCCGCAGACGGCACGATTGAGCTCAACGCCGGCCGCCGCAAGGTGGCGCTCAGTGTCGTGAACACCGGCGACCGCCCGATCCAGGTCGGCAGTCACTACCACTTCTTCGAGGTCAACAAGGCGCTCGAATTCGACCGCGCGACAGCTTTCGGGCTGCGTCTCGATATTGCCGCAGGCACAGCGGTGCGTTTCGAGCCCGGGCAGGAAAAGGAAGTGACGCTGACCACCTTCGGCGGTCGCCGCGAAATCTCCGGGCTCCATGGTCTGACCGAGGGTTCGGCGGACGACCCCTCTGTAAAATCCGCAGCGCTCGCCAAGGCACGCGCGCTCGGCTTCCGCGGCGCGTAGCGCATATCCTCATCGGACGAATGCGTCAGATCGATAATAATACATGTTAAATCAATAAATTACGGAATTACTTTAGAGCATGAATTTTATAGAAAAGTGGACCTAATCTTCTCGGCGATGCTCTGAGCAAAGGAACAATCATGGCGACGATGTCCCGACGCGACTATGCTGCCCTCTATGGCCCCACGACGGGCGACGGACTGCGCCTTGCCGACACTTCTCTCATTGCGGTCGTCGAGAAAGATCACGCCGTCTATGGGGACGAATGCCTGCACGGAGGCGGCAAAACCCTGCGGGATGGCGCCGGCCTGACGGCCGGCGTTACCAGCGCGCAAGGAGCGCTCGACCTTCTCCTGTGCAACGCCGTGGTGATCGATGCGGTGATAGGCATCGTCAAAGGCGATATCGGCATCAGGGACGGCCGTATCGTCGGTATCGGCAAGGCCGGCAACCCGGCCGTAATGGACGGTGTTGATCCCAACCTCATCGTCTCAGCCGCCACGACAGTCCGTGATTGCGAGGGGCTCATCGCGACCGCTGGCGGCCTCGACGTCCATGTGCACTTCGACAGCGCCCAGCTTTGCGAGCACGCTATCGCCTCCGGCATCACCACGATGATCGGGGGGTCGCTCGGCCCCATCACTGTCGGCATCGATTCGGGCGGCCCGTTCAACACTGGCAAGATGCTGCAGGCCGCCGAGGCGTGGCCAATCAATTTCGGCTTCCTCGGCCGCGGCAACAGTCACAAACCCGCCTCGCTCGTCGAACAGATCGAGACGGGGTGTCTCGGTCTTAAGCTCCACGAAGATTGGGGCTCGATGCCGGCTGCGATCGACACCTGTCTGACGGTTGCCGACGAACTCGACTTTCAGGTTCAACTCCACACAGACACTTTGAACGAATCCGGCTTCGTCGAGGATACACTCGCCGCGATCAAGCAACGCACCATTCACATGTACCACACGGAGGGCGCTGGCGGCGGTCACGCTCCGGACATTATCCGGGTTGCCGGAGTACCTAACTGCCTTCCATCGTCGACCAATCCGACGAACCCTTACACGGTGAACACTTTCGACGAACATCTCGACATGACGATGGTGTGCCACCACCTCAATCCGGCCATACCCGAGGACGTCGCCTTCGCCGAGAGCCGAATTCGCGCCCAGACCATCGCGGCCGAAGACGTCCTGCATGACATCGGCGCCATTTCGATGCTTGGCTCCGACAGCCAGGGCATGGGCCGCATCAACGAGGTGATTTGCCGAACCTGGCAGCTCGCCGACAAGATGAAGAAGCAGCGCGGCCGCCTGCCAGAGGAGACCACTCGCTTCGGCGACAACGAGCGCATCAAGCGCTTCATTGCGAAATACACCATAAATGCCGCTCGCACCTTCGGCATCCAGGAATATGTCGGCTCGCTGGAGGACGGCAAGATTGCCGACATCGTGATATGGCGCCCTGCCTTTTTCGGCATCAAGCCGGAATTGGTCGTCAAAGGCGGCTTCATCGTCTGGGGCGCGATGGGCGACAGCGCCGCATCGCTGATGACCTGCGAACCGCTCCTCATCCGCCCACAGTGGGGCGCCTTCGGTCGGGCGAAACAAGCGCTTTCGGCCTCATTCGTCAATCCGTTGGCGATCGAGCGCGGTCTCTCTGAAAGGCTCGACCTGCGCAAGATACTGTTGCCGGCCCACGGCACGCGAGGTCTCAGCAAGGCTGATATGCTGCACAACAGCGCCTGCCCGAACATCCGGGTCGATCCGCAAACATTTGACGTCTATGTGGACGGCGAGCTTGCCACTTGCGAGCCCGCTCGCGAACTGCCGCTCGCGCAACGCTACATGCTCCGGTGAACGCCGTGAATGAGCATGACGATCCCATGCTGGCCAATGCCGGCCGGATCGGCGCCGCCCGCATTGGCATCGGCGGACCGGTCGGCTCCGGGAAAACGGCCTTGATCGAGCGCCTCATCCCGGCCTTCGCCGCGCGCGGCATTTGTATCGCCGTCGTGACCAATGATCTCGTCACCGTCGAGGACGCCGAACGCCTTCGCCGCTCAGGCCTCATCGATCCGGCGCGGGTCGCAGCTGTAGAAGCGGGGGCCTGCCCACATACGGTGATCCGCGAGGATCCGACCCTAAACATTGCGGCCGCCGACGAGCTCGAGGCAAAATTTCCCGATGTGGAACTCATCCTGATCGAGAGCGGCGGCGACAATCTGGCATCCACCTTCTCGCTCGACCTCGTGGATTGGTGGATGTTCGTCATTGATGTGGCCGGCGGCGACGATATCCCGCGCAAGAAGGGGCCGGGCGTCGTGAAGTGCGATCTTCTCGTGGTCAACAAAGCCGACCTCGCACCGCATGTCGGCGTCGATCTCGCGCGCATGATGAGTGAGGCCGCCGCGGTTAGGGCCGGCCGGCCGATCGCGCTCACGGCCTGCCGCAGCGGCGAGGGTGTAAACGCGATCGTCGATCGAATTTGCCGCGACGTGCTGTTCCGGTGACAGCACATCCTTTCATACCAGCGCGGATCGGTGGGCGCGACGGGCGCCTCTATCTCAGCTTTCACACTGTCGGCACGCGCACGCGGATCGGGCGACAATATGTCTCCTATCCCTTCCATCTCACACGGCCCTTCGCGCTCGACGCCAACATCCCAGCTCTGGCTACCGTCTATCAACAGTCCGCCTCGGGCGGCCTCTATCGCGACGACAAACTCTCGAGCCGGCTCGAACTTTCGCCCGGCACGGCCGTCCATCTGACGACCCAGGCCGCAACAATCGTGCACGACTGCCGCGGCCACCCGGCGCGTCAGTCGCTCGACGCCATCGTGGGAGAGAATGCCTTCCTCGCTTTGACGCCTGACCCTCTGGTGTTTTTCCCCGGCGCATCGCTCGCCTCCCAAACGACCCTTCGGCTAGGCTGCGGTGCGGCGGTCCTCCAGTCTGATGCCTTCGCCTGCCACGATCCTTCGGCCGCCAGCCGCGTCTTTGACCGTTATGCCTCCGACCTTGTAGTCCTCGCCGGGCCGACCGGGCGTACGCTCCTTCGCGACCGCTTCACCATCTCCGGCATCGACCTCATCAATCGCGGGTCACCGGTCGGGACTTGGCGCATTGCCGCAAGCCACCTCCTGCTTGGGCGGGCCGATCGCCTTCCAACCCGAGAGGCCCTGCTTGCAGCGACGCAAGCGTCTGAAACCGTCGCCGGCGTCAGTCTGCTGCCGAACGGCGCCGGCTGGGGCGTTCGGGTGCTGTCCAATTCAGCGGTGGCGGAGAGAATTGTCGCCGAAGCGCTGTTTTCCGTTGCCGTTGCGTCAGCGCTCGGTGCCCGACCCGCTCGGCGCCGCAAATAACGAGAGCCATCACCGCGCGGAAAGCCGGAAATAGAGGGCCGCCAAGGCTTTCGGCAGATCGTCCGGCTGCGTCACCAGCACGAAGTTGCCGCGCCCGAAAATTCGGATGCCTGAGGCCAACGAGGCGCCGATTCCAAGGCCGAAAGCGTCGATGCCCGCCGCCCGCAATTCCTTCACCGCCCGCCGGCCGTCCTCGACCAGATAGACGGGATCGTCGCAGTCCACATCGAAAGGCTCACCGTCCGTGACCACGATCAACAACCGGCGATAGGCTCGCTCTTGCGCGAACCGCCGTCCGCCGTGGCGGAGAGCGGCGCCGAGTCGCGTCGAGTAGCCGGGCACAAGTCCGGCCAGCCGTGCCAATGCCGCTCCCTCGAAACGCTCCCGGAAATCCTTGACCGCAGTCACGCGCACATCGTTGCGTCCGTCGGAGGCAAACCCTTCGACGGCTAACCGGTCGCCCAAAGCATCAACCGCACGCGCGAGAACGGCCGCTGCGATAATTTCCTCGTCAAGGATGCGCGTCCTGCGCCCCGCAGGACGATCGCGCGTGCTTTCCGACGTATCGATGAGGAGCAGCGTGGTGGCATCGCGGACACTTCGATCGCTACGGCGATACACCCGGTGATCGGGCGTTGCGCCGATACGCCGCGCGATCACCGCCGCGATCGCCTGATCGAGATCGAGGTTGTCACCCTCGCCCTGACGCTTCAGCCGTTGCGGCAGGCCAAGCCGCGCTCTCTTGACCATGGCCTCGACCTTGGCTGCCAGCGCGCCCGCTGCCACCCAAAGCTGTTCCGCTGCATGATCGGCCGTCGCCACCGGCCGGTAGGCCTTTACCGTGACCCAATCGGGCCTCTCCAAGGCTGCCGCATGATCCCATTCGGGCAACTTGGCTAAAACGATCCCATCGCCCGGCGATACTTGCACAGTTCGCGCCCGTCCCGCTTGAGACGCAGAATCCCGCGTCTCGTCGTCACGCCTTGTTCCATCGTCGCGCTCCTCCTCGGTCCGCCGCACCGCCTCAACCGCAACGTCGATCTCGGTTGCTTGCGAATCCGGCGGCTGCTCCATCGCCCAAAGCCCCGCGTGGTCGTCCCGGTAGGCCGGTTCGACGACATAGGCCTTCAGGTTGAACGACAAGCGCATCTGCCCGAGGTCATTGCCAAGAAGATTGCCGATCTCGCGGCTGACCGCGGGATCTTCTAGCCGTGACTGCGCCGCTGCGACGAACATGGACTGCGCTTTGGCGATCCAGTCTTCTGGATCGTCGTAATCCTGGTCGAACAAGGCCCGCGCCATACGCGCCATGAGCGATGGCACGGTTCGCGCAGTCCCGGGGGCCGCCACATGGTAAGGACGCCACAGCCGCGCAAGTCCCGGCCAGCGTCGCATGGCGAGCACCTCCACCCTGGCGTCTTCGACGAGCGAAGTCAGCACCACCTGGACCGGCTTCAGCCCTTTAGGATTAAAGCGCATCGCACTGCCGAAAATACGGTGGGCCGCCACGTGCGCGAGCGCCGCCGCAACCAGGTCGCCTTGCCGGTCGGCAGAAAAGTCAGCAAAGGATTCCGGCATTACCACGATCGGCGGCGCAAAACTGGCCCGCGCCGCCGCTGGCACAAACCGCACGGTCGGCTTCTCGCCATTGAGCGACGCGGCGAAGGCGATGGCTGCAGGCATCGCCCGCCGCAGCGCGCCTGCCCGGCCATAGTCGCGAAGCCGTTCGCGTGCCAAAGCGTCCTCAAGCCCGACATAGGCACACAACTTCGCCCTGTCGATCGCATACGCACGCAGCCCCGCCGCGAGCCATTCCGCGTAAGCCGCTGGGCCAATGGCCGCTATCACCGCCGGCAAGGCAGGTATGGCGCATGCGACCGCTTCCGGTCTTTTTGCTGCGAGATCTGACAGACTCGCGAGGATGGCATTGGTTTCAGAGCCGGCGATTGCCTTCAAGCCTTCGATAGACTCCAGCGCCGCCGCAGCTGCGCGCGATCCGGCCCTTCGGCAGATCACCTCGGCCGTCCGCGCCGCAAGAATCGCCGTATCGATGTCGCTGCGCCGGCCGAGCCGTGACGTCAAGGTGAAGAACGCGATGCTGCAGCCGAGCCCCGCGTTGATGTTTTGGAGCGCCAACGCTGCCGAACACCAGCGCTCGAGCGTCTCGTGCGTAAACCCTTCCACCACCGAGAAAGCCTCAAAGAAGGACGGCCGGAGCGCCTCCCGCTGGAGAATCAGGCGATGCAACGCGACCACATGGGACGGGCCGGGTTCGACAACGGCGAGGCGCGGGGCACTCATCCGATGCAGGCCTCGATCGCACGCGAAAGCGCCGCACGCATATCAGTGTCGTCGGTGACGGGAACGACGAGTGCTATCCGGCAGGCCTCACGCACCGGAATTCCCCGCTCTATCAGGCGGCAGGCCTGGATCAACATGCGCGTCGAAGCACCTTCGTCGAGCCCATGACCTCTCAGGTTGCGCGATCTTAGCCCGATCTCGACCACGAGCCGCGCGAGCCCGGGCGCGATCCCCGTCTCGTGCGCGACAATTTCAGCCTCCGTTTCGGGATCTGGATAGTCGAAATCCAGCGCCGCGAAACGCTGCTTGGTGGATTCCTTGAGGTCCTTGACCGCGCTCTGATAGCCTGGGTTGTAAGACACGATGAGGTGAAAATCCGGGTGGGCCAAGATGATTTCATTGCGTTTTTCTATGGGCAAGACGCGCCGGTCATCCGTCAGGGGGTGGATGACCACTGTCGTGTCCTGCCGCGCCTCTACAATCTCGTCGAGATAGAGGATCGCGCCGTAGCGGACGGCCAATGTAAGTGGACCATCCTGCCAGACCGTGCCGTCCACATCGAGAAGGAACCGGCCGACAAGATCCGAGGCCGTCATGTCCTCATGGCACGCTACGGTGACCAAGGGTTTGCCGAGGCGGTGAGCCATATGCTCGATAAACCGCGTCTTCCCGCACCCTGTTGGTCCCTTCAGCATCAGCGGGATCCGGTCTGCATGGGCCGCTTCGAAGATAGCCACTTCCGAGCCGACCGGCCGGTAGTAGGGCTTCCGATTGATCCGATATGACGCCAGCGGGTGGTCGTCGGTCATCTTGTCCTCCGCTGCGGCTAATACACAAAAAAACCCGCCGCTCACAAAGTGAGCCAGCGGGCGTCCCTTGCCATGATCGTTCGGCACAACCTCGGGCCGAACATAGACACGATATACCCAGCGGCTCGAGGCTTTCAAGACGAATGAACGCCGATGAGGTGCGACCCCATTTCAGCCGCGAGCTGGCGGGGCAGGACGACAGAAGGCTCACTTCGCTGTTCGGAGGAAAAGCGCAATGGGTGGAGACCCCACCAAATCAAATATTCGCGAACTTTCCCGCATAAACAGCCATCCGAATTTCGAGTGGCTGTGACTAGATCATTGATTTCATTGGAGCGGGCGAAGGGATTCGGCACCAAGAAGAAAAATATCTATTTGTTACAAGGAGCTTATAAGAATTCCTGACACCAATGTCACCGTCTTTGTCTCCACCTTTATTACCAATTTTTTCCTCCGAGGAGCAGCGGCGGACTCGCCACCAACGAGACCAACCGCTATGCCGCCGGCTCGGGCGCTTGCAGCCAAACGGCTTCTGACGGCCATGGCAAAGCCGCCGACTTTCTTAGCAAGCGGCGGGAAGCTTTTTCGCGGTTTGCCTTGACCCGGGTGTTGCCATCCGGTCGATGACCTTTTGTCGACATGAAGGTCGCAGAAGAGCGGCTTGCCGAAGTTAACTGGCGATCCGTCTGATGTCTGAATCGCGCCCAAGTCAGTCGTCCGACGGCGCGGTGTCCGAGTCTGATAGCGGACATTCCGTGATGGCCATAGTCGGCAGTTAGCCTTCGCGCTGATTCCGTCAAAATGCGCATATCATATGAGGCTTTTCCAGAATGCCAGTTCACGCCAAGACAGGTGAATTTTCTTTTCCCAGGTAACATTGTGGAACTCACCGATCGAATAATAAGCTCGCCTTCGATTGGCAGCAAAACGTGGAAGTTCTGAGAGTCGACGAAAGCAGCCGCGAAAGACATGCAAGCACAAAGACAGGCCGGCGCTCGACAAGGAGAGGTATGGGGCGACGTTCTACAGGCGGGGCGAGGCAGTGTGACGCTTAGTTAGACGGACTGTCTCTGGGGATGAGGCGGGGTTCAACGCCCATGCGCGCGGCGCCGCTCGTTTTCGCGCCGCTCTTTGAGCCTTTTGAAGGGCGCGATTCGCTCCCGCATGGCCTCGACCATGGCGATTTTTTCACCGAACGTCCGCGCGGCAATTTCGCGGCGTCCTTCGGCCTTGCGTTGAAGAATGTCGGATATGTCGGGGTAGTTCTGGGATGTTTTCATGGCTTTCGAGAGACGCGGCATGGGTCGGAGATGTCAAAACGAACGCAGAACGCCGCCCATTTCTCACGAAGTCCGTGTCTATCCATGATGCTACAAAATGTGCCGCTGTCTTAGGCGTTCGCTTCGATGAATTGCATAATTCTAATGTCGTCTTTCGGTCGTTGCTTTGCAAGTGTCTCGGGCTTGCCGATTATGTATCCGTTGGCATCACAATGGTTCATTATATTGCAAAGCTGCGTGATATACCGATTGACCGTCCCGGCATCGAGGCCAATGAGTTCGACAGTTTTCGAGTGACGTGAAGGATTGTTTTCGGCGGCACGCGCTTCGGCTTCTTCCGCCGCACGTTGCTTTGCTTCGCCGATGGCGATGATTTCCGCCAAAGTGCGATGTTTATCTTTGGACGATTTTCCATGATTTTTGGGGAGCCTTGTGAGAATCTGACGAAATCCACCGACGTTCTCTTGTGTCAATTGGCGCGGATCGTCCGCGGCAACAAATTTTACGAATAGTTTTGCGATCGAACGATGCTGGCGCTTTGTTTTTTCTGTCCAAGTTTTTTTATGGAGCGCAATGAGGTTCTCGACCTGAAGTATAAGCGAATGTTTGCTCGCATCATCGCATAATATTTTGCTTGATCCCGACTCAACGACCGCGTCCGCAACCACCGCTTCAACGATGGTCTGCGTGAGAATTTCTTCTTGTGGCTCAGGCGGCAATACGGGTGTGGCGGCAGGAGTTTTCTCGGCCGGTGACGGCATGACCGACCCGGACCGCAGCATTTGATAATATTTTTTGGGGTTGACGGTCGCGCATTCGTCGGAAATCTCGTCGAGGACTTCAGCGCGCATGAACAGGGCAGCACGGCGAAGGCTCTGGATGTTGGTCAGCGTTGGTCTGACGCCGGCTGAAACCAACAGATCGGAAAGTTCCGACTTTGCCCAGCCGAGGCGCCAGTCTGTCCAGGTTTCGTATGGCGCGACATCACCAACGAGAGCGTCGATGGTGTCGATTTCTACGGCAGAAAAGTTGGCTTTGGCGAGATTTTCGCGGTCCACGCCGGTGATTTTCGTTTGTGCGCCACCAAGAGCGATCCGCCTGTAGACTTGGGCCATGATGGCTTCTGCGCGGGTGCCGGCTTCGCCACGCAGCCGACCTTGTTCGTCAGCTTCGGCAAAGCAATAGCCGCGCAGGAGGTCGGAGCCGAAGCGTTGATGATCTTCCGAAATCAGTTTGGCAAGTATTAAGTCGCGCTGCGCTGGGCTAAATGCCTCCGGCAGCGCATTGATCGCTGCCCGCGCATTACGTTGATTTTGTTCGTAATTCGAGGCGTCACGCAGGACATGGTCGGCGACGTCGAACTGCAGCCCGTCAGCGGTGACAATTGCGAGCTGTTCGCGCGCGTCAACAAGACTCAACATACGCAACCCCAATAACCGATCAATCCGCACCGCCTTGGCATTGAGACGGGCGGCTACTAAACGAGCGGCTTTGGGTTCACGTGTCTTGGTGCTTAGCGCTATTATTTTGGAGTTTTTCGACTCCGGGGACGCGAATCGCCGCCTCCACCAATATACCGCACCGCGTCGAAAAAGGTTAGTGCATAGGCTCATGATCGCGCCCCAAGTACAGGCGCGTGCTACAGACCTGAGTACACTACTGCATAAACTTGCCCGTTTTGAGTCCCAGCTAACGGGTTTTTACGAATAGTTTCAAGGAACCGCGGAGTTCTTGGCTGGGGCGGGAGGATTCGAACCTCCGCATGGCGGAATCAAAATCCGCTGCCTTACCACTTGGCGACGCCCCAATAGTGCGCTGATAGAAGACCGCCCGGAAAAGCCTGAACTTTTCGTCGAGGCTGGCGCACATCCCGGAAAAGTGGTGGGTTTCCGGGTTTTTAGACATCGGACACATCCTCTGTCTTGACGATGATAGGCTCCAGCTTGCCGACATGCGCCCCGCGGCGGCGCTACCATAATGCGCCGCAACCGCCGCCGCAACCACTTCCTCGGCATCTCCCGCACTCGCACACAGAGCGCCCGGACGCCGACCAGGCCGTTGACCGCAAAATAGATATATAATATAACTATTTTCGAGAGGCGCGTCGCCGCGAAGCGATAGCGCACAATCGCGGAAAAATTGCAGATTTTGCGATAAGATCCGGCGTCAAAGCAAAGACTCAGCGCGTGCGGAAGACACGCGGCAATAGACAATTTGGCAAAACGCACTTGCGGAGGAAACCATGGCGCCGACTGCGTCACCGCGGATACGCGACGTATCGCTCGGCCATCTGGATGTCTGCATCGATCGCCGCGGCGACGGCGTTGTCTATGCACGCTCGCCGATCCCGCTTGCGCCCTACGACACGCGCGTCACCGACCGGCTCGAATATTGGGCGCGGGTTGCGCCGCAGCGGATCTTCCTCGCCGAACGCGACAACAAAGGTCACTGGCGCAGCCTCTCCTATGCGCAGACCCGCACCAAGGTGCGTGCGCTCGGACAGGCGCTTCTCGATCGTCATCTTTCCGCCGAGCGGCCGATCCTCATCCTGTCCGGCAACAGCGTCGATCATGCGCTGTTGGCGCTGGCTTCTCTCTATGTCGGCATCCCCTTTGCCCCGATCTCGCCGGCCTATTCGCTGATTTCGAGTGATTTTGCCAGAGTCAGACACATCGTCTCGCTGCTGACACCGGGCCTCGACTATGCCGACAATGGACGTAGTTACGCCAAAGCCATTGCCGCATGCGTGGCCGATGACGTCGAGCTCGTCGTCTCCGACGCGCCACCGCCCGGCCGCCCGGTCAGTGATTTCTCGACCCTGTTGTCGACACAGGAAACACCTGCCGTCGATGCCGCCCACGCGGCCGTCGGGCCCGACGGAATCGCCAAATTTCTGTTCACCTCCGGCTCCACCGCGCTGCCGAAAGGCGTGATCAACACGCATCGCATGATGTGCGCCAACCAGGCGATGATCGAATATTTCATGCCCTTCCTGCGCGAAGAGCCGCCGGTTCTCGTCGACTGGCTGCCGTGGAACCACACGTTCGGCGGCAATCATAATTTCGGAATCGTGCTGCGCCACGGCGGCACGCTCTATATCGACGAAGGCAAGCCGATGCCGGGCGCCATAGACGCGACCGTAAGAACCTTGCGGGACGTCGCGCCGACCGCCTATTACACCGTGCCGAAAGGGTTCGAGACGCTGCTGCCTTTTCTCAATGCGGACAAGGCGCTCGCGCAAAATTTCTTCAGCCGCCTCAAACTCAATTTTTTTGCCGGCGCGGCTTTGTCGCAACATGTGTGGGATGCGCTGGACGAGGTGGCGGTCGCGACCTGCGGCGAGCGCATTTACATGCTGAGCGGTCTCGGCGCGACAGAGACGGCACCTGCGGCCTTCTTCTGCACCAAAGAAACGTCCCGCTCCGGCGGCGTCGGCCTGCCTTTGCCCGGCACTGAATTGAAACTCGTGCCGAATGGCGAAAAGCTCGAGGCCCGCGTCAAAGGACCCAACATCACGCCCGGCTATTGGCGGCAAGACGAGCTGACGCAAAAGGCTTTTGATGAAGAAGGCTTCTATCGTCTCGGCGACGCGCTGCGTTTCGCCGACGAACAGCACCCCAAACTCGGCCTCATGTTCGATGGGCGCATCACCGAGGATTTCAAGCTCGCGACCGGCACCTGGGTCAGCGTCGGGCCTTTGCGCGGCCGCTTCATCCAGGCTTTTGCGCCTTTGGTGAAAGACGTCGTCATCACCGGCCACAATGAAGAAGCCGTCGGCGCTCTCGTCTTTCCAGATCTCGACGCCTGCCGCGCACTTGCACGGCTCGGCGCCGGTGCAACAGCCGCGGACGTGCTTGCCGATCCAAATCTGCGCGAAGAATTTCGCCGCCGGTTGAAGGATTTCGCAGCGGAAGCGAAAGGCTCCTCGAACAGAGTCGTCCGCGCGCTCCTGCTCGAAGAGCTGCCCTCGATCGACGCCGGCGAAATCACCGACAAAGGCTCGATCAACCAGCGCGCGGTGCTCCAACGCAGAGCCGCCTTGGTCGAGGAGCTTTACGGCGCGGGGTCGGAGCGGGTGATCAGGGTCGAGACTGCGAGTATGTAATGGTCGGGCCGGAGCCGCCGAATGAGCGGCCGGCGCACTGGAGCGGCGGACGCTCCGATGGAATCGGAGATGCCGCTCTGCATCTTTGTTTGAGCATCGGATTTATCCCAAAACCGGTTCCCACTTTTGGGTCCGATGCACTCAACTCGCAGCTTCAACGGCGTGCGGTTTCCTTCGGAAACGTGGCGAGACAGCCAGCGCTCAGTTTGGCTTTGTTGGCGATCATGCAAGACTTGACAGCGTCGACGTTGGGGATTGCTGAAAAGCAGAGGCGAAAGGCGTCTGGGGTACAGGCAGCCCGCTGTTCAGCTGTGGCTTCGTAGGCTTTGGCATGAACCGCGGCTGTAAGCCCGAAGATGATGACAAGTGCCAGACGGCCGGCTTGGCGGCCTGATGGTGCGATGCGCTTCGTGATCATGATAACCTCCCGCGGGCCGGCTTATCCGCCCGTTGTGGCCCCACCTTGTCAGGGATTTTAGTGTTCATCGGTGAGCAACCTCACACATCTGCCATGATCTGCGATTCAGCCGCGACGCCCGCCTCTTTTGAATCAGGCTGAGCAATAGAAGTGCCGACGATTTGCCTGCGCGCACTGCGGCGGCCGGCAGATGGAACCGACAAAGGCTCGATCAGCCAGCGCGCGGTGCTTCAACGCAGAGCGGCGCTCGTCGCGGCGCTTTATGGCGTAGGGTGTGAGGGAGGCGGCGAAGAGGGCGGCAGTCTGCAATTTTCATTTTGGCCCTTTCAACGCGTCATGGCCGTGCTTGTCACGGCCATCCACGCCGAAGGTCTCAGGCCGGGTGCCGCAAATAGTGCGGCATGATTTTGACGAAGACACCATTATGGTGCGCGTTGGCAAATAGTCCCTGTTGCGGCCTGAGCTGGACAAGCTTGTCGAGTAGGCTCCTCGCCTCGCTCGTCGAGATCGTCCCGAGCAGCTGGGTGACAACGTGGCGGCGATGAACAGCTTGATTGTTCATCAAGAACAATTGAGTCGCGAGATTGCCCGCCATGGTCTCGGGAATGTCGTCTGGGAATTGGGTGCCGATCACGATCCCCACGCCGAAGGCGCGACCTTCCCGCGCAAGCTGCTCCAGGCGCTTCGAGTCCTTTACACGATGCGCTTCGTCGAACACCATCAAGCGGGTGAGGCGTCGCGGCTGGTCGCCCCGCAGCGCATAGCCGTGCAGCTGAACGATGAGGATCTCCGCAATAGCTTTCTTCACGTCATCGTTCGGCAGGCCACTAAGTTTGAGGCAAACCCGTTTCTTGAGGAAAGTCTCGAACGAGGCGTTGCTCGGCGAACCGGCGCCGAAAAGGCCGAGATCGCTCAACAGCGAAAGCCTCGTAACGAGGGATTCGTCACCATAGTTCCTGAGGATGTCGAGAACCCGGCTGAAGGTCGGCCATGATTTGCTGGCCGGATCAATCCACTCGCGCGCATCGATCCCTTGTTCCTTATAGGCTTCGATAGTGGCATCGCGCAGATGCCCTTCCTGCACTGCGCCAAGGCCGAAGACGCGTTTTAGAATGCCGGCGAACTCGTACACATGCTCGATAGGCTGCGCTCCCGCAGCGCCTCCAGGCGGTGGCTGCAGCGGGTTGAAGGGCAGGCCATTGGTGCGGATATCAATGACCTCGATGCCGAGTGGACCGGCGAACTTCTCGTCGCAATAGTCCGCCTTGAAGTCGAAAATTGTGACCGCAAGCCCCGCTCGGCAGGCTGCATCAATGAGCACGCGAATGGTCTCCGTCTTGCCGGCACCGGCATCGCCGGTGATCAGAACGGAGAAATTGTTCAAGTGGTTTGGCTGCTCTCGATAGGGAGCCCATTCAATTCTTGTCCCGTCGAAAGACGTGCCTATAAAGACTGGAAATGCGTTTTTTTTTGAGCTGCCAATGTCGGTCGCCGGTGCTTCGGGCGTCGCAACCACCGCATTTCGATCGGCAGCGTCTTTGTGCGGTACTTCGACGCGTTCTGTGTTTTCATTTACGTTTCGCTCTTCGGACCCGGGTCCGAGATCGACAACGTCAGGAAAAGCGATGAGAGGCCGCAAAGGCGCAAGCAACTGCTGGAGCCATTGTTTTTCGCGCCGCCACTCAAGTAGACCGGGTGCGTTGTGTATTTGATCGAAGAAGTCCTTGGTGCGGGCGAGGATGTGCCATTCCGTATCACCTAAATCGAGCTTCAGGCCAGAAAGCTTTTCAAGCGCGCGCAAAGCAGGCGCTGGTTGGGTTCTGGGGCCTTTAGGAAACCCATTGGTCCGCAAGATCGCCGGTGTTGCCGCATCGCATGTGACCAGAAAGTTTTGCACCTGATTAAGCAGGAATTGATTGCGGTTGGGAGCTTCGCATAAGGCGAGTTTGCGGCGCGCGATCGCATCACCATTCCGCTTTAAGACTATGTCTATGGTCGGTGTCTCGTGCGCATCGCCGAGGGCAGCGAGCGTGACCTCGACTGGCTCTGAATTGATGTGCTCGCGGCTTGCCTCTTCTGCCCACCATGCGAGCAATTCGGCTTTCTTGCGGTCTGTTAATCGTGTGAGGGTAGTGCCACCCGAGTCCAGGAAGTCGGCCCATTCCTTATCGAAGTCGATTACTGGTTCCAGCGGCGGAGGTTCGCCTGAAGGCGTTTCAGCGATTTCGCCGCGCGCCATCGAAGCTTCGCGGAATCTGGCAACTTCACGCAAAGCCAAACGAATGTTGCGCGGTTTGTCAATCTCAGTCACTAGCCAATCCGGCAGCGGTTCAAACGAATCGATTTCAGACGGCAGACCGGCCCTTTGACGCAATACCGCCAATCGCCGGGCGACAACTGCACGGCAGAACTCTGGAGTTCCTCTCTCAACGCGCGTGGCGCTAGGAACCTCATGTTCAATACGATCTCTATCTGCTTCGGTTAGCCCTTTACCGCCGCGCCGACCACCAACGATGTCGTCATATTCATCGGCAAGGACGGCTACAATGATCGCGCAGTTAACGATCTGCTCTGAAAGCCGCACTGCTTGTGTGAGAGTATGAACATAAAGATCTTCGCTCGCGAGCCTCACTGTGTTCTCAACCTGATCAAAACAAAAAATGAAGCTGCCATGAACGATCTGGGCTACCAAGCCTAGTTCCCTGATAATGCCAATCCGTTGATCCGGAGTACGAATTTCTGGAAGCCCAATATCTTTGACGCGACTGTCGACGTTACCGTACCGTAGATAGTTGAGTGCGGACGGATCTCCGAAGGCGGCCAAAAGTACCGCTGCAATAAAACTTGCTGACGGCGCTTGTGCCAGACGTGCCGCGGCCTCAATTTGGATTCGCCGACCAAAGCGGCGCGCGAGCCCTATTGCGCCGTCGCTATCGGCATCATAGATTTCTTGCAGGAATTCTTGTTGTTCGACGAGTTCGACGCGGTCAAGGAGATGCCCACCCAGCCGACGCAATGGACTATGACCGGATTCATCAGCGAAGTACCGCGCCGACAATTCCCGCATAATCGCGTCAAGCAACCAGACATCATAATCCTCGGTTGTCACGGGAGCTGTGAGCTGTAACACCGAGGGATAAACCTCTCGCAAGGACACTAGTCTCTTGAACGTGGTGGTTAGCACATGGCTTTTTCCTGAACCCGCTTCGCCTTTTACTAATGCGATCCGCGAGCCAGGACTCGCAGAATGGCGTAAAGCATTTGCTACAGCAGTGACAATGGCATCTCGTGCTGTCTTTTGCGCGGTCCAAACATCGAGGACTTCGAGATCTTGGGCACCACTGAACGCCGCTACCGAGGAGAATAAATCATCATTTCTAGGGTCTAGAAAAGCTTCCTTCAAAGTCATGATGGCTAATTCCGTTCCGTGATCACAAAATGCACTCTGTTCGTACCCCAGGATGTTTCACTTCGCAGTCGTAGGTCCTTGTCCATTCGTTCCGGCAAATCGAGACGGCCAAGCAGGATTTTCTGTGCCTCGGCTGCTTCTACTAACCGCGCTTTGAAGCTCTGCAAGGAGCCGGCGTCCGGGTGAACTCTCCCGTAGGCGTCGTAGATCTGAGCAAT
Organism: Beijerinckiaceae bacterium; assembly: GCA_052148755.1. GTDB lineage: Bacteria > Pseudomonadota > Alphaproteobacteria > Rhizobiales > Beijerinckiaceae > Methylovirgula. The sequence continues at coordinate 5,173 of JBKQHN010000218.1, read as the reverse complement.
GGCGACGCGGCCCTGAAAGGGCGGCGTGGTGAGCTTTTCCGCAACGTGCATAATGCGAGCGGCAAAACTATCATCCGGGGGCGATGGTAGCGCAGTGGATGCGCGCTCGACGGCGAGGGCGATCACGCCTTTACGAAACGTATCGATATCGCATTTCTGGAGCCCTATAGCGGCAGCCGCAACGCCGTCTACCGCCTCGGTGATGGTGCGTGCCTGCATATTTGCAAGACCAGCGAGAACCACGCGCTCGACCGTTCCGAGCGGTTGAAGTGGCGGGAAAGGACCATCGCCGATTACATCCGGCAATCGCGCTTTCAGCGTTCGCCAGACGAGTTCGGTGCAAACGCTTGGCTTGCTCGCCATGATCTCCTTCGGAAAATTCAAATTATAGGAGACCGCAATGGTCGCAGCTTTTTGCGCATCCGCGGTTGCGAATTTTTTCCGCGTCTCACCGTCATCTGGATTGAGCCCTAACGCCTTTAGGAGGAGACGGCGCTGCCAGATTTTCTCCCATTCTTCTCCTGCATCCCGGCCAAGCGCTTTTTTGGCAGCATCCTTACCTTCTTGCGTCAGCTCGATCGACTTATTGACGACAGCTCGATGGTCGGCGATCAGTGTCGCGACGGCATCTTCGATTTTCTGGGAAGAAGCAAATGCCTTCAATCGCGCTTTCAAAACGCCGATTGAAATCGCCTGCTTCAACCCAAGTAAATAACAAAGAATCAAAACCTCAGGCGCTATCTGGGAAAATCGCGACATATCCGGGCGGGGCAGGTCCTTCATCATCGACCGCGCTCCATGGCAGTCGAGACCGACATCAGTTGCGCGATCATCTTCCATACTCCCACCGGATCTTCAATGACCGTTTGATTGCGGAACCGCTGGACTCGATAGCCTTGAGTTTCAAGATCTTTCTGTTTCTTTGCATCCATGTTTTTGCGCACCTGTTGGTTATGCTCGGGACCATCGATTTCGATTACCAATCGGGCTTCTTGGCACACGAGATCGACCTCGTGCCGCCTGGAGTTCAAGTTATTAGTGAGACGGGCATTCGTTGAAAAGCGGCCTCGAGTCTCTGGTCGAGCTTCCAGCATATAGTACACGAGGCCCTCGCAGGCGCCGCGCAGAAAGGGCTGCACTTGCCGTGCGTCGGCGACCGTTTTCAGGACATGCCGCTCTTCCTCTTCGACGGGGATGAGCCCCTGCAAGGCGGCGCCCACGAGATCCTGAGGCATCGCGGGGTTAAGAAGGCTATCGACCATCTCGGCGATGCCGCATGCGACGGCAATTGGTAGACGCGGATGCAGGCTGGAGAGCGCAACGGAAGCCTGCAAGGCGTTCTGGAACGTGCCTGGGATGCAAAGGACGGGGGCGTTAGCCGCGTGCTGGACAGAGGCGATATCGCCACCGGGCAGGCGCGCGCAATAAGCCGCAATGGCAGCTTCGAGCCGGGTTTCCGGTGCGAGAATAAGCGCCCGCCCGCGCGCTCGCGCCCATTGGCCAAGCCACACCCGCGCGTCGAGTTGAGAACGCGCGTTCACTACGCTAACGACGGGAAAGCCATTCATCCGCAGGCGATCGTGGGTCGCCAACAGTTGTTCGGGCACGTCAAGGAGCGTGTTGAGGCTGCTCATCGTCACTCACCGGAGCGCTGCAGCTAGAGCGAGGCGACGCTAGCACCTTTAGATAACCGGCTGCAATGGGCGCAGCGCCTCACCTCTCCCCGCAAAGCGGGGCGAGGGCCGGCAGGCATGTTTGCGAAGCGATCAGCCGAGAAGCGAGGCGTGGCTTCCGCACGCCGCCAGCCGCGTGGCCCGGCCGCCGCGCCCTCACCTCACCTTGCCGCTCACGCCGCCCAATCCGTGACGATCAGCCCCGGCACGCGCGCGAACTCGCTGCCATTCGCCGTCACAAGCGTCGCGCCGCGTCGCCGAGCCTGCGCGGCAATGAGGACGTCATAATGGCCGATCGGTGTCCCTTGCCGCTGGAGATGGGCGCGTAGGAACCCCGCCTCGCGCGCATCTTCGGCATCGAACGGGATGATCTCGATTCCCGCGGAAAGGAAATCGGCGAGAAGCGCCGCCGATTGTGCCGAGCGGTCGCTTTTGGCGATCCCGAATTCCAGTTCGAACAGCACGACCGATGAAATCGACAGTGCCGTTCCCGCAGCCAGCTCTGCGTCGAGCCGATCGCAGACAAATGGTTTGCGTCGATTGATCGCGAAGATCACGATATTCGTGTCGAGGCAGAACATTGCGGCGATCAATCGAACGAGATCTTGTCGTCGTCTTCGACAGGTGGATCTTCCGGCGCTCCTTCAACGAGGAAATCCGCCGCGCCAAGTGCGTCGAGCTTCGCTCGCCACGCTTTCACATCGAACGGCGGCTTCTCCATCGGCTCCAGAATGACCTTGTCGCCGACCTTGCTGACCCGCACTTCGGTACCTTCGAAGCGGAATTCCTTCGGCAGGCGCACGGCCTGGCTGCGGCCATGCATGAAGAGCTTGGCTGTGGATTTGTGAGCATTTGCCGTCATGTTGCACCTCCAAAGCCGACACGCGAAATCAAGTGCCCGCGTTTGCGAGCAAGATGCCAATAGCTACGCCGGACGCCAATCCGCGCATGAACCAAGCGAGCCTCCGCAGGCCGGCGGGCAAGCTGGTCGTCGATCACGCCAATTGCGACATTCGTATCCAGAAAGATCATTCGTCGAAGAACTTTCGTGGATCAGGTTCAGTCGGCGGATCGTCAGCTGGGCCTTCCGGAAGGAAGTCCCTCGCCCCCAGAGCATCGAGCTTTGCCCACCACGCGTCGACATCGAACGGCGGCTTCTCCATTGGTTCCAAAATGACCTTGTCGCCGACCTTGCTGACGCGCACCTCCGTGCCTTCAAAGCGGAATTCCTTCGGCAGGCGCACGGCCTGGCTGCGGCCATGCATGAAGAGCTTGGCGGTCGATTTCTTGGCCGTCGATTTACCGGCGCCTGCGGTCATGCCGCACCTCTAAAACAATGATATCTATCAATGGTAGATATCACACGGCCAAGGCGTCCGTCAATTCATCGAGCCGCACCGCTCCGCCCCCGTCACATACCGGCCTTCAGCGCGGCGAGGCAGAAATCCATCATCTGGTCGGAGCTCGGCTCGGTATAATTGCAGCATTCGACCATCAGACGCGGGTGGCAAAAGCGGATACAGGCGCAATGGACGATGCGGGCCACGAGCAGCGGATCGTGCCGCGCAAACTCGCCCGCGTCCATGCCTTCGGCGATAATTCGCGTCAGGATCCCACCCATGCGCTCGACATGGGCGTCGATGATCGGCCATTTTTCAGTGAGCGCCACATCGACCATGTCGTGCAGTTTGCGATCGGCGATATAGCGCTCGGCACTCATGGCTTCGTTGGTCTTGATCACCTGCCGCAAGCGCTCGGCGGCGGTGCCGGGCCCTGAAGCTATTTTTTCCGCAGCGGCTTCGATCTCTCCCATGATCTGCCGGGCGACCGCTTCATTGATCTCCGACTTGGTGCCGAAGAACCGATAGACGTTCGCGGGCGACATGTGCAGCTCGCGCGCTATGTCGCTGACCGTCGTCTTCTGAAAGCCGAGCTGGCGGAATAGCTGCTCGGCCGTCTCGATGATCCGACAGCGCTGGTCTTTTTCTCTTGCAGGCGCAGTATGGCTCATTCCGCCGCTACCCCCGCGAGCTTTCCGGGCGCGTGTTGCATTTTTTCTTCACCTTTCGCAGACGCAGCGCCTTGCACAGTCGAGTCGAGCGAGCGCCTGAACCATAATGCATAAAGTGCTGGAAGGAAAAGGATCGTCATAAAAGTCGCGACGAACAATCCCCCCATGATGGTGATCGCCATCGGACCCCAGAACGGCGAACGCGACAGCGGGATCATGGCGAGAAGCGCGGCCAGCGCCGTGAGAACGACCGGCCTTGTGCGGCGCACTGTGGCCTCGATGATGGCATAGCGGTAGGTCGCGCCGCGCTCGAGATCTTGCCGCACCTGGTCGACGAGGATGATGGAATTGCGCATGTCCATGCCGGACAAAGCGATGAGGCCGAGAAGAGCGACGAATCCGAACGGCGAACCGGACAGATTCAAAGCCACTGAAGCGCCGATGACGCCCAACGGCGCGCTCATCATGACCAGCCCGAGGCGTGTAAAATTCTGCAGCTGGATCATGACGATCGTCAACATGACCATGATCATGACCGGAAACATGGCGTAGAGCGCGGCATTGGCTTTGGCCGATTCCTCGATCGCGCCGCCCATTTCGATACGATAGCCGGGTTCGAGGCGCGATCTGATGTCGGCGAGCTTCGGCCAGATGCGGTTGGTGACATCGGGCGCCTGGACGCCGTCGATCACGTCCGAGCGTACCGTGATCGTCATGTCGCGGCTGCGCCGCCAGAGGATCGGCTCTTCGTGCTCGTAGACAACATTTGCCACTTGCGCGACAGGCACGGGCTGGCCGCTGCGCGAAACAATCGTCAAATCGCCGATATGACCAAGATCGGCGCGTTCCGTCGGGATGGCGCGCGCCACGACATCGACCTTCTCGATGCCGTCGCGCACCGTCGTGACAGTGACGCCGGACACCAGCATCTGCAGCGAATTGGCGATGTCCTGCGGGGTGAGGCCCAGCGCGCGGGCGCGGTCCTGGTCGAGGACGAGGCGGACGGACGGGGTCTGTTCGTTCCAGTCGAGCTGCGGATCGCGCAGCGCCGGGTCTTGATGCATCACATCGCGGACGCGGTAGGCGATGTCGCGCAGCTTCATCGGATCTGTGCCGATCACGCGAAACTGCACGGGAAAGCCGACGGGAGGACCGAAATTGAAACGATCGACGCGGACACGTGCCTCGCCCAGCGCGCCTTCGGCTACCGCCTGTTCGAGTTTGCGCTTGATCCGCTCGCGCGCCGGAATATCCTGCGCGACGATGACGATCTCGGCGAAGGCCTCGTTCGGCAATTGCGGATTGAGGCCGAGCCAGAAACGCGGCGAACCCTGACCGACATAGGTCGTATAGGTCGCGGCATCTGCATCGCCGGCAACCAGCGCTTCGGCTTTCTTCGCCGTGGCGAGTGTCGTCGCAATCGCGGTGCCCTCCGGCAGCCGCATCTGGAAGAACAGTTCCGGCCGCTCGGAAATGGGGAAGAACTGCT
>JBKQHN010000217.1:0-6735 GCA_052148755.1 Beijerinckiaceae bacterium | reverse complement strand
GATCGGGTGGAATCACCCGATCGATCAAGAATACGCGCCAATTCAAAAAGTTGGAGCATGTCCCGGAATAGTGGAGCCATTTTTCCGGGACATGCTCTAGCGAGACGGCCGTGCTGCGGCCTGCGCGGTGCCAAAATAATGGCCTTGCAAATAGTCGACGCCCCAGTCGGCCAGGATCGTGGCCGATTCTGCATCTTCGACCCATTCTGCCACGGTCGGAATGCCGAGGTGGCGGGCGAGATCGACAAGGGTGCGAACAAAGACGCGATCATCTTCACTGCGAGACAGGTTTTGGACGAAAGCGCCGTCGATCTTCAGCAAATCTACCTGCAAGCTGCGGAGATTTCGGAACGATGTGTGGCCGGCGCCAAAATCATCCATAGCGATCTTCACGCCGCAACTCTTCATCACGGCAATGGCGCGCCGGGTCGCTTCGACGTCGGTTATCGCAGTGGTTTCGGTAAATTCAACAGTCAAGCGTCGCGCGACATCGGGATTATGCCTGCAGGTGGCAAGCAATCGATCCTGCCATTGGAGCTCGAGCAGACTTGTGCCCGACACGTTGACGGAAAGTTGCAGTGTCGGGTCTTGCATGAGCTGCGCCGTGGCAAGTTCGAGCACGCGCTGATCGATCAACTGGATAAGTCCGGTCTTTTCCGCGACGGGCAAGATAGCAGAAGGCGTGATCAACTGCCCGTCGTCATTGTCCAGTCGCAGCAAGGCTTCATAAAACGCAATTTCGTGGGTTTTTGCGGCGACGATGGGCTGCAGGGCCAGCACGACCCGCCCCTGGTTTAGAGCCGAAATGATTTCGTCTGAAACATGCAAGCAATGCATGCGCGCATCTTCGCGCGTGAGATTCGCCGCATAGGCGGCGTAACGATCGCCGAGCGATTGACGCGCGCCTTCCAAGGCTTCCTCCGCGTGACGAAGAACGGCTTGAATCATGCGTCCCTGTTCGGGGGCGACGACGCCGCCGATATGCAGGTTTGCCGATATTTGTCCGGCTGTCGTCAAGAATGGTGTTTCCTCGACTGTCGCAAGAATGCGCCGCGCTGCGGCTTCCATCTCCTCCGCATCGAAGGCTTCGAAAAACAGCGCGAATTTGTTGCCGGCGTAACGCGCCATAAGATCCGTCGATCGAATTTCCGCACGTATGCGCACTCCGATCGCCGCAATAAGCTCGTCGCCGACGTCGTAGCCATAGGTCCGGTTAAAGACGAACAGATTGTCGACCCCGGCGAGCAACACAGCGAAAGTGCCGCCTTTGCGGAGGCATTCGACGAGGCGTTTTGCGGTATGCTCGATGAAATGCGCCCGATGCAGGGCACCCGTCAGGGCGTCGAATTGAGAATGATAGTTGCGCTGCCGTTCGGCCTCGTAGCGCTCGGTTATATCGCGCATAACGCCTTGCGCGCGAGCGGGGCGGCCGTCCGGGCCAGTGAACCAGCGGCCTACGTCCTCGATCCACTTGAATGGCGCCCCGGCCCGGGCGGAACCACGTGGCGCGTGCAGGCCATAGATAATTTGATAAGAAACGCCCTGGCCGGTGTCTTGCTCGCGCGTCTGAACGACGGCCTCGTAGCGCGTCGACGCACTTTCCGGAGAGACATGTTGGGCAAAGGCGCGACCGGACGAGATCTCTTGCAGATTTGGGAAGCCCAGAACCGCGCCGGCATTGGACCCATAAGACAAGCGATCGAGGCCAAGGTCCCATTCATAGGTCACGTCCCCGATCGAATTGAGGATCGCCTGTGTGTCTAGCCCCTGCTTCGAAACGTCCTGCGGCCGCCCCGGGACAGCCTCGTCAACCTGGTCACCTAAGCGCTTTGCCAGCATCGTCTCAACCCCGCATCTTTTCGACTTCGACACGCGAGCATCTCCAGGCAAAGGGGACACTCGCGTCAGCTTGCAGCCGAAGGGGACTTTGCTTCGATCGCCTGAAGCCCTTCGATCGCTAAATCGGAGTCCGTTCTTGCTGAACACGCTCGGGCGCACCGGACCCGAAAGAAGACTCCCATAGAGCGGGATGAGGAAAAGTGGGACGCTGCGCGGCTTTTCCGGCGCAATCAAGCTTACGCAGATCGTCTGACCTTATCTGCGCATCCCGCTCTAAATTATTAGAATCGACCACGTTCATGACTTTGGATCGGTCTAATCCAAAGTCATCGCGGTCTAATGATAAGGATCGCGCGTTAAGAAGCGGTGTAGCTCTGATCGGGCTGCCACCCGGAAGGCGCAAGTTCGAAGCCGGAAAAGCTGAAGCCCGGAGCGACGGTACAGCCGACCAGGCTCCAAGGCGGAAGCGGTGCATTGTCCTCGCCGCGCTTCGACAGGGCGGCTTCGGCGCTTTGCCAGACACCGGCCGGCACGACACATTGCGGTCGCTCGCCGGCGACGAGGTTCGGGCCGAGAAAATGCATGCTGACCGGGCCGTCGGCGGCAAAAAGAGAGAGCCGCAGCGGTGCGCCGGCATAGAAATGCCAGACCTCGGTGGCGTCGATCCGGTGCCAAGCCGAGACCGTGCCCAAGGGCAGCAGAAAATAGATCGAAGTCGACGCCGCCCTGCCATCCGGTCCCTTGGCTTTATCGCGGTGGGTTTCGCGAAAAAAACCGCCTTCGGGGTGGGGGGCGAGCCGCATGATCCGCACAACGTCATCTGCTGCGAGTTTTGCGAGCTCGGTCAACAAGGCGGGGCTCTCAGGCTCTGTTCTTGCGCTCGCGCAAGGCGGCGAAGACGGCTGCGGGATCACCGCCGGGCATGCCGACACTCGCCTGAAGCTCCGGTTCGGAGGCGCGCAAAAAAGGATTGGTTGCGAGTTCGAGGCTCATCGAGGTCGGCAAAGTGAAACGACCTGCCGCCCGCAGCTCCGCGACCTCCTTGGCGCGGTCCTGCAGAATTTCATTCTGCGGATCGACGCCGAGGGCGAAACGCGCATTGGCGAGCGTATATTCATGCCCGCAATAAATTGTCGTTTCCCCCGGCAAGGCTGCAAGCTTCATCAAAGAATGATAGAGAACATGGGCGGGCGCTTCGAACCCGCGCCCGCAACCCATCGCAAACAAAGTATCTCCGGCAAACAAGAGGTCCTCCTCCTCAAACCAATAAGCGATGTGGCCGAGGGTGTGACCCGGGACTTCTATCACCAGTGCCGTGAGTGATCCGACACGAACCAAATCGCCTTCTTGCACGGCAAAGTCGAGCCCTCCGATTTTTTCAGCTTCTTTGGCCGGGCCGACGACGCGAGCCTGCGGAAATTGCGCCTTCAGCCCGGCAATGCCCTGCGTATGGTCGAAGTGGTGATGCGTTATGAGAATATCGGTGAGACGCCAGTTTTTCTCGGCGAGGGCGGCGAGGATAGGCGCCGCTTCGGGCGCGTCCATGGCCGCCGTCGCGCCGCTTTCGCCGTCATGGACCAGCACGCCGAAATTATCGGAAAGACACATGAATTGGTGAACTTCGAGGGTCATGCCCGGGGTCCTTGCATTTCAGTCCTTCGCTCAGCACGGCCACGCTGACACATCGGATATATCCGACGTCGCAAAGGGCCGGAAGGGCTTCAGCTCGGATTTCGTCAGCAACGCTCAGGCTTTGACCGAACACGCCCAGAGGCTATCGTGAGCCCGCATCCGGATCAGCAAAGAAGAAACCATGCCTATTGATGTCGTCGATTTGCGCAGCTTTTACGGCTCTCGTCTCGGCGAAGTCGCCCGCCGGTTCATCGGCAGGGTGATCCGCGAGCGCTTCGCAAACTGCGTCGGCCAGTCGGTCATGGGGGTCGGTTATGCGACGCCCTATCTCGCGTGTTTTCGCGAAGAAGCCCTGCGCGTGCTGGCTTTTATGCCGGCAGCACAAGGCGTCATCAACTGGCCCTCATCGGGCCGGTCTGCTTCTGCATTGGTGGAGCCGCAAATGATGCCGCTTCCCGATGCATGCATCGATCGCGTGATCGTCGTCCACGCGCTCGAGATTGCGGAACAGCCGCATGAACTTCTTGCCGAAATCTGGCGAATCTTGACGCCGGGGGGCCGCGTCATTGTGGTCGTCCCGCGGCGGGCCGGCCTGTGGGCAAGGCTCGATACCACGCCGTTCGGTTATGGCCAGCCCTATTCACGTAGCCAAATGCGTGAATTCATGCGCGAAACCCTGTTTTCCCCTACCCACTGGACAGAAGCCCTTTACGTCCCGCCCTTCGAGCGACACATGTTCCTGCGTTCTGCCGCCCTCTTCGAAAAAGTCGGTGCGAGTCTGTCTTTGCCGGGGGCGGGCGTCCTCATTGTCGAGGCGACGAAACAACTTTATCGGCCGGTAGGCCGAACGACGCGGCAAGCTCTGCCGCAGTTGCGACCGGTCCTGGGGGCGAGGCCGGCCGGCATAGCGCCGAGTTAGAATCTGCACCGGAAAGGTCGACCGACCTCCCCGCGCCATGCGCTCCAAAGTCAAGCACGCAGCCCGACCTCGGCGGGTACTTTCCGGCCAAAGCATTGGGTGAGAAAGAGCCCCCCGTGCAGGAGGCCGGACCCATCGATTCCGTGTCCGATGCCGGCTGAGAGGTGCCATTGGCAAGGGATGTTGGCCCCGGCCAGGCTTTCGGCTGTCGCAAACATAGCCCCTGCCGGAATGAGATCGTCCTGGTCGCCATGCACGAGCAGTATCGGTGGCGGATTGCCCGTGCTGCTGCGGGCGGTCGCTTCCGCCAAAAACTCGGGTCCGGCGAGCAGGCCCGAATAGCCAAGAATTGCGGCGGGCGCGCGCTTGCGGCGCAGCCCGACGTGCAGCGCCATCATGGTGCCTTGGCTAAACCCTACAAGAGCGAGTCTGGCATCATCGAGATTGTTGCGAGTGAGTTCGGCATCGAGAAATGCGTCTAGGCCCGGGCGCGCAGCGTTGACGCCGCGCCAAGGCTCATCGGGATCGCGCATCGTCAGGGGAAACCATTGCCGGCCAACCGGCGCCTGGGCGCAAAGCTCGGGCGCATGTGGCGCGACAAAAGCAGCGTCAGGCAGCAGAACCTGCCATTGCTTGCCAAGGGCGATCAGGTCGTTGCCGTCGGCGCCATAGCCATGCAGGAAGACGATAAGTTGTTTTGCGACGCGCGACTTGGGCGCGATCCGCGGCCCGTCGAGGGGTTTGGGCATGTCATGGGTTCCGTTATCGGAGAGATCGGCTGCGGAGAATTCCGCTTTTCTGCCAAAGGTCAAGGTTTTGCCGCCAGGTTGCGCTGAACGGACGTCGCGTCGAAGCATGTCAGGGTTGAGACGCCGGATAGATCCGGTGTCCCAATCATGACTTTGGATTGATTCAATCCGAAGTTATCGTCATCTAATCGTTGCGCCGCATTGGCGCAATCTGAAGGACAGAGTCTCGGTTTTTGTGCGGGATCGGGTTGTGGCATGACGCACTCTTTCGTCAAACATGTGTTTCGCTTCGCACCGTCGCCGAATGGCTATCTGCATCTTGGCCATGCGTTCTCGGCCTTGATGAACCATGAAATGGCAATTGCGACCGGCGGCACGTTCTTGCTGCGTATCGAAGACATAGACAGAGAGCGCTGCCGCCCGGAGTTCGAACAGGCGATTTACGAAGACCTGCAGTGGCTCGGCATCGATTGGGGAAAGCCCGTAAGGCGACAATCGCAACACTTCGCGGATTATGCCAACGCACTACGGGGTCTCGAGCAGCGCGGACTGATCTATCCATGTTTTTGTTCGCGCAGCGACGTGATGCATGCCGTGTCGGACCATCTGGAATGGCCGCGCGATCCAGATGGCTCGCCCCTCTATCCCGGAACCTGCAGACACCTGTCGCCGCAGGAGCGGCGCCGGCGCTTGGCAGAGGGCCGTCCGGCGGCCTTTCGGCTCGACATGGAAGCCGCTCTGGCCGAAGCGGGACGCGAGATCGGGTGGCGCGAATATGGCTGCAACGCGCATGGGCGCGATGTCGTGGTCGAGCCGTCCTCGTGGGGTGATGTCGTCCTCGCGCGCAAAGATGTCCCGGCGAGCTATCATATCGCGGTCGTCGTCGACGACGCCTTGCAAGGCGTGACCAATGCGGTGCGCGGCGAAGACTTGTTCATGGCGACAAGTCTGCATCGACTCCTGCAGGTCCTGCTCGATCTTCCCGCCCCTTGCTACCACCACCATGAGCTCTTGCGCGATTCCGCCGGGCGCAAACTATCGAAAAGCCTGCGGGCCAAGTCCTTGCGGGCTCTGCGCCATGACGGGTTTTCGCCGGCGCGGGTGAAGCGGCAATTCGGTCTGCTGGAACGCAATTTCGGTTTCGTGCCGTGATTGGGCCGGCGCGGCCACTCCCCAAATGCCAGATGCTCTCAGCTTCCGCCGATCCGCTCCAGCATGGAAGCCATGGATTGGTGCAACAGATTGATCGCCTTCAAGGGGCGGACCAGGACTTTGAACTCGGTGATCTTGCCGGCCTTGTTCCAGGTGATGATGTCGACCCCGTTGATCGAAGTATTTCCGATCGTCGTTTCGAATTCGAGCACTGCGGAAGTCTCGGCAAACCATTCGCGGCAATATCGGAAACAGTCGTTGTTCAAGACCCGCAGAGCGGCAGCACGATATTTGCGCGTGATGATTTTGCCGATCTGCGGCTTATGGACGACCGGCGAGTAGAAAACTACGTCCTCAGCCAAAAGATCATCCAAGGCGTCGATATCGCGGCGCGCCACAAGAGCATGCCAATTCGCAATGACTGCCGGTCTCTGCATGATGTTC
>JBKQHN010000216.1:0-4336 GCA_052148755.1 Beijerinckiaceae bacterium | reverse complement strand
GTTTTGCGAGCGCCCGGGCGAGCGGATGATGGCTCGCCCGCGCAAGACGCGCGGCGCGTTGTAGTAGAGGTGGGTCAATCGCCTCCGCATCGACAAGTGCCGGCTCCGGCCGTGTCAAGGTCCCGGTTTTGTCGAAGATGATCGTATCGACCTCGGCCAAGCGTTCGATGGCGTCGCCCGCGTTGAGCAAGATGCCCGATTTGAACAAGCTGCCGGCCGCAACGACCTGCACTACGGGGACGGCGAGCGCGAGCGCACAGGGGCAGGTGATGATGAGGACCGCGATAGCGGTGACGAGGGCATCATGGACCGAGGCCCCCGCGATGATCCAACCGACTGCCGTGGCGATGGCGGTGAGATGGACCATAGGCGCGTAAAGCCGTCCGGCGCGATCGGCGAGGCGCAGATAGCGCGATTTCACGCTGACGGCCTCGTCCATGAGCCGGAGGATTTCGGTAAGCAGCGAATTCGCCGCGGCTGCCGTGACCTCGATGTGCAAGAGGCCCGAATAATTCAACGTTCCGGCGTAAACAATGGTACCCGGCTCGGCTCTTGCCGGTGAGGTCTCTCCGGTCACCAGGCTCATGTCGAGTTCGGAACGGCCCGTGCGCACGACGCCGTCAGCAGGCAGCCGCTCACCGGGCCGGACCAAAATCCGATCTCCCACCGAAAGAGCGCTCGCCGGGACGACTTCGGCACTGCCCGCCGCGTCGATGCGGGTTGCCGTCGGCGCCCGCAATGCGGCGAGATTGGCGGCGAAGGCCTGCGTCTTGCGACGCATGGCCGAGTCGAAATAGCGGCCGATCAAGAGAAAGAAGATCAGCATGATCGCCGAGTCGAAATAAGCATGTTCGGCATGCTGGGCGGTCTCGACGACGGACATGGTGAGGGCGAGCAGAATGCCGATCGCAATCGGCACATCCATGTTGAGGCTGCGGTTGCGGATCGCCCGCAAGGCGCTGCGAAAGAAGGGCTGACCGGCGAAAGCCACGGCCGGCAGCACGATGAGCGCTGAAAGTCCATGGAAGAAATCCCGGGTTTCGGGCGTGATGTCGCTGGCATTGCCGGCCCAGACCGCGACCGAAAGGAGCATGATGTTCATGGCCGCGAAGCCGGCTACTGCGACGCAACGCAGAAGGTGGCGCGACTGGCGCGCAGCCAGATCTTCTGCCTCATTCGCCGTGAACGGATAGGCACGGTAGCCGATCCGCGCGAGATCTTCGATCATGCGGGCTGGCTCGAGCTTGCCATCCGCCCATTCGACGGTGAGACGGTGCGTCGTGTAGTTCACGCGGGCCCGGGCGAGACCCGGCAATTTCTTCAAGACACCTTCGATTTCGCCGATGCAGGCGGCACAGGTGATCCCGTCGACGGCAAGGTCGATTGCCGATGTTCCGTCGTCATGATGACGAACGAAGCCTGAAAGATCGACGGCCGTAGTCATTTACGCCTCTCGTCGCCGGCGTCTCTAATCGAGGCTGACGCGGTTGCGCGAACGAAACAGGGAGTGACCGTCGCGTTCGGCATCGATTGCGAGATCGAAGAGGCCCGGCTGCGCGGCGAACGTTCCGCGATAATGGCCCGGTTCGACTTCGCTCAGCCTCAGCTGCCGATCGCGTCGCTTGTCGGTTGCAAACTCGAACGAGGCACCGACCGAAAGCCCGCCGACGCTCCGGTTTTGCTCATCGCGGAACGTCACATCGACGACATCCGTGCCTTGACCCTCGTGCCCGACATGTGCGGAAACATGCCAGTTCAAAGCAGCTTGAGCGCGCGCCGCGGCAATGTCCTTGCCATAGGCGAGCCCATGTTCATAAGGATGCGCTTCTTCCTCACCGCGAAAGGTCGAGAGGGCGAAATAGATCATCGTGCCATTGACGACCGCGATCGTTCCAAAAAACGCCAGGAGGTAGAGGAGCACCATCCTGCCGGTGAGACGACGACCCGTATCCTCTTGCGACATTTCCAATCCGCTGGGCAAATAGCTCATCGTCTCGTCTCCCGCTCAATGGCTCAGGAAGTGATCGCGCGCTGCAGCCGTTTCGTGCGACGTCTCGTCCAAGATGCGGAAGGTCACGTCCTGTGAGGCAGCACTCACTGCAGAGGCCGGCAAACTGATGAAAACCCGCACTTCCGCCGTTTGATCGGGCCCGACCTGCAAACTGGGCCATCCCGCCGCAGTCTTCTCGACGCCGACAGCGGAAATAGAGGATGTCGGGAAAGGCTCGACTTTCAACTCGTAGGAATGTGCGGCAGGGCCGCGATTGACGATGCGTATTGTATAGGCGTTGCGGATCGATCCATCGGCGAGATTGACGACCAACGGATTGCGATCATGGATTGCGGCTAAGCCAAGATAGGTCCTGGTCGTGAGCGCAAACAGCATCAGGCCGCCGACAATTGCAATGATGCCGACATAAAGCAATGTCCTGGCGCGAAACAGGTGGAAGACATTCGACTGTCCGGCAAGACGCCGTTTGATGTTGACGTCGGTGTCGTAGGCGATGAGACGCGGCAGCCGGCCGACTTTCTGCATGATAGCGTCGCAGGCGTCAATGCAAAGGCCGCATTGGATGCAGCCGAGACTGGCCCCGTTGCGAATGTCGACGCCGGTTGGACAGACGGCGACACATTGATTGCAATCGACGCAATCGCCGGCCGCTTCACCTTTGAGGCGGAGGGCGGCGGCCTTCTTAATGGAGACGCGTGGTTCGCCCCGATCATAACGATAGGTCACATTGAGGGCATCATTGTCGGTGAGTGCTGCCTGGATGCGCGGCCAAGGGCACATATAAAGGCAGACCGCCTCGCGCATATGACCGGCGAACGTGTAGGTGGTGAAGGTGAGAATGCCGATCCAGACATAGGCGATGATTGGCGCGTGAAACGTCGCAAGCGCGACGACGAGGGAAGGCGCGTCGGCGAAATAGAGAACCCAGGCGCCGCCGGTCCACCACGCGATCAGCAGCCAAACCAGATGTTTCAAGGTTCTGCGCCAGATCCGCGGAAGCGTCCAGGGACCCGAATCATTCTGTATTCTCTCGCGGCGGTCGCCTTCGATGAGGCGCTCGACGGCAAAAAAGAGATCCGTCCACACAGTCTGCGGACACAGATAGCCGCACCAGACCCGGCCGGCGACCGCATTCATCAGGAACAGCACCATTGCAGCAAGAATCAGAAGTCCGGTGAAATAATAGACTTCCTGCGGCCAGATTTCGATGAAGAAGAAATAGAAGCGCCGGTGCGCGAGATCGACGAGCACGGCTTGCGCCGGCTCGTTGGGTCCGCGATCCCAGCGCACGAAGGGCAGCAGATAATAAACTCCGAGCGCGACGATCAGGAGCGCCCATTTGATGCTGCGATAGGTGCCACGAACGCTTTGCGGATAGATCTTTTTGGCCGCCGCGGCGACAAACAGCGGCTCGTTCTCTATGTCGTCTTTCTGCACGCCTACAAAGTTCATTTTCCGCCGCCGAGACTATGGACGAAGACGGTCAGCGTCTTGATGGTCACATCGTCGAGCCGACCGGCCCAGGCCGGCATCGTGCCGCCGCCGCCTTTTTGCACGCGCTCCATGATGTCGGCCTTGCTCGGCCCATAGAGCCAAACCTTGGTCGTCAAGTTCGGCGCACCGAGCTCCAAATTGCCGATCCCGCCGTCGCCGTGGCAGACCGCACAATTGTCGGCGAAAATCTGCTTGCCCTTGGCAATATCGGCTCCCGGGGCTGGAGGATTGCCCGACAGGGTACGCACGTAGTCGGCGACCGTCGAGATGTCGTCTTGCGAGAGCGGGCTGTCGTGCCCGAAGGCCGGCATCATCGTGTTGTGTGTATCCGGATCGGCGGCGAAACGCGCGCCATGTTGGATCGTCGCATAGATCGCATCGAGCGTGCCGCCCCATATCCACCGGTCGGCGTTCAGATTGGGGTAGCCGCGCGAGCCCTGGCCGCCGGCCCCGTGGCAACTGGAGCAATTTTGCGCGAAGGCGGCAGACCCTTCGGCGCGCGCAAAACTCAGCAGTTCCGGCGTCTTCTCGATCTCTTGCAACGATGCCGAGGCGATCTTCTTGTTCATCGGCGCACGCAGCGCCTGCAGCTCCGCCAATTCTTCGACGACCGCCGTGCGGGAGTGCCAGCCGAGGAGGCCATGCGTATAGCTGCCGAGGAGGGGCCATGTCGGATAGACGATCCAATAGAGGAAAGCCCAGACGATCGTAAGATAGAGAGTCCACACCCACCAGCGTGGCAGTGGGGTGTTGAGCTCTTTGATTCCATCCCACGAATGCCCGGTTGTGGCCGTGCCCGTAAGTGCATCCGTCGTTTCATGCGGGTCTTGC
>JBKQHN010000215.1:0-6484 GCA_052148755.1 Beijerinckiaceae bacterium | reverse complement strand
AATTGGCCTTGCCGTCGATCGGCCCCTTGTAGCAGCCGGCGTCAGCCAGCCTTTGCTGGAGAACCCAGATGTCTTCGCCAGTCATGGCGCTAAGATCGCGCGCTGCGGCGTGCGATGTCGTGCTCGCGCTGATGGCGACTGCGGCCAAGCCAAGCCAAATCATCCGGCTGAAAGATCGTGCAAAGGCCACTTTCCCCTCCCAAAACAACAGCGCGACAGCAGACTAGTCCACACGAACCTTGTTACCAAGTCCGAGGCGGCGCTGAAGATTTGCTATTTTAACTTGGCAATCGCCGCGCTACTGTGACCTGCGGCACAGACGCTGCCGCCTAAGGCGACGGCGAGGCTAAGAGCCCCCGGTTTGCGGTCAGCCTTCCACAGCCGTTATGGCACGGCAAAGGGATTTTCGCCTGCATGGTCCTGCGAAAGAGCGGTTGGCAAATGCCGCAATAATGACGCGCGTAGTTTTCAATTTCATGGTCAGCAATGATGTGTGGACCCCGTAGCCCTGAAGGCGGAGGGGAATTTCATTCCGCCCCCTTCTGATAGTCCTTGATGTCGGAAAAGGTGATGTCGGGCCATTTCTCCTGCTCGTAGCGCAAGTCCCAAGCGGAAGCGGCGAGATAGACAGCCGCGTGGTCGAGATCTTCCGCCATGGAAGACAGATAAGCGCGGGCGAATTTTTCGAGCTCCGCCGCGCGGTTGGCATCGACCCAGCGGGCAAGCTCGAAACGTGACGTCTCGAATGTGACGCTGAGCCCATATTCGGCGGTGAGCTTTTCTCAGCAAGTGACGACACACCGAGACTGCATCATCCTATTGAGGGACCGCTTGGCTAGGTTGCAAGCACAGTGGAGGCGGGAGCCAAACCAGAACCATCATCGACGGCTCGCTTCGTTTACCTTCCGAACTTCGGTGGATTCGAAATCGTGAGATAGCTATGATTGCAGACAACTCCTGGAAGCCGCGGGGCGAGCACGATGCCTGGATACACTTTCTTTCCCTTGCATCCCGCGCTTGCGGATGTCGCTGAGGCGATTTGGGACACTGACTTTCCGGCCGCCGAAACGGCACGATCAATTGTCCTGCCTGTCGTTTCGCCGATTCTCTGCTTTCACTATCGCTCCCCGCCCGCCCTCTGCTTTCGCTATTGCCCACCGCCCGCCGCGAATGAGTGGATTGATTCAAGCCGCTACCGCATGACTGGAGTGCAGAGCCATGCCGCGAGACTGCGCCCTAGTGGCCCGGTTGGCGGCGTGATGGTCCGTCTGAAGCCGGAAGCCGCCCCGCGCATCGCAGGGATAGCCATGGACGAACTCTACGACGCCGCTTTTCCACTTGGCGATGTTTTCGGCCCGACGGAAGTGTCGCTGCTGGACGAGATGCTGGCGGAGGCTCCTGACGCGACCGCGCGGGTCACCGCCGTTCAGGCCTTTCTCCTTCGGCGCTTGCAGGACGACGGGCCAGATCCGCTGGTGTGCCACGCGGCACTCAGGCTGCGCCGCGAGCCGACCCTCTCCGTCAGGCACCTGGCATCGCACCTCGACATCAGTGAGCGACATCTGTCGCGTCGTTTCCGGGCGATGATCGGAGCGACACCCAAGCAATTCGCTCGTATCGTGCGGATCGGCAAGGTCGTGGCAACTGCCCGCCAACACCAAACTGGCTGGGCCGATATCGCCCAGTCCTGTGGGTTCAATGATCAGGCCCACATGATCAAAGACTTTAGCGCCATGGTCGGTAGCTCGCCCGAAGCCTTCTTCCGCGCAACATCGCTCGGTGGCGGCCGCAGACCGAGCGCTTCGCTCGCCGAGTCCGATTTTTACAATACCTTCCTGGTCGAGGGGCGTAGCTCTGAGGGTAGCCAGCTAGACTAAATCTCACGACCCCGGACCCAGCTTGAAACGTGGCCACGAAGACCCTTGTTACGGGAAGGATTTTTAGACTCGGCTGGTGGCGCTTGGAACATGAATCGATATAAAGCGAGGTCGCTATGCTGCCGGGAGTCTCACTCAAAGTTCTTCAGCAAATGGACGGTCCGGTGCCGGGCTATGTGACGGTTATCGTCGAAATAGAGGTAGGTGCCGGCACCACGGTCCCGCGCCACACTCACCCAGGCATCGAGTCGACCTATGTCATCGAGGGGGGAGGTGAGCTGATGATTGAGGGCCAACCAAGCCGCGCCCTGAAGCCGGGCGAAGCGTTTCAGATGCCACCGGATGTCGTGCACAGTGTGAAGATTGGTGACCAGAAGGCGAAAGTCTGTTCAACCTTGGTCGTTGAAAAAGGTAAACCGCTCGTGTCACCAGTTTAGATACGCAAACAGGAGTGCGATCGGTCGCGCATTTGTCTTCGGCTCTGGTCGGAACGACCACGACGTCTGCCTTCTCGTCGCTACCTGTCCGAAGCGGGCCGGTAGCAAGCCCACGCAACAATCGGGATTGTGAGTGCTCGCCGCGGCGTCACACCGCCTTCTGATAATCCTTGATGTCGGAAAAGGTGATGTCGGGCCATTTCTCCTGCTCGTAGCGCAAGTCCCAGGCGGAAGCGGCGAGATAGACAGCCGCGTGGTCGAGATCTTCCGCCATGGAGGACGGGTAAGCGCGGGTGAATTTTTCGAGCTCCGCCGCGTTCTTGGCATCAACCCAGCGGGCAAGCTCGAAGCGCGAAGTCTCGAATGTGACGCTGAGCCCATATTCGGCAGCGAGCCGTTCGGCGAGCACGTCGAGCTGCAGGGCGCCGACGACGCCGACCATTGCGCCCGAACCGTCGTTCGGCAAAAACAGCTGAACGACGCCCTCTTCGGCCATTTGCTGCAAGGCCTCGCGCAGTTTCTTGGCCTTCATCGCATCGCCGATCTTCACCCGGCGCAGGATTTCCGGAGCAAAACTCGGCACGCCGCGAAAGACGAGATCCTCTCCCTCGGTCAATGTATCGCCGATCCGCAGGCTG
Organism: Beijerinckiaceae bacterium; assembly: GCA_052148755.1. Taxonomy (GTDB): domain Bacteria; phylum Pseudomonadota; class Alphaproteobacteria; order Rhizobiales; family Beijerinckiaceae; genus Methylovirgula. Next base: position 3,532 of record JBKQHN010000215.1, on the reverse strand, counting down.
CCATGGTTTGGAATGCCGACTACGTCGCCGGCATAGGCCTCTTCTGCGAGCTGACGATCCTGCGCGAAAAAGAATTGCGGCGCGTTGAGCGCCATATTCTTGCCGGTGCGCACGAGTTTGGCTTTCATCCCGCGCGTCAGCTTGCCCGAACAGACACGCATGAAGGCAATCCGGTCGCGGTGATTGGGATCCATGTTCGCTTGGATCTTGAAGACGAAGCCGGTCATCTTCGCTTCACGCGCATCAACGTGGCGCGTCGCCGCCTCGAGCCCACGCGGCGGCGGCGCAAACTCGGCCAAGGCGTCGATGAGATCGCGGACACCGAAATTGCGCAAAGCGCTGCCGAAAAAGACCGGGGTCAAATGACCTTCGAGAAATGCCTCTCGATCAAAAGGCTTTAAAGCCTCACGGGCAAGTTCGATCTGATCGACGGTCTCGGTGAAAACGGGCTTCGGCAGGATCGATTCGATAAATGGGTCGGAGGCACCGCTGACCGGGATTACCGCATCATCCGCGTCGAGCCGGCGCACATGATTACGGCGCAGATCATAGGTGCCGACGAAGTCGCGGCCACGGCCAAGCGGCCAAGTCACGGGCGACACATCGAGCGCCAGTGTCTTTTCGATCTCGTCGAGGAGATCAAACGGATCGCGTGTCTCGCGATCGAGCTTATTGATGAAAGTCACGATCGGAATGTCGCGCAGCCGGCAGACCTCAAAGAGCTTGCGGGTGCGCGCCTCGATGCCTTTGGCCGCATCGATGACCATGATGGCGGAGTCGACCGCCGTCAGGGTGCGATAAGTATCTTCCGAAAAATCTTCGTGGCCCGGCGTGTCGAGAAGATTATAGACGCAGCCGCCATATTCGAAGGTCATCACCGAGGTGACGACCGAAATGCCACGCTCGCGCTCAATGCCCATCCAATCCGACCGCGTCTGCCGGCGGTTTGCTTTGGCGCGCACTTCTCCAGCAAGCTGGATCGCGCCGCCGAAGAGCAAAAGCTTCTCAGTCAGCGTCGTCTTGCCCGCGTCGGGGTGGGAGATGATGGCAAAGGTCCGCCTGCGGCTGACCGGATCTGTAGCGTTCATGGCCGATATGTTGGAAGACGAACAAACGACAGCAAGTGGCGCGCCGGACCGCAGATGTCAATCACGGATCTGCGGCGCGGCGCTCACTCGGCAGCAGAACGCTGTTTGACGATGTCACCAATCCCGCGATCTTGCTCGCGGAGAGGCTCGCGCGAACGGTGATCGGCATTATGGTCTTTGGCGACCAGCGTGTAGATCGCCGGCGTCACGAAAAGCGTGAACAAAGTACCGATGCTCATCCCGGCGAAAATCACGATGCCGATCGCAAAACGGCTCCGCGCCCCCGCGCCTTCCGCTAGGATCAGCGGGATCATGGCGACGACCATGGCCGCCGTCGTCATGAGAATGGGCCGCAGCCGAACGCCCGCCGCGCGTTCGATCGCGTCGCGCCGCGACAGCCCTTCTTCTACCTGCACGCGATTGGCAAATTCGACCATCAAGATACCGTGCTTTGAAATGAGGCCGATCAGCGTGACAAGACCGATCTGCGTGTAAATATTCATGCTCGCCGCGCCGACGAAGCCGAGGAGGTTCAACGGCAGTATCGCGCCGAACATCGACGTCGGCAACGCGATCAAAATGATGAAGGGATCGCGGAAGCTCTCGAACTGGGCCGCGAGAACCAGAAAGATCACGACCAGCGCAAAGATGAAGGTGATGAGAAGCGTATTGCCTTCCTGCACATATTGGCGGCTTTCGCCCTGGTAATCATAAGTATAGCCGGCCGGCATGATCTCCTTGGCGGTTTTTTCCAGGAACGAGAGCACTTCCGCCAAACTATGGCCGGGAAAGGGCACGCCCTGCAACATGGCGGAGTTCAACTGTTGGAAGGTTGGCAGGCCGTTCGGCTGCACGCTGGTCTTGATCGTCGCCACCGTCGAGAGCGGCACGAGCTCGCCGTTCGCTGCCCGCACTTGGTAGCGGGTCAGCCAATCGGGCGCCTGGCGAAATTGCCGCGGCACTTGCGGGATGACCTCATAGCTTCGGCCATAGAGATTGAACCGGTTGACGTAAGTGCCACCGAGCAGAGTCGCGAGCGATGCGCCGATATCCTGCATATTGATGCCAAGCCGGTTGGCCTTGCCGGCATCGATTCGAAATTCGATTTGCGGCGTATCGAACTTGAGATCCGTATCTGTGAACAGGAATAGCCCGCTCTTATTGGCTTCCACTTCAAGCTTGGCCATGACTTCAGCGAGCTCGCGGTAATCGCCGATGGTCCGCAAGGCAAATTGCACCGGCGGACCGCCCGTCGAGCCTGGCAAGGAGGGCGGCGAAAAGGCATAGATCGAGCCTTCGGGTATGACCGAGAATTTAGGCTGCAGAGTTTGCAAAATCTCTTTCTGGTTCCGCTTCCGATCACCCCAAGGCCTGAAGATGATGCCAGCGAAGGCTTGGCGCACCCCGTTCGAACCGTTGATGAGAAAGACGTGGTCCTTCTCGGGAATAGTCTCGGCCGCCGCTTGGAATTTAGCGGTCGTAGCCTCCATGTAATCGAGATTCGCATATTGCGGCGTCTTGACCAGAGCGAAGAGTGCACCTTGATCCTCTTCAGGCGCCAATTCCTTCGGGGTCGTGATGAACATGACGCTGGTCAAAGCCAAAATGCCGACCAGAATGAGGACGGTGAGCGCCCGGAAATTCAAGGTCTTGTGCAGCCGCCCGACATAGCGCCGCCGCAGCCCATCAAAGAGGCGATCGAGTAAAGCCGCAAAGCCCCTGCCGCCTGGGCGCGGCGGCTTCAGGAGCAGCGAACACATCATCGGCGAAAGCGTCAGCGCGATGACGCCGGACACGATGACCGAGCCCGCCAGCGTGAATGCGAATTCGCGGAATAGAGAACCCGTCAGGCCCGACACGAAACCGATTGGCGCGTAAACAGCCGCCAGCGTAATCGTCATCGCGATGACCGGCCCGGCAATTTCGCGCGCCCCTTTCAGGGCGGCTTCGTACGGTGCCATGCCTTCTTCGATGTGGCGATAGATGTTTTCGACAACGACGATCGCGTCGTCGACAACGAGGCCGATGGCAAGGACGAAGGCGAGCAGGGTCAGGAGATTGAGCGAATAGTGGAGCGCCAAGAGCATGATCATCACGCCGACCAGAGAAAGCGGGATGGTCACGATCGGAATGATCGTCGAACGCAGATTGCCGAGGAACAGGAAAATTACGATGATGACAATGACTGCCGCCTCGCCGAGCGTCTTGGCGACCTCGACGATCGAAGCCCGGATAAACGCAGTCGCATCATAAGCGATCGCCGCGTTCAGGCCCGGCGGCAGTTGCTGTTTGAGTTCCGGAAATGCTTCGCGAACATTGTTGATCACTTCGAGAGGATTGGCCGTCGGCGTCGGATAAATGCCGACGAAGACGGCCTTCAGTCCGTCGAACTGCGAAGATGAATCGACCGATTCGCGCCCGAGTTCGATATCCGCGATGCTGCC
>JBKQHN010000214.1:0-10034 GCA_052148755.1 Beijerinckiaceae bacterium | reverse complement strand
CTCCGCCCGGTGGCCGCGACCTCGACGTTGGTCTTGTTCTTCGCCAGTTCCGCCATCGTCGATACGAGACGCCCGACGGGCAAGGTAATGCCGCGTCCGATCAAAGTGGAGATGACAAGCCCGAGGGTCGCTGCGAGCGCCAAGCCGGAACCGAGAAGCAGCACCGCGTGACTATGTTCGTTCTGCATCGATTCCGTCTCGAACGCGGCGATCTGATTCGCTTGCGTGCTCACAGACATGAGACTCTTATCGATCTCGGCGAGCAGGCGTTCTTGCTCGCCATTTGCTGCGACGATTTCCGGAATGCTCGCTCGATATTGCTTGATGTTGCCCAACAGCCGCTCGATCACTTTCAAGGTCTCCGGCTCCACGACCTTGAAATTGATCGACTGCGTAATGTCGAAGAGAGCCTGAGCTGCGGCATCCATCGATTTCGCGGCACTTACATCGCTGCCGAGAACTAATTTGAGCTCCTCGGTTTGCGTAGCCTTCGCCGCAGCAATTGCTCGCGAGCTCAAATCCAGGAGTTGACCGCCTGTGTCGATATGATCGCTGGCTTCCGTAAGCTGGTTTTGAATACTGCTCTGCGCATTAAGCAAAGCAGTTCCGACACGGTTGAGATCGGCTAGGAGCTTTTCGGAGAGGGCTCCAAGGCTTGCCACGTCCATTTTTCCTGTGTGCACCGCCGCAATACCGGCACGATAATCCGCAATCGCACCCTTGATCGCGACAATCTCTTGCTTGAAATTGTCGACTGTGGTCAGCCACTTCAAAAGGGTTTCGAGCGTCGCGAGACCGCGCTCGAGCGGTGTTGGATCCGCATCAGCCCCTGCACTCATGAATCTAGCTTCCGTGGCCCGGAGTTCATAGCCGGTCCGCATGATGCGATTGGACACCGTGATCTGCGAATTGAGCGCAATCTGATCCTTGGTAACCGATGTGATGGCTGCGTTAGCCCCCTTCAGAAGTTCTCTTTGGGCATCGGCGATCGAGGCGACTGCGGACTGGACTTCATCGACGAGAACGCGATGGGCGGCCTGCAACTTGGTCTTGGCTTCCTGTTTTGCCTCATATTGGGCGAGAAGCGCTTCGAAAGCATCGACCGATTCGCTCATGGATTTGCTTGCCGAAACCGTCGCCGCATTTTCCGAGCCGAGGTCCGAGAGTAATTTGATGGCGGCTCGGACACGGGAACGTTGCTCGGCGATGATTTGCTCCGGCTGATCCTTGCCGGTCAAAAGCGCGCTCTTGGCGGCAAGAGCCAATTCAACGGTTTTATTGGCGAGGACTTGCGCGGTATTCGCGACTTCGACGCGCTGGGCAAAACCCGAAAGGCTCAGCCAGCCGACCGCGGCAACACCGAGCGTCAGGAGGAGAACAACGAAGAACCCCCCATAAATGCGGACTTTGATCGACATAATTCACCAAGTTCACTGGAATCCGCCGCGACAATCCCGAACCAGGGTTAAATTATCGCCACGATGGAAAGTATAACCTCTGCTATGCTTCGATATGGTTAACGCGAGCCGATGCACGGCAGGCCGCGCGGTCACCTGCACTCTCTGCGGAACGGAAGCCAGGACTCAGAATGTATCGAATGCCGGCTTATTCGCGTCGCTGCTTGCGGCCTCGGCACTCGTTTCGTTCAACAACCAGGCTGCATGATCGAAAGTCTGGCCAATGAATGCAATGCAGGGTCCCTTGGGATCGGCTGCGGCCACTTTTTCCGGCAGGTCGGTAATCGTTCCGAAAATCCGCCGCTCGTCCGGGAGGGTCGCACGCTCAACGAGGAGCGCCGGCGTCATTGGATCGATACCATGCTGCAAGAGGCGCTGGGACAGAGCCTCGAGCGTCCGCACGCCCATATAGACCACCGTTGCGGCGCGCGGATCACATAACGCGGCCCAGTCGACGTCCTCGGGAAGGCTGCCATCATGGGCATGCGCCGTAATGAACTGGAGGCGGCGAGCGCGTGCGCGCTCGGTTAATGACATTTTAAGAGACGCCGCCGCGCCAAGCGCCGCAGTCACGCCCGGCACGATTTCGACATCGATCCCGGCCTCTTGGAGCGCTGTGATTTCTTCAGCGGCACGGCCGAAAATGGACGGATCGCCACCTTTGAGGCGAACGACGCGTTTGCCTTCGCGCGCCATGGCGATGAGCCGGGCGGTGATGTCATTTTGCCGACAGGATGGTCGGTAGCCGCGTTTGCCGACCGCGATCTTCACCGCTTCGCGGCGCGCCATTTCGACGACTAAGGGAGAGACGAGATCATCGAACAAAACAACGTCTGCCGCTTGGAGTACACGCAAGGCCTTCAGGGTTATCAGTTCAGGATCGCCTGGCCCCGCGCCCACAAGCGCCACGCCGCCCGAAGCGCTCTTGTTCTCCGCGGCGGCGGCAAGGATATCATCATATTCGTGGGCGTGCGGCTTGCGCGGCGCGCGCGCGCGCGCAACGAAAATCTCCCAAAATCGGCGGCGCCTCGAAGGCACCACGTCGCGCGCGACGAGTTTCTTTCGCCAAGCCTCGGCAGCTTCGGCCCAGAACTTGATCTGCAACGGCAAAATCGACTCGAGCCAACCACGCAGCGCCAGGGCGAAGACCGGGGCCGCGCCCTTGGTCGAAATGCCGATGACAAGCGGCGAACGATCAATAACCGTACCGATCTGGAAATCGCAAAAATCCGGCTGATCAACGACATTGACCGGGACTTTCGCGGCCTGCGCAGCGGCTCGAAATGCCGCTGCCTCGGCGCCACCCGGAAGATCGCCGATCGCGAGAACAGCATCGCCGAAGTCGGTCTCGCTCCATGTCCTCGCGATGAGATGGACCGCCGGGCAGGCTGCGGCGAGGCGCACAAGGTCGGCGCAAGGCGCCGGCGCAAAGACATCGACCCGCGCCCCGGCCGCCTGCAGCAATTCGGCCTTCCAGACGGCCCGTTCGGAGCCGCCAGCCAATAGGACGCGCTTTCCGGCAAGATCGAAAAATACAGGCAAGCTGGCGAGGCCGCGCATGAACGGCCGCGCTGATAGTCCATCGCCGAAGTCGTGCATCAAATCTCATCCATCGTTTCGTCCTTTCGACTGCGGCGGTCGGCCTAATTTCCGCCGTCGCGCGTCGCAAGACGGGCTAACCCGCACATCGTGGCTCGCCCTGCGCGCGTCAAGCTGATCGCGCACGAACATGCCCCATCGCTGTTCTCCTGCTCTATCGCCAGCCTGGGCCGGCGCAGATATGTCGGGTGTGAGAGATCCGGGCTAGCTCCCACGGCAACCTGCAGCGCCGGCATCAGAAGTTCGCCGGCAAGACCGATTTGTTTAGACGGCTGCGTTGGTTTGTACAGCAAATGGCCTCTGTACAGCTTCCGTTTCCGGCAGGACTGCGCTACACAGAGTGTAGATTTTTGTTTTCATAGACTTACGGGAAGTCTAGCATCGTTCCAGACGGATGGAAACCAATGACGTCGTGGACCTGCATGGTTCGGGAGCGATGCATTTCGCCCAGAGCGGGATGAGGAAAAGTGGGACGCTGCGCGGCTTTTCCGGCGCAATCAAGTTTGCGCAGATTGCGTAAACTTATCTGCGCATCCCGCTCTAAATTATTGGAATCGATCACGTTCATGATTTTGGATTGATTCAATCCAAAATCATCGTGATCTCGGTGACGCTAACCGCTGAACTTGAATTCTCATGCTCGACGCGGTTTGCATAGTGGTCTCGAAGTGTCGCGCGCATGCTGCGGTCGCGGTCTACGCGCGCCAGCCGTGTCACTTCGGGCTATACGCGAGAACCTTGCTTTCGATCGCGAGCAACATGCCCGTTTCCAGACCGCCGTTGACATCGTCGCGGCCGGGCGGGACGCTAGTCAGCGGCAATTTCTCATCGTGATCGCCACTGCCGATTTCGTCGTTGCCGCGTTGATCGGGACCGAAAGCCTTATTACCGCAAGACGCGCGTCCGCGCTTCGTCAGCATTTTTCAAGCGAGAGTCCGAAAGCAAATCGGCTTATCCGCGGCGAACCTCGATCGCGCAAGAATCATGGTTGCAGTGAGCGAAAAAAGGCGCATGCTTCATCTCGGCTCTATTGGTGAACTGCATTTAGCCTTCGAATTCTCGCTTATCACGCGAAGGCTCGAAGCCGGCACTTCCTTGCATTATTGCAGGTGCGAGGACGATGCAGACAAACGAAAGGTAGTTCCATGCGTCCCTCCAAGCGCGCCCCGGACGAATTGCGGTCCGTCAGTCTCCAACGCAACGTCGCGCGCTATGCGGAAGGCTCTTGTCTCGTCAAGTGCGGCGAGACTCATATTTTGTGCACTGCATCGCTCGAAGAGAAGCCGCCGCAATGGCTGCGCGGCCAGGGACGCGGCTGGATAACGGCTGAATATTCCATGCTGCCTCGCGCGACCCATACGCGCACGAAACGCGAGGCCGCTTCGGGCAAACAATCCGGGCGCACCCAGGAGATCCAGCGTCTGATTGGCCGCAGCCTGCGCGCGGTGACAGATCTGCAGGGTCTCGGCGAACGTCAGATCGTTGTGGACTGCGATGTCTTGCAGGCGGACGGTGGCACGCGCACGGCGGCGATCACGGGTGCATGGGTCGCATTGTATGATTGTCTGAAATGGATGTATGGGCGCTCGATCATCAAGGATCATCCCCTGCGCGATCACGTCGCGGCGATTTCCTGCGGCATATCCAATGGAGAAGCGGTGCTCGATCTCGACTATGCTGAGGATTCCGCCGCCGCTACGGATGCCAATTTCGTCATGACCGGAAAAGGCGCTCTCGTCGAAGTTCAAGCGACGGCCGAAGCCGCCGTGTTCAACGACGCCGACCTGGCGCATATGTTGAACTTGGCCCGGACCGGCATCCACAAGCTCATTGAGTTGCAGAAGACGGCCATTGCCTGATAGCAATGCACGAAGCGGTTTGACGCGGCCACCCGATGATGCACTGGTGCAGCGCAGTCGTGGCGCGGACACGACCGCATGCGCCGTCTCGATAGCCTTTCTTCCATGGTCAGATCTCTCCACGACAAGCTCGTCATCGCCACGCACAACCCCGGCAAGCTTCGGGAGATGCGGGAACTTTTGGCGCCTTATGGGATCGATGCGGTGTCGGCCGGCGAACTCGGCCTGCCCGAACCCCCAGAACCCGGAGAGACTTTTGCCGCAAACGCCGAGCTCAAAGCGAAGTCGGCAGCTTTGGCGGCAAAGCTGCCGGCCCTCGCCGACGATTCCGGCCTCTGTGTCGACGTGCTCGGCGGCGCACCGGGCATTTATTCCGCCCGCTGGGCGCAAGAAAATCCTGACGTCTTACGTGACTTCGGCGCGGCGATGGCAAAGGTCGAAAAGGAATTGCACAAAGTCGGTGCCAAGCCGCCCTACCGCGCCCATTTCATCTCGGTCATTGCGCTCGCACAGCCGCATGGTGAAGTCGTTTGCTTCACAGGGGAGATCCACGGGACCTTGGTCTTTCCGCCGCGCGGGACGCTCGGTTTCGGTTATGATGCAATCTTTCTGCCGGATGGGTTCGACCGCACGTTTGGCGAAATGAGGGCTAGCGAAAAACACTCCATTCCGGCCGATGGCTCTTCGGCTTTGTCGCATCGCGCCCGCGCCTTCCAAGCTTTTGCACGCGCCTTCCTCGCCTGAACCCACTTTCGGTCCGGATTTCGGCTGGGAATGTATGGAAACAAGCCACACTATCACGCAATCTCGCCATCTGATGAGTTATGCCTTGCTGCATTGCAGCAAATGAGCGATAATGGCGACATCGCAAAGAGCAAAAAACAGCAGTCAGATGACGACAACTTGGAATACGAAATACGGCACCCGCAGGGTTCGGCGCGATCCGCCGACCCTCAAGGAGGCGATCGCTGCCGCGCAGGACCTGTCCGACAAGCTTCAGGATCAAATTGAGATCGCCGCCGGCTTCATGGATCTGCCGGTCGAAGACGTGCGGGCCGAGGTTCTCAAGGCAGCTCCGCCACGCCATTCCGCGCGCATCGTAACGTCCGCGGGGCGCGAAGGCGGCAGCCGCACCGTGATCGTCGAACGCAGGTCGCGGCGCATGGTGAAACACAGCGAGATCTGAACCAGACCTCGGAACTAGAGCGGGATGAGGAAAAGTGGGATGCTGCGCGGGTTTTCCGGCGCAATCAAGTTTACGCAGATTGCGCAAGCTCATCTGCATATCCCGCTCTAACTTATTCGAATCGATCGCGATGATTTCGGATTGAATCAATCCAAAATCATCGCGATCTCGTGCAATATTAGCGCATCAGGCCTGCGATTTCTGCATAGCCGACGAAATGAGTGGGCAATATCGGTTGCGCGCCGGCCATTACCAGAGGCAAGCTGATCGCGTCGAGCGGGCGCGTGTAGGAAAAACTCAGCCTGTCGAGCCGTAGTGACGGCAACGGCGAGTCGTTGCTCGCCGTTACGTTGGTCACCTCGTCCGGTGCAGGCCGCGGCGGCGATAGCGGCACAATGTTGAAGAGCATTTCGTGCGATAGGTTTTCCGCAGCATTGGCGCGAGCCCGAGCAGCAAGGTGTTGGACGCTCGCGACCGAGTTCGTCGCGCCGGACTCGCCGGGCGCAAGTGCTGCCACGACGCCCGCCGAGGTGCCCGACAGGGCGCCGGATAATCCCTGCGACAGGCCGGCCGTTTGGTCCTGCAGTGGCGTCTTGGCGGCGAGCATAATCCGCGGTTCGTTGCAGTTGCGGATTCCGAGCGCGATCAATTCCTTCCCGCTCAGCACTTTGTAGTTCCGCGTCAGCGTCCCGAGCCGAGCCCGCACGGCAGCCGGATAGGAGTCGAACATTTGTTGGGAGACGCCGAAATCGGTCTTATGCGGGTGCGTCCTATAGGCCTGATGAAACTTCAGGATGGAATTGGGATAGACACAGACATTCGGCAGACCGAGCGCCAGCGTGCACGCCGAACGGCATTCATGCAGCTGCACCTCACGATCCGAGCTGCGGTAGAACTCCGTCCAGGCCTGATAGTCTTTGACGATCCCCCCGACGTCTTTCATCACGACGACGGGAGCTGGCAGCGGTGGTGGGTCGAGATAGCTCAAAACCGATCCTTGAATCTGCGGACTCGCGCCGATCGGACTGCGAAGTTCCTGACCGCAAGGACGCTCAGATTTCCATTAAGAACGTGGCGCATCCTTGGCTAACACGGCTTACGCGCCAGCGACGCCAGCCGGACGTTTCTTTACAAGATTTGCGGCAACGATAGGGCTTCGGGCAATTTTTTTTGCACGAAAATGGAGCGAGACAAGCCCCCGACGCCGCATCATCGAATTTTTGCCGACAGAATTGTTTAGCGGCGCTGTAGCTTACCCAATTGTGCCTGCAAATTACCCTATCATGCGCCCCGAACTCGTTCAGAAATTTTGACATCAACGAGCAATTCTTTTCGCCTATCTCGGCCCAGCGGGGATAGGCTAAACAGAAAAGATAGGCAATTGCGCAAGCGAGACATGAGAAAACCATCTAACGACTGAGGCCCGCTGCCCTTGGCACCGAAATGATTGAGGGTGCGATGGAAATTTTTTTCACCAGTCCTTTCACCCCCATTCTGGCCCTTTGTGCCGGCGCGGGTCTATTTCTGGGTGTTCTGGCGCGCCTCACGCGCTTCGAACTCGCTGCGAACTTGAGTGCGCCGGCCATATTTCTTCTGGCCTATTACCTGACCTACCAGAAGATCCCTGATTTTCCGCCGGTCGGTGCGACGAACAAGATTTTTTACATTGGCCTTTTTGCGACCGCCTTCGGCGCTTTGTTCGATCTGATCGTGCGCAAGTCTTCCGTTAAACCTGCGCGGCTCGCCGCGCAGGGCCTTGCGGCGGCGCTCGTTTCGTTGACGGCTGCTTTTTGGATTGCGCAAGCGCGCTTCGCCCAATTCGATGCCGGTTTTGCGGCAGAATTCATCGGATTGGGATTGGGCGGCGTTTTCTACTTGTGGGCCTTACAGGCTGTTGCGGATGCCAAGAACCCCGGCTCTGGCCCGTTCGTGGCGACGGCCCTGCTCGCTGTTTTACCTGCGGCCTTTGCACCTTTGGCCTTGTTCGGCGCGTCTTCGACGAGCGTCGGTCTTTGCCTTGGCTTGACGGCCGGCTTTACTGTCTTGGCCTTGGTCGCGCTCTATGCCCCGCGCCCGCTCGGGGCGACGGCGGTTTTGGGTGCCGGCGGCGGTCTGTTGGCGGTGATTTTCACCGTCGCCTTCATCTCGAAGCGAATCGATTATCTGGTTCTGCCCTTGCTGCTGGCCGTGCCATTTTTGGGATGGGTCGGTGCGAGCCTTGCGGCTTTGACCGGCCGCACTACGCCCTGGCGTGTCGGCATTTCAATTGCCGTCATGGCGGTCGCGCTGATCGCTTTGATCAGCACATCTTTATTCCTACGTCACGACAATCCACTTGGATAATCCAATTGGAACCTGAGGAGTTGACCATGCGCCTTAAGATGATATCTGCCGCTGCTGCCGCCGCTTTGTTCGGCCTTGCCGCCCCGAGCCAGGCCGCTGATTACAAGCTCGACCCCACCCATACGCATGTTTTGTTTCTGGTCGATCACCTCGGTTTTTCCAAGATGATCGGCCTTTTCGCCGATACGTCCGGCACACTCAGCTTCGATCCGGCACATGTTGAATCAAGCAAACTCGCAGTCGTGATCAAGACGTCGAGTCTCGAAAGCCAGTTCGGACCGCGCGACGCCGATCTCAAGGGCGCCGATTGGTTCAACGTGACCGAATTCCCGGAGATGAAGTTCGTCGGAACGAAATTCACCAAGATAGACGAAAAGACCGGCACGATGACCGGCGATCTGACTCTGCTCGGCGTCACCAAGCCCGTAACCCTCGAAGTGACTTTCAACAAAGCGGGCGTACGGCCGACCGACAAGTCCGATGCGGCCGGATTTTCGGCGCATGGCAGTCTGAAGCGCTCCGACTTCGGCTTGAAAACCTTCCTTCCCTATATCGCCGACCAGGTCGATCTGATCATCGAGACCGAAGCGACGCGCTAGAGCGGGATGAGGAAAAGTGGGACGCTGCGCGGCTTTTCCGGCGCAATCAAGTTTACGCAGATTGCGTAGCCTTATCTGCATATCCCGCTCTAATTTACGAGAATCGATCACGTTAATGATTTTGGATTGTGTCAATCCAAAATCATCGTGATCTAGAGCGGCACTTGTGACTTCGGGGGCAGAGAAGAGCCTTCTCCCGGTTTTTCTCGACCCCGATCGGCTTGCCCCCTGGCAATTCCCGATCGACCCTTCTAGATTAGTACTGCGGAGCTGTGAGGTGCGTGGGATCAATTCTCCGGGGCTTATCGATCTCGAAGGGAGCTGTCCCTGGCCTTGCCCGTGGGCTTGGTCACATGGCGCCCACCTACTTTGTAGGTTCCCGGGATCGGCATCCTACGGCCATCGCGGCCCCGCACTCTTCCCCTCCGGGCTCCACTTCGCTCTCGTTCATGCCATCAGCCGCACCTAAAGCTCTGCTGCGTGCTCAGGTGCTGACGCAACGCAGCTTGATCGAAGTCGCCGCGGCCGAGGCCTTTGCCCGACGCATTGCCGAAGTTGGCGCCGCGATCGCAACCGAGAATTCCGCCCGGATCGCGGCCGCTTACTGGCCGATCAAAGGGGAAGCTTCACCCTTGCCGCTCCTCGAGCGGCTGGCAGCTCGCGACGTCGTGACCGCCTTGCCGGTCATGGCCGGGCGCAACCGCGCGCTCGTGTTTCGTCGCTGGCGGCCCGGGGAGCCTCTGGTCGAGGTCGAATTCGGGGTCAAAGAACCAGCCGCGAATGCAACCGAGGTTCAGCCCGATCTTATTTTCGTGCCACTTGTCGCTTTCGATCGCCGCGGTCATCGTCTCGGTTATGGTGCGGGCTTCTACGATCGGACGCTCGCCGGTTTGCGCACAATAGGTCGGACAACGACGGTCGGGATCGCCTATGCGGTCCAAGAATTGCCTGAAAATCCCGCCGAGGATCACGATCAAAGGCTCGATTACGT
>JBKQHN010000213.1:0-18239 GCA_052148755.1 Beijerinckiaceae bacterium | reverse complement strand
CGAAGCTCGTGTCTCGAAGGACGAGGGCGAAGCTGGCCAAAGGTTCCGGCAAGCGTAGCTTGATGGACTGGCCAGCGGAGGGGTCACGCGCTTTGCTTTCCGTGCCTTTCGCTAAAGAGCGCTCCCTCGTGGTTCGAGACGCGCCCTCATAGTCCGTCGCTTGCGACGGGCGTCGCAAGCAGCACCCTATGGGGCGCTCCTCACCATGAGGGAGCTTGCGGTTGGCGCGAATGGAACAGTTATTTCCTTACAGAGCCTAAGGGTCGCAATCCGGCCATGGGCATTTGGCAATGAATGCGCCTCACAAGTTCCCGATCCGGGTCTATTATGAGGACACGGATTTCTCCGGCGCTGTCTATCATTCCAATTATCTGCGGTTTTTCGAGCGCGCCCGCACCGAACTCCTGCGCGACCTCGGGGTCGATCAGGTCGCGCTGTTCGACAGAACGGGGCTCGGCTTCGTCGTTCGCACGTTGCATATCGATTATCTCAGGCCGGCGCGCATGGACGATTTCCTGCGCGTCGAAACGCAGGTTGAGCGGCTTGGCCGCGCGTCGATCGATTTGGTGCAGGCGCTTTGGCGCGAAGCCGAGGAACTCGCGGTCGGCAAAATCCGTTTGGCCATCGTTGCGCGCGGACGGCCGCAGCCCATTCCTACCGATATTTACGCCAAGCTCGAAAGTTTCCGGGCGAGGTCGAGCGCGGAAGGCTCCACGTGAGCCGACAAATCGATAAAAGGAGCTGCCTTCATGCAATCCGTTCGCGTCCTGACAGCTGGTCTGTGCCTAGCCTATTTTTCTGCGCAAGTTTATGCCGCCCCGACGATAGGGTCGTCTCGGGCGGCCCCTTCCATCATTGCATCCGTCGCAATGGCGGCTAATGCACCGGTCAAGATTGGCTCTCTTGTGATCGATGCGCTCTGGGCGCGGGCGACCCCGCCGGGCACGACGGTCGCCGGCGGATTTTTGCGGATCACCAACGAGGGGAGCGAGCCGGACCGGCTCCTCGGTGGTCAAGCTGCTTTCGCCGACCATGTCGAAATCCATGAGACATCGATGGTGGATGATGTCATGCGCATGCGGCAGCTCACCGAAGGGCTAGAAATCAAGCCCGGCCAAACGGTCGAGTTCAAGCCTGGTTCCTATCACGTGATGTTCGTTGGCGTGAAAGAGCCGCTCAAACAAGGCTCTCGCGCCAAGGCGACCCTCGATTTCGAAAAAGCCGGCAAGGTCGAGGTTGAATTCGATGTTGTGGGCGTCGGCGCAGGGGCGCCGCAAGGCGTGCACATGCATTGATGGGGTGATGGGTGGCTCGTGAGGCAATCCCGCCACTTCAACGCTTTATTAATACCAATAACTTCTAAACTCACTCTCGCAGTTTATGCGGCTTCTGTGGCGAAAAAGCCGCAGAAATGACGGATTTGCGCGCGAGGACAAGCGCATCCTCGCGACCGCCGCAGGAGCGCAAAGCTGATCGCGCGTGATGTTCACGGGACGGCGGTCTCGAAATTCAGCTGTTGCAAGGACTTGAGATATGGATTCACCTGCGTCCGTCGCGGAAGTCACGCTCTTCAGCATGTTTTGGACGGCGCAACCGGCTGTCAAAGTCGTCATGCTGGGCCTGCTCGGTGCTTCGATTTGGTGTTGGGCAATCATCATCAACAAGGCGATCTTATTCACACGTTTCCAAAAGGCGATGGATAAGTTCGAGGAGGTTTTCTGGTCCGGGACATCGCTCGAAGAGCTCTATGCGACCTTGACGGCGCGGCCGACGAGCGGCATGGCGAGCCTCTTCGTCGCCGCCATGCACGAATGGAAGCGCTCGGTGCAGACGGCGACCGGCTCCTTCATGGGCCTTCAGGCGCGCATCGAGAAAGTGCTCGACGTGTCGATCTCTCGCGAAGTCGAAAAGCTCGAGTCGAACCTCATCGTGCTCGCGACCGTCGCTTCCGCCGGCCCCTTCGTCGGCCTGTTTGGCACGGTCTGGGGCATCATGCATTCGTTCACCTCGATCGCCGCCTCGAAAAACACCTCTCTCGCCGTGGTTGCACCCGGCATTGCCGAAGCGCTGTTGGCCACGGCCATCGGTCTCTTCGCGGCGATTCCGGCGCTCATCGCCTACAACAAGCTGCAGGGCGATGTCGCCAAGAAACAGGCGCGGCTTGAGGGTTTTGCGGATGAGTTTTCGTCGATTCTCTCGCGCCAGATCGATCAACACTCGCAGCGCGATCGCGCGGCTTGATCAGATTCGCCGGCCGGACGCAGCATTGCGCCGCGGCCGCTACGTAAGGAGATCCGAATGGGAATGGCGGTAGGCCGTGCACACAAAGGTGGGCGCCGGCGCCGGGGCGTGCCGCGCTATGGCGCAATGGCGGAGATCAACATGACGCCGTTCATCGACGTCATGCTGGTTCTCTTGATCATCTTCATGGTCGCCGCACCTTTGCTCGCGACGGGCGTCCCGATCGATCTGCCGCATACCAAAGCCTCGTCGCTCAATATCGACCAAAAGCCACTATCTGTAGCAGTCGACGATAGTGGCTCCATCTTTGTGATGGATCAGCCGGTTTCCGTCGAACAGCTCGCCGAGAAATTGCAGGCGGCGGCAAAAGATGGGTTCGATGAACGCATCTATGTGCGCGGCGCCAGTCAGGTGAACTATGGGCGTGTTGCTGAAGTCATGTCGATCATAACGACGGCGGGCTACAAGCGGGTCGCGCTCGTGACTGAGCAGAAGAAGAATTGAGCGGCAAATGTTCATTTCGGAGAAACCCGGTCTGGTTGTCTCGAGTACAGCCCACGTGGCTATGCTCGCGGCCACCATTCTGTCGTTTTCTTCGGCACCGAAATTTGACGATGCGCAGGAGACGATTCCGGTCGAGATGGTAAGCACGCAGGATTTCAACCAAATCATGCGCGGCGATAAAAAAGCGAAGACGGTTCAGCCGACCCAAAAGGCCGAGAAGATCGCCGATGTTGCCGAAACCAAACCTCAGCCGCCTCTCGCCGAAGCCAAGAAGGACGTCCCGACCCCGCCGCCACCACTGAAACGCAATCCCGATCCCGGCGACGCCGACAAGCCGAAGCCGCCGAAACCGCTCGATCAGGTCGCGGCTTTGCCGCCGCCGCGGCCGCTAGCCGTGACGCCGCCGCAACCGCCCGTCGCCGAAAAGCCGCCACCCGAGGATGCCGAAGCAGTCGAACCGCCGAAGCCCAAGGAAGAGCCGAAAAAGCCGGACCCGCGGCTCAAGCTGGATGAAGTCGCGAAATTGCTCGAATCAGACAAGCAAAAGGATGTGCCAAAGCCGGTCGAGCGGCCGATGGCCAAGCCGAAATCCGGTGAGGAGAGCACGGATCCGCCGCGCAAACTGAACCTCGCGGACATCAGTAAATTGCTGAGCCGGGAGGCGCCAGAGCAGAGAGCTTCGACGAATCGCACGCTTGCTCAGACGGCCTCGCTCGGGTCGCCGACAGCAAATGCTTCGAAGATGTCCCCTTCCCTTATGGCGCAAATGGAGGGCTGGTTCCAGGACCGTTTTCAGAGCTGCTGGACCACACCGATCACCGACCCGAGCGGTCCCAGATATGTGCCGATGGTGCGTGTTCCTTTAAACCTCGACGGATCGCTCTCGGGTGAACCGGTCCTGGTCAACCCGCCGAGCGACCCGGCGTGGCGCGCGCTCGCCGAGAGTGCGGTGCGAGCCGTGCGCAAATGCAATCCGCTCCCCATCCCCGAGCGGTTCAAACCTTACTATGAGGAATGGAGAGGCCGCGTCGTGCGCTTCACTATCGAGGCTCTCTAACTTGTCGTGTTCGGATCGTGCCCTGGTGCGCTTCGTCCGGGCCGGCCCACATTATCCTGTTGCTTAAGAGATCTAGTCTTCGAACCCATTCGACTATGACCAGAACGGACATGAGTGAAATGAATTCAAGCCTCACACGGCGATCCGCGACGAATCTCCTCCTCGGTTTGGCCTCGGGCGTTGCGTGCGCTGGATTGGCGCGTGGCGAAGAGCGATATTTCGACGTACGTCCGGGCAGCCAGTTCAAACCTGTCACGATTGCGGTGACGCCATTCGCCGGCGATCCGACCGGCGGACCTTTGCTCACGGGTGTCATCACCAATAATTTCAAGCGCTCTGTCTTCCTGGCACCGATCGATCCGGCTACATTTGCCGAACATATCACCAATCCAGATCAGCCGCCGCACGCAGACGCGTGGAAGACGATCAATGTGCAATTCGTCGTGACGGGGCGGGTCGGGCGCGCGACCGACGGGCGCATGCAAACCGAATTCCGGCTCTGGGACGTCTCCACGGGAAGCCAAGTCGCCGGCCAACAATATGTTACGGACCCAAATAATTCGCGGCGTGTCGCCCACATCATATCCGATGCAATCTTCACGCGCATTACCGGCGAAAAGGGCTTCTTCGATTCACGGGTCGTCTTCGTCGACGAGACGGGTCCGGCGGAACGTCGCCGCAAGCGCCTGGCCATCATGGACCAGGATGGAGCCAACGTCCGCTTTCTGACGCACGGGGATGAACTCGTCGTGACGCCGCGCTTTTCGCCTTCTTCGCAGGAAGTGACCTATATGTCTTATGGGAGCTCCGATCCGAAGGTTCTGCTTCTCAACATCGAAACCGGCCAGCGGGAAATCGTCGGTAATTTTCCCGGCATGACTTTCTCGCCGCGCTTTTCGCCTGACGGCCAGAAGATTGTGATGTCACTCTCCCAAGGCGCTTCATCCAATCTTTATGCGATGGACCTGCGCTCGCGCACGACGACGAGGCTTTCGGATGCGGCGGCGATCGACACATCGCCGTCGTTTTCGCCCGATGGGTCGCAGATCGTCTTCGAATCAGATCGTGGCGGATCTCAACAGATTTATGTCATGTCGTCGTCGGGAGGTGGCGCGCGGCGTATTTCCTTTGGCGAGGGGAGCCGTTACTCGACACCCGTCTGGTCACCGAAAGGCGACTATATCGCCTTTACGAAACAAAGCGGTGGTTCCTTCGCGATCGGCGTCATGAAGCCGGACGGTTCGGGCGAACGCGTCCTGACCGAAGGTTTCCACAATGAAGGTCCTACCTGGGCGCCGAACGGGCTTTATCTGATGTTCTTCCGTGATCCGGGTGGTCAGGCGGGCGCCAAGATCTATATGATCGACGTCTTCGGGCGCGGCGAATTTCCGGTTCCGACCCCATCTTATGGTTCCGATCCGGCTTGGGGACCGCTCTTGTCTTAACTCGGCGGGGTCGAGGGAGATCGGAGCCGCGCGCTGGCACAAATCCCGAATCCTGGCTAGACCACCGCAATTATGACACGATCGAAAAGAAAAGGTGTAGTTACAGCTAGTCCAAATTGGGACAAAGTCGTATTACCGCCATCAATCCCGTCTTAACCATGGGTGCGGATGACGCGAATGCAAAGCTTTTCGATAAGCCTTCGGCAAGGTTGACGGAACCTTCGCTTAACCCTCAGCCGCTAGTTAAGAAGAGATATGCCCGGCCCGTCAGCAAAGGAGTTTTTCATGAGCCTTCAGAAAAGGGCAGGCGCGCTGAAACTCGCTGCCGTCTTGTGCGCCGCATTGGCGATGGCCGCGTGCGCCAAGAATCCGGTTGAGGATATTGGTGCCGCGACGCCAGGAAGCGCACAGGATTTCACGGTCAACGTCGGCGATCGCGTCTTCTTCGAATCCGACTCGAGCGAATTGACGGCCGTGGCACAAGCCACCCTCGACAAGCAGGCGCGCTGGCTGCAGCAATATGGCCGCTATAATTTCGTCCTCGAAGGCAATGCCGACGAGCGCGGCACGCGTGAATATAACTTCGCGCTCGGCGCCCGCCGCGCCGAAACGGTCAAGCAATATCTGGCTGCCCGCGGCATTTCCACGGCACGGATGCGGACGATCAGTTATGGCAAGGAGCGCCCCGTTGCCGTATGCAACGACATCTCTTGCTGGTCGCAAAACCGGCGTGTGGTCACCGCGCTTGGTGGCGGTCAGTCCTGAGCATGAGGTCGTATTTCGATCGGGTCAAATCGCCCGACCGGTAGAAAATACCAGCCAATCCGACGATTTCGCCGGCGTCCTCTCTGGACGCCGGCTTTTTTTGCGTCTCGTTGCTGGCCGGGAATTCTCATGCTGGCCACGTCCGATACCGCGGTTCCGAAGGAACCCGCGATCACCTTTGCAAATCGGCTTCTCGAGTGGCGATTTGCAGGAAAGGAACTCCGTCTTGCTTTTCACTGCGCGGCGCAGGAGAGGACGAGAAAATCCTGTATCCTGTGCCAAACGTAGCTATTCCCTTCGTCGGTCATTTTAAACTGCGGCTGCGGCAGATGCCAAATCTGCGCTTGCCGCTCGGCGAGAGGCGTCACACCCGTTTCGAGGGGAGCAATGATCCAGGCCGGCGCGTCGGGACGGGCACAGAGATGCGTGATGCCAGCCTCGGAAAGATGCGCCAGTTCGGCCGAGGAGGGGATGGCCAATGACGACAAGACGTTGCGGTCGGCGAGACCTTCGTCGCGCAAAAACACCATCCTGTCGCGCCAGGCAATGGCGAGGTCGCGCGAGAACACAGCTGCTACGCCTTGTAGCGGCGAGGCCCATTGCGGCCGGCCTGTCAGATACCAGGCCTCCTGCAAGCCTCCAATCCAAAGCACCGAGCCCGACCGGCCAGCGATGGCATGCATGAGTTCGGGCGGATGGTCTTGCGTATCGACCATGCGCTGCAAGGTGGTGCGGTCGTCCCAGAGCCAGACGCCGGCGGCGACGAGCAGCGCCGCCACGCTGCAGCGGAAGCCCCAGAGCACGCGGGAGTCTCTCTGGGGGAGCGTTAACGCGAGAGCAAAGGCGCAAATCGGAAACGCGATGTAGCGCTCGTTCCAGAAATAGCCGATCCCCTGCGGTGCCTCAGCGGGGCGCTGCACCAGGAATTCGGCGTAGTTGATGAAGTAGTGCAGATTGGCGAGCAATGCGACGAGACAGGCGACAGCCCAGATCGCTACGACCGAAAGCGTCGAGACGGGCCAATTGAAGCGATTCTTCGTGAACTGGAGGACGAGCGCCGCCCCGGCAAGCATAGCTGTTGCGGATGGTTCGCTGCTGGCGATCCAAGACATCACAAGAAGCGCGAGGACGACGCGGCCGATCGCATCTCGCCGCCAAAGTTCGAGGGCGCAGAGGGCCAAAGCGAAACTGCCGATCGCTGCGGTCAACCAAGCCATGCGCCAGCATTGGGCTTGGATGACGAGCAAGGACGACAAAATATCGCCGAACAGAGCCTGCACGCCGATGCCGAAGAGCCCGACGGCCGTGGTCGCGAGAAGCAGCCGGCGTTGCCGACCCTGGAAAAGACTGGCGGCGACCGCGATCGTCGCTATTTGCGCGATGATCGGTCCGAGGAACTCAATTGGCCAATGCGTCGGAAACAGCAGTGGACTGCGGCTTGCCGCGAACGCCTTGATATCCGGAGCTATGGCCAGAACCAACCGATCGACCAGCGGAACCCCGAGAATCGCGGCACTGATCACGATAGAAGTGCCGGCTCCGGCGGCGATCCACCAGCGTCTGTCTTCGAGGCAGAGAGCCAGACCAACGGCTGTCCAGCCGGCGAGCGCCATCAAAGGATGGATGAGGGTCGCGGCTGCGAGAATGGCGAATGTGAGATAGGTCCGGCCGTAAGCGAATGCCGCAAGCGCCAACAGTACCAGGGCTTCGGCCATGGGGCGAGGAACGGCAATTATTTCCGAAAAGCCGAAACGCTGTGGTGCGCCATAGTTCACCGGCAGCACGGCAACGAAAACGATCACGACCCAAATGTGGCGCCAAGTCAGAAATCGGCGCGCGAGCACGGCCAGCGCCGCGACCCACAGAAACATGGATGAGACGACGAGCGTAAGAGCGGCGCGATCCGTGCCAATAGCGATGACAAGCCATTTGGCGACGATTGGATAGATGCTGAACCGCGATTGTCCATCATGCGCGAAGAGCAGATCTTGGCCGAGCCCTTGCGGATCGAGATCGGCGAGTGCGCGACCGATATAAAGGCTCGCATCGCCGACAATTCCAGGATAGGGATGCGCCAGAGCCCAGATGGCGGCTGCGATGACGGGCAGAAAAATGGTTCCACGCGATAGGGCGAGGCCGAGCGTGTCACGCGCGCGAGAAAGCCTTAGCCCGATCCGTTCGCCATAGCCAAGCACTTGCTTAGCGCAAGGCGCGGCTCGCTCGAGTGTCGCAGCACGCGGTTGCATCTGTTGCGCTCACTGGCCTTTGGCGAAAACCAGGCTCCGCCGCAATAGGAAATTGAAGAGGAACACGCAGGCCGCAGTTGGCGCCTTGGCGAGGGCGACATTCAATCCAAGCCCGCTCACGAAAATCCAGAGAAGAGCCTCGTTACACAACAAGCCCGCAAATCCGATCGCGACGAAGCCCGCGGCTTCGGTCAACATCCCGCGGCCGCGGCGATCTGGAAACACGAATACGATACTGCCGAAATAGGCGAGTGCCATGCCGGCACAAAAACTCGTCGCCGCCGCTGCCAGATAATCCACGCCGAGGGCGACAAGACCGACCAGCAGTCCCCAGTCGAGGCCGAGCGCCGCAGCGCTGCATAGACCATAGCGAACGAGATCGGAGAAAAATCGGCGCGATGGACCCAAGTGCTGATGAGGGGAGCGGTCCGGCAGCATTGCGCGGGTTTTGAGGGCGACGATATCGGTCAAAATCAGGCTGCCTTTTTCGGAACGAGGCGCTCGCTCTTCAAGGCCTCTTCGACGCCGGAAATCCCGGCTTCGCTATATTCGGCATCCTCATTGACTTGCCAAACGTCGTAGAGGATTTGCCCGGCGACGATATTGGCGGCCGTGAGCAGGCCCGTCATCATCGCATGATCCTGATTATTGTATTTATGCATGCCGTTGCGGCCGACGAGATGCAGCGAAGGATAGCGGCTTGCAAGTTCGCGCCGGATCACCGCCAAATGGTCGGCATAGGCTTCGTCATAGACCGGGTAGGCCTTTTTCTGGCGCACGACGCAGGCATCGACCACGTCGCGTGGGTCCATGAGGCCGATATGGCCGATTTCGGCTTTGGCGAGCGCGATGAGATCGGCATCGCTTGAGGTCCAGAGCCCGTCGCCTTCGAAGCAGAAATATTCGAGGCCGAGACAGGTCGACACCGGATCGGGGATCATCTCCGGCGACCAGGAGCGGAAGTTTTGGACGCGGCCGACCTTGACCTGCGGATCGTGGATATAGACCCAATTGTCGGGCAGGTTGGTAGAGGATTTGCCGATCAGAACGACTGTGAGGAAGTCGCGATATTTCAATTCGCGCGCATGCAGAAGGCTCATGGGCGCAGGGCGCAGGGCGCTTACAAGTTCGCGCACCGGCGCCGACGAGACGAGGTTTTGTGCGCTATAGGTCTCACTGGCGCCCGTGCCTCGCGTGACGGTTACTGTCCAAATCTGCTTGTGCGCATCGAAGGCGAGTTCGCTCGCCTTGCGGTCCATCAGGATGCGACCGCCGCGCTCTTTGATTTTTTGCGCACAGGCTTCCCACATCATGCCGGGTCCGCGGCGCGGATAGCGAAACGACTCGATCAAGGTCTTGACGACCTCGCCATTGTTGCGGCCGGCCTTGGAACCCTTATTCCAGCCGAGCGAGCGGCGCAGGCCATCGAGGACCGCGGCGCCGAGGCTCAGGCCTTTGATGCGTTGAGCCGCCCAATCGGCGGAAATCTCGTCGCAGCCCATGCCCCAGACCTTTTCCGTATAAGTCTTGAAAAAGATCGAAAACAGCCGCTCGCCGAATTGATTGCGAACCCATTGATGGAAAGTCTTAGGGGTCTCGATCGGAAAGGCTTTCGCATAGGCAAAGGACGAGACACACAAGAAGCTTTGAAAAATGCCGAGATTGCGCAAGGCTTCAAAGGCTTTGAGCGGATAAGTGTAGAACTTGCGGCGGTAGAAGATGCGCGAGAGGCGCGGCCGCTCGATGAAATCATCCGGCAGGATCTCATTCCATAAATCGACAATTTCCTTCGATTTGGAAAAGAATCTGTGACCGCCGATGTCGAACAGGAAGCCTTTATAGTTCACCGTCCGGCTGATGCCGCCGACATAATGCGGATCTTGTTCTATGACCAAGACCTTCTGCCCGGCTTTGACGAGACCGTAAGCGGTCGTCAGGCCGGCAGGCCCGGCGCCGATAATGAGTGTATCGATTGTCTCCAAAGGGCGGCTCCGCGCTTGAAACTGGCGGAGCCAAAAGACCATTAATAAGTTAAGACCGCCCTACGCGGATCATACACAGGCGAGGCTTCGCGTCCGATCGTGTCGGGAGGGGCGGCCGGCGCGCTAGCCCCTCACCCAAGCTCTGCCGCAAGCCGGCGCATGAAGCCGATGCAGGCTTCGATCTGCGCAATTGTAATGAACTCGTCCGGCTGATGCGCCTGGTCGATCGAGCCCGGTCCGCAGACGATTGTCGGGATCTCGGCCCGTTGAAACTGCCCGGCCTCGCTGGCAAAAGGCACGGTGATCGTGCGGTTCGACTGGGCGAGCCTTAGGGCAAGAATTTCGGCCGTCGAACCGGTCTGCGGCGCGAGCGCCGGCACTTCGGCCTCGGTGATCATTTCGATCCGGGCGTTCGGCGCATAGCGGGTCAATTTGGGACGTATGACGGTCTCGGCGTAGGCGTGCAAGTGATCGAAGGCGAGGCTCTGCAGCACGCCCGGCAGGCCGCGGAACTCCCACTGGAACGTGCAGCGCTTAGCCAGGATGTTGCGCGCAGTGCCGCCATGGATCGTGCCGACCTGGACGGTCGAAAAGGGCGGATCGAAACGCCCGCTCGGATCGCCCTCCGCCTCCAATGTCGCGGCGAAGTTGTAGAGTTCGGTAACAAGAGCGCTGGCCCATTCTATGGCATTGGCGCCGAGCTGTGGTTTCGACGAATGCGCCTCGTGCCCGTGCACCGTCGTAAAATAGGTTGCGACACTCTTATGCGCATCGGCGACTTGCATCAGAGTTGGTTCGCCGACGAGCACCGCGCCCGGCCGCGGCAGATCGCGGCCGAAGCGGGCAATCGTGTCGAGCGGACCGAGGCAGGTGACTTCTTCGTCATAGCTCAGCAAAATATGGATCGGCCGCGACAGATTGGCCCTTTGAAATTCCGGGATCATGGCGAGGCAGATCGCGTCGAAGCCCTTCATGTCGCAGGTGCCGCGCCCATAGAGGCGATCTGCACTCCGCCGCATTGCAAAGGGATCGCTGGTCCAGACTTGCCCTTCGACCGGCACGACATCGGTGTGGCCGGACAGGACGACGCCGCCATCAATCTTTGGGCCGATCGTCGCAAAAAGCGCTGCCTTATCGCCCGTCGCATTCGGCACTGTCACGTAGTCGACAGCGAGATCAGTCAAATAGGCTTCGATCTCGGCGACGAGCGCGAGGTTGGACTTGGAACTCTCCGTATCGAAACTGATGAGCCGTTCGAGCACGTCCAGCGTCGCAGCGAGCCGGGCCTCGGCCGAGCCGAAGGTTTGCGCAGACATAGGCGGCTCCGACTGGATCGCGATGACTTTGGATTGAACCAATCCAAAGTCATCGTGATCGATTCCAAAAAATTAGAGCGGGATGCGGAAAACCGATTCTCACTTTTCCGTATCCCGCTCTAGCGCGTGTCCAATAAAAGCGGATATAGGTTTTGCGTCCGGACACGCGACAAAACAAAAACTTAGCGCAGGATGACGATGCGAAGATAAGTCATCCTGCTTTATGCGCCGCGGCTCAGTTCAAAACGCGCTGCGCAAAAGGCGAATCAAGCGAAAAAGCCGGAATCACGGCGTCGAAAACATTGCCTTTTTCATCGACCACGCGATAGGTGCCGGTCATGATGCCCGACGGCGTCGAAAGCGGACAGCCCGATGTGTAGCGAAAGGTCTGCCCCGGCTTCAGAACCGGCTGCTCACCGACGATTCCGGGTCCACGCACTTCGTCGAGCTTGCCATTGGCATCAGTAATTTTCCAATGGCGATCAGTCACTTGCACCGTCACATCACCCAGATTGGCGATCTCGACCGTATAGGCCCAGAAGAATTGTGCCTCCTCGGCATCGGACCGATCCGGCATGAATTCGGGCAGAACGGTGATTTGGATGTTGCGCGTGACGCAGCAATACATGGCTCTGTCGGAAGCGTTGGATTGAACGAAACTCAGTTTACCACACAGCCATTGCGCAGCAAAAGCCGTGCCTGACCCGGAAGGAGTGCGGCACAAGTGCCCTGCGCCGGGTTAAGGTTCGCCCCCGCCCTCCGCAATCCGCCGCGGTCCTATCGCGGCTCCGGCGCCGGATTGATCTTTCGCAAAGCCGGTCGGCTGGTCCGGTGGTAAATCAACAAAAATCCGCGGAAGATAAAACCAATGATCATTGGTTTTTTGCGCCAAGAACATCGCAACATCGAAAAGCTGCTCCTCGTTCTCGAGCAGGAGCTGGGCGTCTTTGTTCGGGGACAGCGGCCCGACTACGAGGTTATCTCGGCGATTATCTCCTATTTTGAGGTCTATCCGGACGCCTACCATCATCCGCAAGAGGACATAGTATTCAAGAAGCTGAAGGCGCGCGATCCCACTGCTGCTGCAAATATCGGCGATCTCGAGGCCGAGCATCGCAGCGGCGCCGAACGTTTGCGCCGGGTCGCGCGGGCAGTTCAGAGGGTATTGGCGGATCAGGAAGTCCTGCGGCACACCATCAACGACATCATTCGTGACTTCATTGCGCACGAACGGCGCCATATCGCCATGGAAGAGAGCGATTTCTTTCCGGCCGCGGTCAAGGCTCTGCAACCTCAGGACTGGGCGGAGATCGCCTCGGCTTTGACTGAACTGAAGGATCCCCTTTTCAGTGAAAGCGTCGAAGAGCGGTTCGACGCCGTGCGAAGTCTCATCTTGCAGTTGGAGCAGGAGGCTGAGGCGGAACGGAGCTGATCGGACGGTGCTGGAAACATGCATTGGTGCCGGAATGGGTATTGAGATCGAACGAAAATTTCTTGTCGCCAATGACGGCTGGATGTCGGCGGTCGTGCGCACGATCCATATCCGAGACGGTCTCGTGGTTATGGAGGATGGTCGCAAAGCGAGGGTGCGCATCGCAGGCGACGTGGCGACGCTGGCACTCAAAGGGCAACGTATTGGGCTCAGTAGAGCGGAGTTTGAATATCAAATCCCAATGTCGGATGCGGAAGAAATACTGCGTACGATGTGCGGTGACCGCGTGTTGGTGAAGTCTCGACACTTTGTCCCTTTTGCAGGTCTGACTTTTGGAGGTCTGACTTGGGAGATTGATAGCTACGAGGGGATTTTGTCGGGCATTGTCATCGCTGAGGTCGAACTTCAGCGCGAGGACCAGCCGGTGCCTCTGCCCGACTGGATCGGACGTGAGATAACCGGCGACCCGAAATATAGAAAATTTAATATGCTTGCGGAGCGGCATGCATCTCATCAGCCACCCGAGCCGGCGCTCGCTTGATTTCAACGGCTGCGCCGCAGCATTGAGGCGCCCTCAAGCTTCATTCTGCGGCAAGCCCGCGGCTGTCGAGCGCGTCGAAGGCTTGCCCGAGATCGGCGATGAGATCTTCGCTGTCTTCGAGGCCAAGCGAGAGCCGCAACAGCCCGTCACCGATCCCCATGGCGCGCCGGACCTCGGCGCTGAGGCGTTGATGCGTCGTCGTCGCCGGATGCGTAATGATCGACTTCGCGTCGCCGAGATTGTTGGAGATTTTGACGATCGAGAGGGCATTGGCAAAGGCGAAGGCGGCCTTCTTGCCGCCGGCGAGCTCGAAGGCGACGAGCGTACCGCCACCGCTCATTTGCCGGCGCGCGAGGGCCGCCTGCTTATGATCGGCACGGCCGGGATAAGAGACGAAATGAACTTGGCGATGCTGGCTCAGGAAATCGGCGACTGTTTCCGCATTGCGCTGCTGCTGGGCCACGCGCAGAGGCAAAGTTTCCAGCGATTTCAGGAGAACCCAGGCATTGAAGGGGGAAAGCGCCGGGCCCGTCTGGCGCAGGAAGGTATGGATATGCTTGTCGATGAACTCTTGGCTGGCGAGAATAACGCCGCCGAGACATCGGCCTTGGCCATCGACGTGCTTGGTTGCCGAATAGACGGTGCAATCGGCCCCGAGCTGTAGCGGTTTTTGCAAGATCGGCGTGGCAAACACATTGTCGACGACGAGGGTTGCGCCATTGCCATGGGCGATCTCGGCGATCGCGGCAATATCGTAGATCTCGAGGCAGGGATTGGTCGGGCTTTCGAGAAAGAGGGCCTTGGTCTGCGGCCGCATCGCTGCGCGCCACTGATCGAGATCGCCGCCGTCGACGAGCGTCGACGCAACGCCGTAACGCGGCAGGAGCTCGTCGACGATATAGAGACAGCCGCCGAACAAGGCCCGCGCCGCGACGACATGATCGCCGGCTTTCACCTGCCCGAGCAAAGCCGCCGTGACCGCTGCCATACCGCTCCCTGTGGCCCGGGCGGCTTCCGCACCTTCGAGCAGGCGCATGCGCTCTTCGAACATGGCGACGGTCGGGTTGCCGTAACGCGAATAGGTAAATCCCGGATCATCGCCCTTGAAGCGGGCTTCCGCCGCTTCCATCGTTTGGTAGACGAAGCCCTGGGTGAGAAAAATTGCCTCCGACGTCTCGCCGAATTGCGATCTGAGCGTGCCGCCATGGACGAGCTGGGTCGCCGTGCCGAGCGGCCTTGAGTCGCGATTCTTCTTGTCCTGCGGCATTCAATATCTCCTCGCGGCTGCGCTCAAGCGCGTTTGCACGCGTAGCAAAGCCGGGTAAAAAGCGGCAAAAGGCGAGGATCTTCGGGGGAAGTCTCGGCCTTTTTAGCCCCTTATTTAGCGTGGCGGCAAGCCGGCCGGCTCAAATGACCACGTTTCTTGTTGCTTACCGCTTGCACTCCACTCGCTCAAGCAAAAACCCGCTTTGACGTGGATAGGAGGAAGCTTTTCGTGCCGGAGGCCCGACAAAAGCACCGCAATCGTCTATATCTGCTCTGTCCACTCATCCGAAAAGTCGAATTTTGAGCCTCAAAATGCAGCCGGTGCCGTTGGTCCCTGCCAGTCAATCTCTCCCCTTCGAAGACGACACTGTCGCGCGGCTCGCGGGTGATTTCGGCAAAGAGTTCGGGCTTTTGGGGCGCGAAAAGATCGAACTGATGCTGCGCCGCAAGATGATCCAAAGCCTCGGCGAGATGGAGCCGTCGCAATTGCAGCCTGCGAGCCTCGACCTGCGGCTTGGCGCGTGCGCCCATCGGGTCAGGGCGAGCTTTCTGCCGGGCAAGGATCGGACGGTCGAGGACCAGCTCACCGCGTTGAAGTCGGATGAGATCAGTCTCGAAGGCCCAGGCGCCGTGCTCGAACGCGGCTGCGTCTATGTCATTCCTTTGCTCGAATATTTGAAACTGCCCGACAGCCTGTCCGGGGCGGCAAACCCGAAAAGCTCGACAGGCCGACTCGATATTTTCACCCGCCTCATCACCGACCACAGCGAAGTCTTCGACCACGTGGGGCGCGGCTATGAGGGGCGGCTTTATGCGGAAGTCTCTCCGCGCAGCTTCAGTGTGCGGGTGCATAAGGGCACGAAGCTCAACCAGGTCCGCTTCCGGCGCTGGCATCCGCAGCAATTTTTTTCCCGCACCGAATTCGGAGTCGACGACAAGGACTTGCGTGAGCGGCACGCCGAGAAAGCGCTCGTCGACGGCGAATTGAATCTGCGCGGCGGTATCGTCTTACGCATCGCGCTCAGTGCGGAGAGCCTCGAAAACGAGATCATCGGCTACCGGGCGCAAAAGCACACCGACATCATCGACGTCGATCGCGTCGGCGCCTACGCAATCGAAGATTATTGGGAGCCGATTCAAGCGCGTCCGGACAAAAGATTGATCCTCGATCCGGGCGAATTCTACATCCTGGCCTCGCAGGAAAAGCTGCATATCCCGCCCGATCTCGCCGCCGAAATGGTGCCGATCGATCCTGCCATGGGCGAATTTCGCGTCCATTATGCCGGCTTCTTCGATCCGGGCTTCGGCTATACGGCGTCAGGCCAGCCCGGCAGCCGCGCGGTGCTTGAAGTGCGCAGCCATGAAGTGCCCTTCATCCTCGAAGACGGGCAAGTGATCGGCCGCCTCGTCTACGAGAAAATGGCGGAGGCGCCGCAATCGCTCTATGGCGCAAGCGGGCAGTCGAATTACCAGGGCCAAGGGCTGAAACTGTCGAAGCATTTCCGGATGGCGTGAGCCGGGGTGATGGCGCAAGTGCTGCAAAGACCGCGCGACGATCGGGTTGGCGAAATGGCAATTAGCTAGAGCGGGATGAGGAAAAGTGGGAACCGGTTTTCCGCCCGCATCCCGCTCTATTTTATTGGAATCGATCACGATGATTTTGGATTGAATCAATCCAAAATCATCGTGATCTGATATCTCTGGGTGCTATTTGGAGATGGTTTTCCCTGACGGGAGCTCATCGCGGCGACCTGATAATCAGATTCGCCATCTCGCGCAATTTCACCCGTTGGATCTTCACGCCGTTCGGACTTTCCGTGACGGGAAACGCATCCACTGCCACGACGCGCGCGGGTTGCTTGTAGCGTGCGAGCGATTTGCGACAGGCTGCAAGGATGGCGCTCTCCTCTGGATTCGTACCGGCTGCCGGACGGATGAAAGCAAAGGCGACGCGAGCGCCGCCATCTTCTGCTGCGACGACCTGCGCTTCGGCGACACCCGGAAGGGATTGGAGAAAGGCTTCGATCTCCTCGGGGTTCACGAGGAAGCCGCCGAGGCGAAGGCTGTCACCGATGCGGCTCTTGAAGATGAAGCCCGGGGTGACGCGCCGCGCGAGATCGCCCGTCTTGAAAAAGCCGTCCGAAGTGAAGGCGCGCGCGGTCGCTTGCGGATCGTCGAGATAGCCGGAAAAGAAGGACGGCGCATGCAGGCACAATTCGCCGTCTTCGCCGTCCGCGACCGGTTCGCCGCTGTCCGGGTCGCGGATCGAGATTTCGGCCGCCGGTGAAACAGGAACACCGCCGTCGCTCAGCCGCCGGCTGTCGGGCGCGATCGCGAAGATCGCCTGAACTTCGGAACTGCCATAGAGGCCGCGCGGGTTCATGCCGAGGGCATCGGCGGCGGCCACCGAAGCGGCGGCACTGGGCGTGAAATTCGCAAAGCCCGAGAAAACGATCGTATCGAAGGGGCGGCCTGATGCCGCCTCGGCGATCCGCCCGAGCATGTCGTCACTGCCGCCCGTATGCGTGACCGCGTGCGTGCGGATCAGCGCCTCGGCCTCGCGCCCGTCGAACTGCGGCATCAGGACGATATGCGCGCCGCCTGCGGCAGCCCCCAATGCGAGCGTGAGGCCGAACGTGCCGCAAAGCGGCACAGCGGACAGCATGCAAGAGCCGGCTTTCTCCGTCGCAAGTGCGGCCGCGACGTCGCAAGCGTGGCCAGCGATCGAACGTTGCGAATGCAGCACAAGCTTCGGCCCGCTCGTCGTGCCGCTGGTTGTGAAAGTGAGGCACAAGGTGTCAGGTGAAGCGAAGT
This sequence comes from Beijerinckiaceae bacterium, assembly GCA_052148755.1. Classification (GTDB taxonomy): domain Bacteria; phylum Pseudomonadota; class Alphaproteobacteria; order Rhizobiales; family Beijerinckiaceae; genus Methylovirgula. The sequence continues at coordinate 630 of JBKQHN010000213.1, read as the reverse complement.
CGTCGATCCGGCCGCAAGGCTCCAGCGGAACGACGGGAAGACCAGCCACGTCGGGCACGCTCGCGTTTTGCCCGACGATGCATCGCAGAGCAACGCGATCTTCCGCGGCGATCTCGCCAAGCAGCCGGGGAAAATCGACCGGCGCGAAACCCCAGGCCGTGACGAGGACGCTCGCGCCGGATCGCCTCAACAGGTAGCCCACTTCGACGGTTCTGAACCGTGTATTGACATGCACGGCCAGTGCTCCGAGTCGCGCGCAGGCGAAGATCACGGCAAGATAATCGATGCAATTGGGCAACCACAGAGCGACGCGGTCGCCGAAATCCACGCCTTGGCGCGCCAGAAGCGCGGCATAGCCCTCCGACAAAGCCGCAAATTGCGTCCAATCGAGACTGCCGCGCTCATCACTCGCCGCAACGGCGTGCGGAGTCGCCGCGACATTGCGCGCGAGAAGGCTCGACAAAGTTTCAGCCCTCATGAACCGGTCTCCGAGGCGGACGGATGGCGAAATGTCGCGCGCCGCCGTCACAGGCAGCGCCTATTTCTTGATGAGGGGGCAGCGGGATTGTTCGAGCGGCAGGAAGGCCTTGTCGCCCGGAATCGTCGCCAGGATCTTGTAATAGTCCCAGG